>CAIOSY010000055.1 GCA_903861075.1 uncultured Nitrosomonadales bacterium
GCGGCTGATTTTACGCTGTCAACTGCCGAAAGTAGGATGATGGGTTTTATGCGGGGGTCACTTTAGGTCGTTCCAGTACGAGGAGTGTTGCTTCCGATGCGGTCATGACTAAGAGCAATGATACCGTCGGGGGTGTTTTGGCCGGGTAACAATTTACTAAAAACTGGGGTGCCGAGGCATTCTATACGGGTCCAGGAAGATGGGCGGGGTGTACAATGTCACGCCGGCAATAGGTATTCGTTTAGGTTGGGATCATTATGGCGCTGCAACCAGCAATATTCAGACCGTTGGTGTAACGCAGAACTACAATGCTAACGTGTATCCCCTGGGTGCAACTTTCAAATTTTAATTTAAAGCATAATAAAAAACCGGCAGATGTGCCGGTTTTTGTACTGAGTTGCCGTTCTTTTAACCGCTATTTCTTAATCCTGTTGCAATGCCGTTTATGGTCAGATGTATTGCCCGCTTGACCAGTTCGTCGTTATTTCCGGCGCGATGATGTTCCAGCAGGGCAACTTGCAGGTGATTGAGCGGGTCAATGTAGGGTGTGCGAGTAAGCAGGCTACGCGAGAAGGCAGGATTGTCTTGCAGTAATGTGTTATTACCCGTTACTGCCAATAACAGTGCTACGGTGTCGGCCCATTCATGCTGAATTGCACCGAAAATGCGTTCGCGTAGCGCAATATCGGATACCAGATCGGCGTAACGTGAAGCGATACCCATATCGGTTTTTGATAAGACCATATCCATATTCGACATCAGGCCGCGGAAGAATGGCCAATCATTGTACATCGCCTGAAGCTGGGCTAATCCTGTGTCACCTTCACGAGCGATAAATTGTTTTACCGCACTACCAAAGCCTAGCCAGCCGGGCAATAAGGTGCGATTTAATCCCCAGCTGAATACCCACGGTATGGCACGCAGATCTTCAATGCGATTGGAGGCGCGACGCGCCGAAGGGCGACTGCCGATGTTGAGTTCGGCGATTTCACGTATCGGTGTTGCCGTGAAGAAATACTCGGTGAAGCCCGGTGTCTCATAGACCAGCTTGCGATAGGCTGCGAAGGCATCAAGACTTAACGCTTCCATGATGCGGTGATATTCCGGCATCGCACTGTCTGCACCGTGATGATGCAGCAAGGTGGCTTCCATGGTTGCTGCAATTAAAGTTTCCAGATTACGCTGACCAATCTCAGGATTGGAATATTTGCTGGAAATCACCTCGCCTTGCTCCGTGATACGGATTTGTCCGTTTACACTGCCGGGAGGTTGCGCCAAAATGGCTTCATAACTTGGGCCGCCGCCCCGGCCAACCGTGCCACCCCGTCCGTGGAACAGCCGCAGTTCAACACCATATTTGGCAAAGACTTTAACCAGCTCTAACTCTGCCTTATAGAGTTCCCAGTTGGCTGTAATATATCCGCCATCTTTATTGCTGTCGGAGTAGCCCAGCATAACCTCTTGCGTGTTGCCTCTGTGTGTCAGCAATTGACGGTAGTAGGGAATGGAGAACAATGCGTCCATGATAGGGCCGCAACTGCGCAAATCTTCGATGGTTTCGAACAGCGGAATAATATTGATGTGTAGTTTGTCACGGCCTTCGAGTAAATTGACCTGTTGCAGCATCAGTGCCAATTCCAGCATATCGCTTACCGCATCCGTCTTGGAAATGATGTGATTGGGCAGGGCGTCACGGCCAAAACGCTGGTGGATATCTGCGGCTGCCTGCATGATGCGCAATTCGCTCTGAGCGACATCTGAGTAGAGCGCCAGATCGCCTATGAGAGGGCGGTCTGCTTGTAATGCATCGAGTAGCACGCTGCGGCGTGCAGTTTCATCGAGTTCGGAATAGTTGTTGATTGCCGAACTATGAGCGAGTAACTCGCTGACGGTTTGTTCATGTACTGCGCTGTGTTGCCGCATATCCAGAGGGGCTAGATGAAAACCGAAGATTTCAGCCGAGCGGCGTAAATTTGCAAGACGACCGCGAGCAAGATAGATCGCGCCGTGCTGATGCAAGGAGTCTATGAGTATATCTAAATCACTGATAAATTCCTTAGGTGTTTTATAAGGTGTTGCTTGTTTATCTACGGGAGGAAGATGAGAAATTTCATGCCCCAGATTGGCTGCGGTAGCTGACAGACGTGAATAAATCAGAATCAAAGCGCGGCGATAGGGCTCGTCAGTGCGGCTGACAGCCGTATCAGGAGAGGCATCAGACAGGGCGCGCAGCTCGGGACTGACATCCACTAATCGATCCGTTAATGACAGGCGTGTGCCGAGCAGATGTGTTTCATTTAAATAATGTTCGAAGGCAAGTTCAGAATGCTGTTGTACCGCGTATTGCATGACATCATGAGTGACGAAAGGATTACCGTCACGATCCCCGCCTATCCAGCTGCCTACTTTGAGTAACGCCGGAATCTTGATGTTCTTGTCGAAACGTGTTTCGAGTTGCGCTTCCAAATTAGCGTAAATTTTAGGAATTTCCGTGAGGAAGGTGTAGCGGTAGAACTCAAGACCGTTCCTGATTTCGTCGCGCACAGTTAGTTTGGCGGTACGTAGCATCCGTGTTTGCCATAAAATCAGAATGAAACGGCGCAGGGCATTTTCGTTATCGGAAAGTTCTTCTGGTGTCATATCCAGGCGGTCCCGGTTGGACAGCAGGCTAGAGATAATCAAGTGGCAATCGAGGATGCTTTTGCGTTGCACTTCAGTCGGATGTGCAGTTAGTACAGGTGAAATGACCGCACTGTCGAGGAAAGCTTGCAGGGTTTCGGTACTGATATTATTTTCTTCAATCCGGTCTAGTGCTTGCAGCAAAGACCCGTCTTTCGGTGGCGAGCCTGCCTTGAGATGCGCGCGATGACGTCGATTGTGGTGTAAATCTTCGGCGATGTTGGTTAATTGCGAAAAATAGCTAAAGGCGCGAACCACGGCGAGCGTCTCGCCTGGGGTTAATGCATCCAGCATTTGTTCTAGTTGCTCGCCATCGCGACCGTCCTGGGTTTTTCGAAAGAGCACCGCAGAGCGACGTACATTCTCGACTAGCTGGAAGGTTACTTCGCCTTCTTGCTCGCGTAGTGTATCGCCGAGGATGCGGCCGAGTAGGCGCACATCTTCGCGGAAGGGCAGGTCTTTGCTGGAAATATCAACAGGAGCAGAAAATAAGTTCATCAATTTATAAAAGCTTAATAAATTTTGTATAAAGGATTATATGACAAGCAAGCTGCTTACTGACGAAACGGCAATCAAAATAAATTTCGGGAAATTAAGCTCTGTTTTGATTCCTGGCATTATAGAAATCTCATCAGATTGCAAGCTATAAATATTTTTCAATAAAAACAATTTGTTATGACGAGAGTCAAATTTTGTGATTTATACTTAACTTTTTTGAATGAATACGAAATTTAAAACGTATTTTATTCGATGCAAAAAAGCGCAGCAGCCTCCGTGTTAGAATGCAATGCGTAATCAATCACAAGGAAAATTTGATGAGTTCAGCTCCCTCTATTTCACTCGCTCCTCTGGCTCGTCTGGTTATTGCGTCGCGGGAAAGCGCGCTGGCCATGTGGCAGGCCGAACACATCAGGGACAGATTGCGCGCATTATATCCGCAAACTGAAGTTAGTATTCTTGGAATGACCACGCAAGGTGATCAGATTTTGGATGTGAGTCTATCCAAGATTGGTGGCAAGGGATTATTTGTGAAGGAATTGGAGACCGCTTTGGCAGACGGACGCGCTGATTTTGCTGTCCACTCTTTAAAAGACGTGCCTATGGTTTTGCCGGAAGGATTTGTATTGGCCGCCATTGGCGAGCGTGAAGATCCTCATGATGCTTTTGTCTCCAATCATTATGCTAATTTAGCTGCTTTGCCGGCGGGGAGTGTTGTGGGTACTTCCAGTTTGCGCCGGGAAAGTCAATTGCGTGCACGCTTTCCACATTTGCTTATTGAACCGTTGCGCGGCAATGTCCAGACGCGCTTGCGCAAGCTAGATGAAGGGCAATATGCAGCCATTATTTTAGCGGCTGCGGGTTTGAAACGATTGGGGCTGGCTGAGCGCATACGCGCTTTGATTAGCAGTCAGGAAAGTTTGCCGGCGGTGGGTCAAGGTGCATTGGGAATTGAGTGTTGTGCAGGGAGAGAGGATGTGATCGCCATGCTGCAACCCTTGCATCATGCCGAAACGGCAGCCTGTGTTTTCGCCGAGCGAGCGATGAGTCGCGCTTTAAATGGCAGTTGTCAGGTTCCTTTGGGCGGTTTTGCCGAAGTGCAGCAAGGACAACTGCGTATGCGCGGTTTTGTGGCAAGTCCTGACGGTCAGCGTGTGATGCGTGCCGAGTTAGTGGGTGACATTGCTCAACCGGAAGCGTTGGGCCAGCGCATTGCAGATGATCTGTTGTTGCAAGGTGCGGGTGAGATTTTAGCTGCCCTCAATGGTTGAACATACTCTGCAAGGTTTGAAAATACTGATCACGCGTCCGCGCGACCAGGCGATACGTTTGACGCAGGAAATTGAGGCGGCGGGAGGCATACCTGTGTTATTCCCTTTGCTGGATATTACGCCTGTGCAGGATGAGCATCGGCTGCAGTTGCAGATCAGTCAGTTGTCTATGGCGGACCTTGTTATTTTTATTAGTCCTAATGCAGTCAAATATGGCATGGATGCGATTCTGGCGGACGGGCGTGAGTGGCCTTCGCATCTTAAAGCGCTCACAGTGGGACAGGGGAGTGCGCAGGCTTTGCGGGCTCGCGGTGTTGCGGAGGTGCTGCTTCCTTTTGAACAATTTGACAGCGAAGGATTGCTGTCCATGCCGGTGTTGCAGTCGGTTTTGGATAAACGCATCATGATTTTTCGGGGCGAGGCGGGACGTGAACTGTTAGGAGATACCCTTAAAGTTCGGGGTGCTTTGGTGGAATATGTGCCTTGTTACTGTCGGCAAAAATCGCAGCAGTCGTTAGGGATTGAGCCGCTTGATGCGATTACGGTGACAAGTAGTGAAGCGCTGGCTTATTTGTGGCAAGGATGGTCAAAATCGCAGCAAGCGCTATTTGGCGCTATTCCTTTGTTCGTGCCGCATGCGCGCATCTTTGACTTGGCCTGTCAACAGGGTTGGTCTCAGGTTTATTTGACGGGTGCAGGAGATGAGGGTGTGCTGAGCGAATTGAGGAGGTGGGCGAGCGTACAAAAGACGGAAGGCAAAGCCGATTCAACTATTCAAGGAGTGCAGGATGCGTGAATCGCCGAGTATTGAATCGAATGAGCAAGCCCCCGTACGCAAGTCTTTACTAGCTGATTTTTTTGTAAAAATGAGCATTACCCAGCTGACACTAGCAGTGTTGGTTGTGATTTTTGTTTGGCAATGGCTGGATGGGCATAGGGCGATTAGCGATATGCGTGAGGAGTTGGCCAAAAAGATTGCTGATATGGATGGTGGCAGTAAGGCTAATGCTATTTTGATTGAGAAAAATCAGGATGAAATGCGGACGCTGTCTGTTAAAGTCGCAACCTTAGAATCCTACTATGCTCAAGCGCAGAATCAGCGCGCTGCCCTGGAGCAGTTGTATAACAATCTGTCTATTAGTCGTGATGAAACTGCCTTGGCGGACGTGGAGCAACTTTTGCTTATTGCAGGCCAACAATTACAGTTGCTGGGTAATGTAAAGGCCGCTTTGATTGCGCTTGAGAGTGCAGATTCCAGATTGGAACGCATGGAACGTCCTGCTTTAGGGGGATTGCGTAAGGCGATAGGTCAAGATTTGGACAAGCTTCGAGCGTTGCCCAAAGTGGATGTTTCCGGTATCAATTTTAAAATAAATCGCTTGCTGTCATCTATTGATGAGTTGCCCTTGATTGATAGGCATAGACCATCAGAGAATTTGACCACCCGTGTTATTGCGCCTGTTGTAAATGAGGCTGCCTGGCAAAAAATGCTCGATGCGGTCTGGCAGGAGGTCAAGCAACTTGTGCGCATTGAAAATACCGGCTTGACACAAATTGTATTGCTGCCACCTAAGCAAGAATTTTTTCTGCGTGAAAATCTGAAAATGCGTCTTGTATCAGCGCGATTGGCCTTGTTATCTCGCGATGAAGAAAGTTTCAGGCAGGAGTTGAAAACAGCACGACTGTGGACGGCACGCTATTTCGATGTTAAGTCGCAAGAAGGGGCTCATCTTTTAGAGGAAATGGATCTTTTGGCGGCGGCTAGTATCAATATCGAGTTGCCAGATATTGGTTCGAGTTTACAGGCTGTACGTAGTTATCGCCTGAGCCAGGAAAAGTCATCCGGTCATGGGGTTCCCCGGGCACTAAAGGCGTTACGATGAAGTATCTGATTTCGATTTTGGTGTTGTTCGCCGGAGCCGTGGCACTAAGTACGTTATTGCAAAATACCGCTTATGTGTTGGTGGTGTATCCTCCTTATCGTGTTGAGGTATCACTTAAACTTTTTGTTTTGTTGTTTTTGTTGATTTTTGGTTTCGGTTACTGGCTGATTCATTTGTTGTCAGCGACCACGCGATTGCCGGCTGTGGTGCAACAAATTCGCCTGGATCGTGCCCGCCGTCATTCACGTAAATTATTGGATGTGGCATTGCGAGCTTTTTTTGAAGGACGTTATATGGAAGCTGAAAAGGCCGTGATTCGGGCGATCAAACACGGTGAAAATTCTGCTTTATATAGCATCATTGCTGCGCGCGCGGCTCATGAGCTAGGCGCTGTGGATAGGCGTGATGCCTATTTATCTACTGTGGTGGTTCAAGGGGAGTCTACACAGCGTCTGATGCGCGCTACAAAAATTAAGTTTGATCAGCAGGATCAAACTTAGTCCTAAGAAGCCTAAGCTGAATATGCAGGTAACAGGCGTTATCCTGTTACCTGCGACGTGCTTGATTAAGTAATAACCGTAGGTTGTACGCGTCCGGTTCTTGCTTCGAGTTCTGATAGCTGGCCTGCGATGCGTATCAGTTCAGCCAGCGCTTCCTGTGCGTCCAGATGGTGGTTCTCTACATTCGGGTCATAAGCTTCCAGATAGATTCGTATCGTCGCCCCTTCTGTTCCGGTGCCAGACAATCGGAATACAATGCGCGAGCCATCGGTGAATAATACCCGTAAACCCTGTCCGCTACTGACACTTCCGTCTACCGGGTCTGTGTAGCTGAAATCATCGCAGACAGCGACGGTATAACTTCCGATTTTTTGTCCCGGCAGGGAAGCGAAGTTATTTTTTAGATGCTGCATGACGCCATTGGCGGCCTCTGCGGGAATGGCTTCAAAGTCGTGACGGGAATAGACATTTCGCCCGAAATGCGCCCAGTGTTCGCGCGTAATCGTTTCTACAGACTGGTTTCGTGCCGCGATAACATTGAGCCAGAACAAGACGGCCCATAGTCCGTCTTTTTCGCGGATGTGATCTGAGCCGGTGCCAAAGCTCTCTTCACCACATAAGGTGACTTTCCCTGCATCCATTAGGTTGCCGAAAAATTTCCACCCGGTTGGCGTTTCAAAGCAGGGGATGGCGAGTTCTTTGGCGACGCGATCCACAGCTGCGCTGGTCGGCATAGACCGGGCAACTCCGGCTATACCGCTGCTGTAACCGGGAACGCGGGTGGCATTGGCAGTCAAAATAGCCAGGCTGTCAGATGGATTAACAAAAAAGTGACGACCTAAAATCATATTTCGATCGCCATCCCCATCCGAGGCGGCACCGAAATCAGGTGCATTTTCACCATATAGAATTTCGACCAATTCGTGTGCATAGGTGAGATTGGGATCCGGATGGCCGTTGCCAAAATCGGGTAAGGGCACGCAGTTTATGATGCTGTCTTCCGTTGCCCCCAGACGCTTGATGAAAATTTCACGGGCATAAGGGCCGTTGACGGCGTGCATCGCATCGAATTTAATGCGAAATCCGCTTGCGAATAAACCGCGTATCGCGTCGAAATCAAATAGCGAGGCCATTAATTCTGCATAGTCGGCCACAGGATCAATGACCGAAACTATCATCGAGCCAACTGAATAATCTCCCAGGGTGTCGAGTGCAACATCAGGCGCGTCGACCAGTTGGTATTGGGTGATTTTTTTACTGAGATCAAAAATAGCTTCGGTAATTTTTTCCGGTGCAGGGCCGCCATTGGCTGTATTGTATTTGATGCCAAAATCACCTTCAGGTCCGCCGGGATTGTGGCTGGCGGACAAGATAATTCCACCAAAAGTTGCGTATTTTCGTATCACACAGGAAGCTGCGGGTGTAGAAAGAATGCCGCCTTGTCCGACCAGAACGCGACTAAAGCCGTTAGCTGCTGCCATTTTCAGGATGATCTGAATCGCTTCACGATTGTAATATCGTCCGTCGCCGCCAAGAACGAGTGTGGCGCCCGGCGGAGGGGAGATACTGTCGAATATGGACTGAACAAAGTTTGCGAGGTAATGAGGCTGTTGGAATACGGGAACGCGTTTGCGCAAGCCCGATGTGCCTGGTTTTTGATCGTTAAAGCCGGTGGTGCAGATGGTTAAGGTGTTTTGCATTTAATTTCCTCCGACGGTTTAATGGTAACGTGTAATCTTACACCTGCTTCATTGACATAGGTTGCTCTGAATGTCAAAAACAATGTGTGTTCGCAGGATAAGCGGCGGTTTATAGCGCTGTACCTCGTATAAGCTGAAATGCTGACTGACGGGCGTTATATGCAGATGACTTCCCTAAAATCACAAATTCCTGCAATAATTGAGTCTGAAAATAATAATATTAAAGGGAGTGTAAAAATGATTAGTCAGGATGATTTGAAACGTGCTGTCGCTCGGGCGGCAATTGAGTATGTGCCTTCAGATTGTATCGTCGGTGTGGGTACAGGCTCAACAGCTAATTTTTTCATTGATGAATTAGCCAAAATTAAAAATAAAATACGCGGTGCAGTGGCAAGTTCTGAAGCCTCTGCTAAACGTTTGCAAGGCCATGGTATTGAGGTAATGTCGTTAAATGATGCCGGTGCGCTTGAAGTGTATGTCGATGGTGCGGATGAGATTACCCGTCATATGCATATGTTAAAAGGCGGCGGAGGTGCGTTGACGCGCGAGAAAATTGTTGCCGGTGCCAGTCGTAAATTTATCTGTTTATGTGATGCCAGTAAGTTGGTGGATGTGCTGGGCAAGTTTCCTTTACCTATCGAAGTGATTCCGATGGCACGTAGCTCAGTTGCGCGGCAATTGGTTGCGCTGGGTGGTCAGCCTGTGTTGCGTGAAGGCTTTACGACCGATAATGGTAATATCATTCTCGACGTGCATGGTATGAAAATCATCAATCCTGTTGAGCTTGAGTCGGCTTTGGATCATATTGCAGGTGTTGTCACCAACGGCCTGTTTGCACGACGTGCTGCGGATGTGTTGTTGTTGGGTATGAGCGATGGTGTTAGGACGATGACTGCCTAAGTGATTTTTTTGAGAATTTTTGTCCGGCTAGGGTGCCTGTGTTGTCATAAATTCTTCACAATTATCACATAACCTGTAAAGTTAACCGTACACGGAGAATTATATGAGCAATAGTGGACATACTTCTAAGCAATTTGATGTTGAATTAGAAACGATACGTGCCTACGTATTACAGATGGGCGGGTTAGTTGAAAGTCAAATCAATAGTTCAGTGATTTCTCTGGTGGATGGAGATGTTGCGTTGATGAATCGAGTGATTGATGATGATCATCGCGTCAATGCCATGGAGGTCAAGATTGATGAGGCTTGCAGCCAGGTGATCGCACGACGTCAACCCACTGCAAGTGATTTGCGACTGGTGATGATGGTGATTAAGACGATTACGGATCTTGAACGTATCGGGGATGAGGCGGAGAAAATCGCTCGTATGGCAAAATTGCTATCCCAAAAGCACGGCTTAGCCATTCCACGCTATCACGAGGTTAAGCATGCAGCGGATTTGGCGGTGGCGATGTTGCGTAAAGCACTGGATGCCTTTGCCTGTTTGGATGTTGTTATGGCAGCTGAAGTAGTTCGTCAGGACGATCAGGTGGATGAGGAATTTCGTTCTATCATGCGCTATTTGATTACCTTTATGATGGAAGATCCCCGCACAATAACCACTTCGCTTGAAATATTGTTTGTCGCAAAAGCGATTGAGCGTATCGGTGATCATGCTAAAAATATTGCTGAATATGTTATCTATATGGTCAAAGGGCGAGATGTGCGCCATGTTTCCATAGAAGAAATCGATCGCGAAGTCTTACCTTAGTGCCCGTTATGAAATCACACTCTATCCTGGCGGCAGTAGATTTAGGCTCAAATAGCTTCAGGCTTCAGGTGGCCAAAATAGAGGGGGAACAGTTGTATATGCTGGATGGGTTGCGAGAGCCTGTGCGATTGGCGGCGGGCTTGACGGAGGATAACTATCTGGATGAGGCATCGCAACAACGGGGATTGGCCGCTTTGGCGAGATTTGCCGAACGATTGCGAGACTTTCCTCTTTCTGCCGTGAGAGTGGTGGGCACCAACTCTCTGCGTGTGGCAGAGAATGCCCCTCAGTTCATAGAAAAAGCAGAGCGGGTCTTGGGTTTTCCTATCGATGTGATTGCAGGGCGTGAAGAAGCCCGCTTGATTTACATGGGTGTTGCACACGGATTGCCCTTGTCGGATGACCGGCTGTTAGTCATGGATATTGGTGGTGGATCTACGGAATTTATCATTGGTCACGGTTTGACACCACTCAAACTGGAAAGCCTGTATATGGGCTGTGTCAGTTTTAGCAGTCGTTTTTTTCCGGATGGAAAAATTACTAAGCATAATCTGTTGCAGGCTGAGTTGGCGGCGCGCTGTGAGTTACAGAATATCGTGGCTGATTATAAAGGACATTGGAATAGAGCGATTGGGTCATCCGGGACGGCCAAGGCAATCGCCGAAATTTTGGAATTGAATGGTTACAGTCGCAGTGGTATTACACGCGAAGGTTTAGAGTTGCTGCGTACAACGTTGCTCAAAACCGGGGATGTGCAAAAGTTAACTTTGTTGGGTTTGCGCCCCGATCGCCTGCCCGCTTTGGCGGGTGGTTTTGCGATTATGTATGCCGCCTTTGATGAGCTAGCTATTTCTCATATGCAAGTCGGACTCAGCGCCTTACGTGAAGGTGTGTTATATGATTTGTGGGGACGCTTTCACAATGATGATATGCGCGATGTGACGGTGCAGCATTTTATGTGTCGTTATCACGTTGATACCAAACAGGCTGAGCGGGTGACCAGACTTGCTGTTCAGTTGGCGAGCCAGTTTTTCGGGCGTGAGCAGCCTGAGTCCGCGCTGCAAATATTGGCTTGGGTCGCTCATTTGCATGGCGTTGGTATTCGCGTTGCTCATAGTGGTTATCACAAACACACGGCCTATATTCTTGCCAATGCAGATATGCCCGGTTTTTCAAAAAAAGAACAGGCAAGACTGAGTTTACTGGCACTCGCGCATCGAGGGGGCTTGAAAAAACTGCAGGGGTTGTTGACGGAAGCCGAAGACTTTGTTTTGGTCATGAGTTTACGGCTTGCAGCCTTGTTCTATCGAAATCGCAGTGATGTCGCCCTACCTGAAATTGAGGTTAGTCTGGTGGGGGTGAAATATTGTTTGGCAATCAGTGAGGACTGGTTAAAGCAAAACCCCCTGACGGAAGCGGCTTTGCAGGAAGAAGTAAAACAGTGGAAAACCCTGAGGGTTGTTATGCAGCTTGTCAATTCTGACTGATTAGTCGCGCTTGTTCTGGGTGTTATTGCATCGCTGCAGATTTTTTACCGTTCCTTTTGTCTGTCCATAGGTACGCGTCCATAGATAAACTGCCATAGGTAAAGTCGGGTTGATAACGTACAGGAGCGTCATTTGATGCGGCTCCTAAGGCAATAAAAAGGGGTAAAAAATGTTCTTCGCTGGGGTGTGCTGCTGCGCCATAAGGCGCGTCGCGATAATTGAACAGTGCGGTTACATCGTGCGCTAGAATTTGCTTTGCCACCCATACGCTAAAATCTCTCGCCTGCGTTGTCGGAACAGTGTCGCGTGGGTTGTGCCGGTTTAACCATGTAAAATTATGCGTAACTGATCCTGATGCGATGATCAGCACGCCTGCGTCTCTCAAGGATGTCAGGGCGCGTCCTATTTTAAAATGCATTTCAGGCCCTTGATTTACCACTAAAGAAAGCTGCGTCACAGGTATCTGTGCTTTAGGATACATGGCGGATAAGGGTACCCATACGCCGTGATCCAGGCCTCTCTGGGGATGTAGCTCGGCATTTATGTCCGTAGCACATAGTAATGTGGCCACTGTTTTTGCCAGCTCCGGCGCGCCAGGCGCTGAATAATGCAGGTGATAAAGTGTGCGATGGAAGCCGGAAAAATCATGAATTGTTTCAGGTGTCTTTGACAAGCTGACTGTCGCTCTTGTTTCTTCCCAATGTGCAGAAATAGCCAGAATCGAGATGGGCATGGGAATAAGCTGGCCGAGTTTGCGCCAGTATTCCACCGTGTCAGGAGCATTGAGCAACACATCTGGTGCGCCGTGTGATACGAAAACAACGGGCATGCGGACAGACATACAATGTTCCAATCTTAGTGTGCGATGAGTGCATCGTACATAACTCAGCGAAAAATAAAAAGCGTTCAGTGTTGAGGTCGGGCTTGCTAAAAAGCGGGCAAAATATATGAAATTATGAAATTCACCTCACTTCGGTGTTAAACTTCGCCCCGAAGCTGGCTAGGCAGTCGCCGCGCACGTCAGTGCGGGGAGGAAAGTCCGGGCTCCATAGAACAGAATGCCGGTTAATGGCCGGACGCCGTGAGGTGATGGAAAGTGCCACAGAAAACGGAGCGCAGCGGAGTTTCTGCGCAGGCTGACTTTAGTCATGTCTGCCAGCCGCTTGACGTATTCCCTTTTTAGCGTTGAGGGTATGAATCTATGCCGGAGCTAAAATGATACCGCCGATGATCTGATTTTTTAGTTTACTGCTAAATCAGGCACAGGTAAGGGCGAAATGGCGAGGTAAGAGCTCACCGCGCGCCCGGTAACGGGCGTGGCAGGGTAAACCCCATTCGGAGCAAGATCAAATAGGCTGACTATGACGTGGTTCGCGTCGTCAGCGGGTAGATTGCTTGAGCGTCAGGTAACGAAACGCCTAGAGGAATGACTGTCCACGACAGAACCCGGCTTATCGGTCAGCTTCACTTTCATTTTTGCGCGGGTCTTTTTTGCCTGTCAGTTTATTTGCATCTCACTTGGGTCGTATTCCTCCTGTGTTTTTCATGGGTGTGTATGTGCCGTCTCCTATCTTAACCGACGCGAATCATTGGATTCTTCCTTTAAGATTTGTCTCCCTCTCATTACAAATAACTTTAGTATGTTTATGCAATGCATTGCTTTATAAGCATATTTGCTTTTTTGTGAGCATTCGTTGCTAACTCCTTGTCTTTTATAGAAAAAGTTCATTTATTTGCTTGACCCGCCGCTTTTTTTTTAATATAGTGCTGTTAAGTGGTGAAAAGTGGGTATTTGTGGGGTGTGAAGATGTTTCAAGGTGCAGCACAATTAAATTTAGACGGCAAAGGCAGGCTCGCAATACCCGCTAGGTATCGTGACAGACTGCTCAATAGTTGTGCCGGAAATTTGGTGCTGACGGCAGACGCGGATGGGTGTCTGTTGGTTTATCCTGAACCTGACTGGTTACCTATTCGTGACAAATTGCTCAAACTCTCTTCTTTAAATCCCAAAATTCGTGCCTTGCAACGTCGTTTGATTGGTTATGCCGAAGATGTTTTGATGGATAGTGCCGGACGCGTCTTGGTGTCGCCTGTCTTGCGCACTTATGCGGCGCTCGACAAAACAGTCATGCTGGTTGGGCAGGGTAATAAGTTCGAATTGTGGGATGAATCAAAGTGGCAGGCGCAGCAGGAAAGTGATTTGTCGTTCTCTGAAGGTGAATTACCGCTTGAGCTGGAAGGGTTTTCTTTGTGAATGAGTCTTTGAGTCATACCACTGTCTTGTTGTCTGAGGCAGTTGATGCATTGTCGATTAAACCCGCGGGTATTTATGTTGATTGTACTTTTGGTCGGGGTGGGCATAGCGCAAGAATTTTAGAGCAACTGGGTGCAGAAGGTCGTTTGATTGTTCTTGATAAGGATATGACAGCCGTTGAACACGGTCGTTTATGGGATGACGGCCGATTTAAAATTGTACATAGTGGTTTTACGTGTCTTACGGATGTGTTGGGTGCGTTAGGTGTCACGAAAGTCGATGGTATTTTGCTTGATTTGGGTGTTTCATCCCCTCAGTTGGATGAGGCCGCGCGCGGTTTTAGTTTTAGATTTGATGCGCCATTAGATATGCGTATGGATACCAGTCGCGGATGTACGGCAGCTGAATGGTTGGCAGTCGTGGATGAGCGCTTGTTAATGGAGGTTATCCGGGATTACGGCGAAGAGCGGTTTGCCAAGCAGATTGCCCGGGCGATTGTTGAGGCGCGTCAGAGCCAGGTTATCCAAACGACAGGGCAGCTTGTCGAGTTGCTTGGCAAGACGGTTCGTACGCGTGAGCCAGGAAAAAATCCGGCCACTCGTACCTTTCAGGCAATACGAATTTATCTCAATCAGGAGCTGGAGGAGTTGGAAAGTGTGTTGCCTCAATGTGTGACACACCTGAAAGCAGGCGGGCGATTGGTGGTGATCAGCTTCCATTCTCTGGAAGATCGGATTGTTAAGCATTTTATTCGTCAGATGAATGATGCGGACACGTTGCCGCGTAATGTTCCTATTCGTGCCAGTGAAGTGCCGCAAGGAAAATTGAAAATGGTAGGTCGTGCGATAAAGGCCGGATGTGATGAGTTACAAATCAATCCGCGTGCGCGTAGCGCAATGATGCGTGTAGCTGAGCGTAGTGATGTGGCGTAATAGCTATTTTCAAGCGTTTTTGTTGCTATTGCTGGTTATGTGCGCATTGAGCGTTGTGACATCTCAACATCAGGCGCGGAAATTATTTATAGAGTTACAGCAAGAAAAAGAACACGCCCGTCAAATGGAAGTCGAATGGGGTCAGTTGCGATTGGAGCAAAGTACCTTGGCTGCAGCGGCGAGGGTGGAAAAAATTGCAGTCATGCAATTGCAAATGCGTATGCCCAAACAAGAACAGCTCAAATTTATACGAGTTAAGTCAGTTGAATTAATTAAGCAGCCATGAAATATAGGAATAGAACAAAGGACACGATTGCGGCGAAGTTGCCAAGATGGCGTGCGGCTGTACTATTTTTTGTCTTGTTAGCTTGTCTGGCGGGGCTTATAGGTCGTGCTGTTTACTTGCAAGGAATCCATGATGACTTCTTGCAGGAAAAGGTAATCAGCGATATAGCAGAGTTATTGAAGTGAGTGCGCATCGGGGCATGATCGTCGATCGTAACGGCGAGCCATTGGCGGTGAGTACGCCCGTCGAGTCTGTATGGGCCAGTGCTTCGGGTATTAAACTCGGCGATGCCAACGAAGCTAAAATTGATCAAAAGCAGCTTAAACAGTTAGCGCATGCTTTGGATATGTCTGTCGGGGATGTGCAGGCGAAACTGGTTGATAGTGCGCGAGATTTTGTTTATTTAAAACGACAAGTTCCCCCTGAGCAGTCAGGTGCGGTTGCCAAGTTGAATTTGCCGGGAATATCTATGCAACGCGAGTATCGACGATATTATCCGGCAGGTGAAGAGTTCGCGCAGATGTTGGGTTTTACCGGACAAGATGATAACGGGCAGGAAGGCCTGGAGTTGGTTCTGCAAGACAAGTTGGCTGGCAAACTTGGAAGTCAGCGCGTTATTAAGGATAGGCGAGGCAGAATCGTTGAAGATGCGGGAAGTTTAAATCCGCCTAAGCCGGGCGGCGATATTGTGCTCAGTTTGGATAGTAAAGTGCAACATTTGGCTTATCGTGAATTGAAACATGCTGTTTTGCAAAATCAGGCTAAGGCGGGTGCTGTCGTTGTGCTGGATGCAAAGAGCGGGGAGGTATTGGCTTTAGCTAACTATCCTAGTTATAACCCGAATAACCGGCTTCATGTGAGTACGCAAGCGATGAGAAATCGTGCTGTTACCGATATATTTGAACCCGGTTCGACGATGAAGCCATTTACCATCGCAACGGCACTCAATATAGGGAAGCTACGTCCGGAATCCGTTATCAATACCGAAAATGGGGTGTACACCGTGGGTAATAAAAAAATCCATGATACCCATGCCTCCCCGTCGTTAACGGTATCGGAGGTGATACAAAAATCAAGTAATGTGGGTGCGGCTAAAATTGCCTTATCACTGGAGTCAGAGGTGCTGTGGAAGACATTTTCTACTTCGGGTTTTGGTTCTCATACAGGGAGTAATTTTCCGGGTGAAGCAGCAGGTATTCTCAGGGATGCTAAAAGCTGGAGGCCGATCGAGCAGGCAACAATGTCGTACGGGCACGGCATCTCCGTCAATCTGTTGCAACTGGCGCGCGCCTATACCATTTTTGCCGGCGAAGGTGAAATAAAACCCATCTCCTTGCTTAAGCTGGATGTTCCGCCTGCGGGTGAGGCTGTGTTTTCCAGTAAGACAGCAGCACAAATGCGCACGATGCTGGAATCGGTTGTCATGCCGGGTGGAACGGCTCCTCTGGCCCGCGTGGCGGGATATCGAGTGGCGGGAAAAACAGGCACCGCTCATAAGCTTGATGGGCGTCACTATTCCAATCGTTACGTCGCCTCTTTTGTTGGTATGGCGCCCATGTCTTCTCCGCGTCTGATTGTTGCGGTGATGATAGATGAGCCAACGAGTGGTCAATATTACGGTGGTATCGTGGCCGCACCCGTTTTTAGTCAGGTAATGAGCAGTGCATTGCATTTGCTCAAAGTGCCGAATGATGCGGCACTGGATAATGTGATTGCCGCACCTGCAGAAACTTACAGGGAGGAAATATGACTATTTCCTTGCAAGAAGCACAGATTCAACTGGGTGAGATCCATCATCTGGAAACGGATAGTCGCAAAATAAAACCCGGTGATACTTTTGTTGCCTATTCCGGAGATAAAAGTGACGGTAGGCAATTTATCGATCAGGCGATCGATAAGGGTGCGAATTCCGTTATTTGGGACAAGCAGAATTTTGTATGGGATCGTCGTTGGGATATAGCCAACTGGGGCTTGTCAGATTTGAAAAATAAAGCAGGGCTGCTGGCTGACGCTGTATACGGATCACCCTCCGATCATTTATGGATGGTGGGGGTCACCGGCACCAATGGAAAAACCTCGAGTTGCCATTGGATCGCTCAGGCATTGAATGAAGCGAATAAAAAATGTGCGCTCATCGGCACGCTAGGCAATGGATTTGTCGGCGAACTTTGTTCGAGTGTCAATACAACACCGGGGGCGATTGAATTGCACGGGTTGTTGGCGGATTACCTTGAAGCGGGTGCGTGTGCCGTGACGATGGAGGTCTCCTCGCATGCCTTAGCGCAAGGGAGAGTTAAAGGGGTGCGTTTTGATGTGGCGCTATTTACCAATTTGACGCGTGATCATCTTGACTATCACGGTGATATGGAAAGTTATGCGGCCTCTAAGCGGTGTTTGTTCGATTGGGAATCGCTTAAATATGCAGTGATCAATTTGGATGATCCCTTTGGTGTTCAATTGGCCATGCAGTTAAGAAACAGCCCGGTGGAGGTGATAGCGTATGGCTTAACGACGGAAGCATTGCATTGGGCTGAGCGGCAAGGGATGCGGATGGTTTATGCGCAGTCCGTTGAGATGCAAGCGCAGGGCTTGGTGTTGGATATCCATTCCAGTTGGGGCGCGGCAAAATTAACCAGTGCTTTGGTGGGCAGGTTTAATGCTTCAAACTTGTTAGGAGTGCTTGCGGTACTGATGCTTGGCCATCTTAATTTGCAAGAAGCTGTGACAGCGCTGAGCCATGTGATGCCTGTTGCGGGACGAATGCAGAAACTGGGTGGCAATAGGCTGCCGACCGTCATCATCGATTATGCGCATACCCCCGATGCCTTGGAAAAGGTATTGTTGACCTTGCGGGAAGCCTGTGTTGCACCTGAGGGGGAAGAATCAAAGCTCATTAGTGTTTTCGGATGTGGCGGGGAAAGAGATAGTGGTAAGCGCTCGATGATGGGATGTGTGGCAGAAAAGTTCTCAGATTATTGCATCGTGACTAGTGATAATCCGCGTAGCGAAGATCCACAACAAATTATTGCTCAGGTGATTTCAGGCATGAGCGCAAAAACGCACCAGGTTATTGTTGATAGGGCTGATGCGATCGACACGGCCATTCGTCATGCGCGTTGTAAAGATGTGATTTTAGTCGCAGGTAAGGGGCATGAGGATAGCCAAGAAATCAATGGCGTAAAGTATCCGTTTAGCGATGTCAATGTTGCCATGCAGGCCCTAAAAATCTGGTCAAAAGAGACTGGAGGCGTTTTATGATGTTGCTTGCCAAAGCCGCTCAGGTGCTGGGCGCTCGTTTGATCCTTGCTACGCAAAGTAAAAGCACTTGTTTTGATGCCGTTTGCACGGATACGCGTCAGCTAAAGCAGGGCGATTTATACGTCGCGCTGCGCGGTGAGCTTTTCGATGGGGCTGATTTTATTGAGCAAGCTGCTGCAAATGGCGCGGTCGCGGCAATGGTCAATCAGGATGTGGAATTAAAGATACAGAATGTTGCCATCCCACTCATCCTTGTGCCGGATACACGTTTGGCCTTGGGGAAGTTGGCCGCGTACTGGCGTAGCAAGTTTGATATTCCGCTGGTTGCCATTACAGGTAGCAATGGAAAAACAACGGTCAAGGAAATGCTCGCATCAATACTGCGCGTTGCGGCAGGGAGTGATGAGGCCGTGTTGGCCACCCAGGGTAATCTGAATAATGATATTGGTATGCCGCTGACGCTGCTGAAGCTAAATGATAGACACCGTTATGCCGTGATCGAAATGGGTATGAATCATCCAGGTGAAATTGATTATTTGAGTCGTATTGCCTGCCCAACGGCGGTGTTGATTACTAATGCCAGCGGTGCGCATTTAGAAGGAATGGGCTCAGTCAAGGCGGTCGCGGAGGCAAAAGGTGAAATTTTTGCAGGGATGCGGCACGAGGGTAGTGCACTGATCAATGCCGATGATGAGTATGCCGCATTGTGGCGAGGTTTGGCGGGCGTACATTCGACGCTGGAGTTTGGCTTAAATAACGAGGCTGATGTGACGGGAACATGGTATCCGCACGCAGATGGCTTGAGATTGATAGCGCGGACGCCGCAAGGCGATTTTACGGTTGATATGCAAGTGCCGGGTGAGCATAACGCACGCAATGCTCTGGCGGCAACTGCGGCTGCGATTGAACTGAACCTGACGTTGCTAAGCATCGTCACGGGATTAGAAAAGTTTTCCGGTGTGGCGGGACGTTTGCAGCGCAAACAGGCTCGCTGTGGCGCGGTGCTAATAGATGATACTTATAATGCCAATCCCGCATCGCTGCACGCGGCTATTGCGGTATTAGCCCAAACAACAGGACATCGGATTCTGGTGTTGGGCGATATGGGTGAGTTGGGTGAGGATGCGGCCGTATTTCATGCAGGGATAGGTGAAATTGCACGTCAATCAGGAATTGAAACACTCTATACCCTGGGGGAGTTGAGTCGTTTTGCTGCCGAAAAATTTGGTTCGGGTGCCCAGCACTTTGACAGTATGGATGCTTTGAATGCCGCATTGGAAGTGCGTTTGTCACCAGATATGACGGTGTTGGTTAAGGGATCTCGATTCATGAAAATGGAACGGACGGTCAAATATTTAGTGGGCAGTAAGTCGAAAGTGACAAGTGAGTGTGTTGTGCCTCAGCCGTCCCTGACACTGAGTCACTTTCAGGTAAATTAAAATGCTCTTAGCACTCACACAATGGTTGGCTCAGGATATACGTTTTTTCAGCGTATTTAATTACATCACGTTGCGCACGGTATTGGCGGCGATGACAGCGCTGGGCATCTCGTTTTTAGTAGGTCCGGCGATGATACGTAAACTGACGGATTATAAAATTGGCCAGTCAGTACGGACGGACGGTCCTCAAACACATTTAATAAAAGCAGGAACACCCACCATGGGCGGGGCTCTGATCCTGACGGCGATTGCGATAACAACGTTGTTATGGGGAGATTTACATAATCGTTATGTCTGGGTTGTACTGTTTACCACGCTGGGTTTCGGGGTGATTGGCTGGGTCGATGATTACCGAAAAGTCGTACACCGTAATCCAAAAGGATTGTCAGCCAAAGCCAAAATGGGTTGGCAATCAATCGTTGCATTACTGGTGGCTGTTTATTTATGGCGCACGGCAACGATCCCCGCACAAACCGAAATGATCGTGCCCTTTATGAAATTTTTAGTATTCCCGTTGGGTGCGCTGGGATTTATTACCCTGGTTTATTTTGTCATCGTGGGAACGAGTAATGCGGTCAATTTGACGGATGGGCTAGATGGTTTGGCAATTATGCCCACGGTGATGGTCGCCAGTGCATTGGCTCTTTTTGCTTATATGGCAGGTAATGCGGTGTTCGCAAAATATCTCGGTATTCCATATATTCCGGGTGCGGGCGAATTGGCTGTTTTTTGTGGTGGAATTGCCGGGGCAGGTTTAGCTTTTTTATGGTTCAACGCTTATCCGGCTGAAGTTTTTATGGGTGACGTAGGGGCTTTAGCACTGGGTGCGGCACTGGGCGTCGTTGCAGTAATCGTGCGGCAGGAATTAGTGTTATTCATTATGGGTGGGGTATTTGTCGTGGAAACATTATCGGTAGCGATTCAGGTCGCATCGTTTAAGTTAACAGGGAAACGCGTGTTTCGGATGGCGCCGCTGCATCACCACTATGAGTTAAAAGGCTGGAAAGAAACCCAAGTGGTGGTGCGTTTCTGGATTATCACGATGTTGCTGGTATTACTGGGCTTGGCCACATTAAAGCTTAGATAAGTATGTCGATTTATTGATGAGTGAGATAGTGCGCTAATCATCATTTAAAGGAAGTTAGAGTGAACAGTTGGGCAAACAAATTCGTGTTAGTTCTGGGTCTGGGAGAGACGGGGCTTTCTATGGTGCATTGGCTTGCACTGCAAGGTGCACGACTGCGCGCTGCAGATAGTCGCGACACGCCGCAGGGCTTGGACGAAGTTGCGCAGTATATTCCTGCTGAAGAGATTGTTTGTGGTGCGTTTACTGATGCTTTGTTTGAGGATATTGATCTTATTGCCATCAGCCCCGGTGTCCCTTTGTCTGATCCTTGTATCGCCACTGCGTTGGCGCGGGGCATTCCCGTGCTAGGTGATATCGAGTTATTCGCACAACATTGCTCAGATATTGCTGGTTTTAAACCTCAGGATGAGACTAAGGTTGTTGCAATTACCGGCTCTAATGGGAAGACCACCGTTACCAGTATGGTCGAACATCTTTGTAAGGTGTGTGGACGTGATGCCGTTGCCGCAGGAAATATTTCCCCCGCAATCCTGGATGTGGTTTTGCAGCGCGGAGATCGTCAGCCAGAAATTTGGGTGCTTGAGCTATCCAGTTTTCAATTGGAAACCACGAGCAACTTGCAGTTGGATGCCGCAACCGTGCTCAATGTCTGTGAAGATCATCTGGATAGATACGAGGGGATGGATGGCTATACGACAGCTAAATCGAGAATTTTTAATCGAACTCGCCTGCAGGTTCTGAATCGGGATGATGTGCGCAGCATAGGAATGAAGTGTGCGACAGGGCGTTATATTAGCTTCGGTTTAAATAGCCCACCTCGGGCGGAAGATTTTGGTATTGAGCGGGCAGGTGATGAAATATGGTTGGTTCACGGCGCTGATCGACTGTTAAACGCTTCAGAGCTAAAGCTGGTCGGTTTGCATAATGTCTCTAATGCGCTTGCTGCATTGGCATTATGCCACTCGATAAATTTACCTATGATATGCCTGTTGGATGGCTTGAGAAGTTTTAAGGGTTTGCCGCATCGCGTCGCCTTGGTAGGCGAAATTAACGGTGTGACTTTCTATGATGACTCTAAGGGGACGAATGTAGGTGCAACCGTGTCCGCGCTGGCAGGATTGGGTTGTCGTGCTGTCCTGATTGCGGGCGGAACGGGTAAGGGACAAGATTTCACAAAACTCAAAACGGCAGTGAGTCGGCACGCTCGCGCTGTTGTATTGATTGGACGGGATGCGGCTTTAATTGAAGCGGCCATTCTGGGGTGCGGTGTTGCGGTCATACACGCCAAAGATATGCAGGAAGCGGTGCAACAGGCCATGAAACAGGCATTACCGGGGGATGCCGTACTCCTCTCACCGGCCTGTGCCAGTTTTGATATGTATCGTAATTATGCGCATCGAGCCCAAGTATTTATTGATGAGTTTGGTCATCTGACGAATGAAGCAACGCGTGACTCGCAGGTTCAGGAGGCAAAGTGGCCTCTTTAGTCAGAACACGTACGCCACCACCCCAATCGCAATTTGATAAATTGTTGATCTGGGTATTTATCGCTTTGCTTATGGTGGGGCTGGTAATGGTGTATTCATCCTCTATCGCAACGGCTGAGGGCAGTAAGTTCACCGGGCATCAGGCAACTTATTACTTGATGCGGCATAGTATGTTTATTCTGGTGGGGCTGATTGCCGGTGCGCTGGCATTTCAAATGCCGGTACAACTTTGGCAGGCTTATTCTCCCTATTTGTTTCTGGCCGGTGCAGCGTTGCTGGTGTTGGTATTAATTCCCCACGTTGGACGAGAAGTGAATGGTAGTCGTCGCTGGCTGTCCCTGTTTGTGATCAATCTTCAGCCATCCGAATTGATGAAGCTTTTTGCGGTCATGTATGCGGCTGATTATACGGTGCGCAAGGGACGTGAAAATAATTCCTGGATGAAGGCATTTTTTCCTATGTTTGGAGTGATGGGAGTAGTCGGTGCCTTGCTGTTGTTAGAGCCAGATATGGGCGCATTTGTGGTGGTGTTGTCTATCGCCATCTGTACGTTATGGTTAGGGGGATTTAATCTCAAGGTGTTTGGCGCGTTGTTATTTGCGCTGCCAATGGCATTTGCCGCTTTGATTTTGTCTTCGCCTTATCGATTGCAGCGAGTTATCGGATTTATGGATCCGTGGGCTGATCCCTATGGCAAGGGTTATCAGTTGAGTCATGCTTTGATTGCTTTTGGCCGGGGTGAACGTTTCGGTGTGGGTTTGGGTGCTAGCGTGGAAAAATTATTTTATTTACCGGAAGCGCACACTGATTTTTTGATGGCCGTCATTGCTGAAGAATTGGGGCTCATGGGGGTGGTTAGTGTGATTATTCTATTTGCACTTGTGCTGATACGCGCTTTTCAGATTGGAGGCAACGCAGCCTTGCTGGAGCGCCACTTCTCCGCGTTGGTTGCGCAAGGGATTGGTGTTTGGATAGGGGTGCAGGCGACGATTAATATCGGTGTGAATATGGGGGTATTACCAACGAAAGGGTTGACGTTACCTTTCTTGAGTTTCGGTGGCAGTGGCGTCGTGGTTAATTGTATTGCCGCAGCCGTATTGCTTCGGGTTGACTATGAAAATAGAAGGCTAGAACGGGGGATGCCCGCATGAATATCAGGATACAGCTAAAACCTGGTTGCGTTGAATTTAATTGCGGTCAGTCGATGAGTTGCTGTTTATGAACCGCTCAATTTTAATCATGGCAGGGGGAACCGGCGGGCATATTTTCCCCGCTTTAGCCGTTGCGGATCACTTGCGTGAGGACGGCTGGCAAGTGACCTGGCTTGGTGCGCCCAACAGTATGGAGGCAGACCTGGTTGCTAAACACGGTTATGACATCGCGCTCGTGCGTTTTTCCGGTTTGCGGGGAAAAGGCTTGTTGCGCAAGTTGCTTCTGCCCTTCAATTTGGCCATTGCGCTAATGCAAAGTGCCGTTGTGTTATTCCGCATTCGTCCCGATGTCGTGTTGGGTATGGGGGGATATATCACAATACCTGGCGGGTTAATGGCTGCACTTTTGCGTCGACCTTTAGTGATACATGAACAAAATTCAGTCGCTGGATTAAGTAATAAAGTATTGGCCTATCTGGCTACCCGGGTCGTGAGTGGTTTTCCTGGCGTGTTGCCACGTGCACTGTGGTCGGGCAATCCGGTACGCAGTAGTATCGTCGCATTAGCAGTGCCCCAATCCCGATATGACACGCGGCGGGGGCGTCTGAATGTGCTGGTGGTAGGCGGGAGTCTGGGGGCGCAAGTGCTTAATGCCGTTTTGCCGGAAGCGCTGGCCTTAATGGACGAATCCGTTCGTCCTGTTATGTTGCATCAAACAGGAAAAAACAATTATGCCGGGGTGGTTGCGGCTTATCAGAAGGTGAATATTCAGGCCGATATACGCCCCTTTATCGACGATATGGCACTCGCTTATTACGATGCGGATCTCGTGATCTGTCGCGCAGGGGCGCTGACTATCGCGGAACTGGCTGCTGCGGGGGTTGCCAGTTTGTTGATTCCCTATCCTTACGCCGTGGACGATCATCAAACACATAATGCGCAGTTTTTGAGTGAGCAAGGCGCGGCCATTTTTTTACCTCAGTCGGCCTTAAATGCAGAGACCCTCGCAAAATTGATCGCTGGTTTAAGTCGAGAAAAATTGTTGAACATGGCGCAGCAGGCGCGCCACCTGGCCAAGCCCGATGCGGCGGAAGATGTAGCGAAGATATGCAAGGAGTTGGCAGAATGAAGCATAAAATCAGGAAGATACACTTTGTTGGTATTGGTGGATCAGGAATGAATGGCATCGCGGAAGTGCTGTTTAATTTAGGTTTTGGGGTGAGTGGTTCTGATCTGGTTGAAAATGTCGCCACAAAACGTTTAAGCCGGCTCGGTGTCACGATACATATTGGTCATCATGCGCTCAACATCAATGATGCTGATGCCGTGGTGGTTTCTACTGCTGTCCGTCACGACAATCCGGAAGTGCAGCTTGCACGCGAGCGCCATATTCCAGTCGTGCCTCGCGCTATGATGCTCGCTGAGTTGATGCGCTTGCGTCAGGGTATCGCGGTAGCGGGAACGCATGGAAAAACGACGACGACTTCTTTGACGGCGAGTGTGTTGGCGCGCGGGGGATTTGATCCGACTTTTGTCATTGGCGGCAAGCTCAATAGTAGTGGCACGAATGCAAAATTAGGCACCGGTGAATTTATCGTTGTGGAAGCCGATGAGTCGGATGCTTCTTTTCTTTATTTACAACCGATACTGGCAGTGGTCACGAATATCGATGCAGACCATATGGAAACTTACGGCCATGATTTTACGAGACTCAAGCAGGCCTTCGTTGATTTTGTGGAACATTTGCCTTTTTATGGTCGGGCAATGCTGTGTATTGACGACGAAAATATTCGTGAAATATTGCCACGTATTACTAAGCCGGTAACGACCTACGGCTTATGTGCAGAGGCGAATATTCGTGCGGTTGATGTGCGGCATGACAGCGGACGGATGCGTTTTACAGCCCAATGCAGATTAAATACGATGTCACGCGATTTGGATATTACCTTGAATCTGCCGGGTCTGCACAATGTGTTAAACGCGCTGGCTGCGATTGCGATTGCCATTGAAGTCGGGGTGGCGGATGAGGCTATCGTCGCTGCATTGAATGAGTTCGAGGGCGTGGGCCGGAGATTTCAGCGCTATGGTGAGGTTAGCCTGCAACAAGGCGGGGCATTCACGTTAATTGATGATTACGGACATCATCCCGTTGAAATGGCAGCAACGCTTGCGGCAATCAGAGGTGCATTCCCCGGTCGCCGCCTTGTATTAGCCTTTCAGCCTCATCGTTATTCTCGTACCCGTGATTTATTTGAGGATTTTGTAAAAATCCTCAGTGATGTTGATGCTTTATTGCTCGCAGAAGTGTATGCGGCAGGTGAAACGAGACTGGTTGCTGCCGATGGCAGAGCGATGATGCATGCGTTGCGTCTCGCAGGTCAAAGTGAAGCTATTTTTGTCGAGCAAATTTCGGATATGCCTCAGGCTATTTTGCAGTGGGCGCGTGAAGGTGACGTGGTTGTTACGATGGGGGCAGGCTCGATTGGCAATGTGGCAGGTGCCGTTAAACAGCTTGCCCATCCATGACTATGAACGAGCCGGCACCGTACGTCAGTCCATCGTTACGGGGTAAGTTGTGCCGTGAAGAATCGATGCGACGTCATACCAGTTGGCGGGCAGGCGGGGTTGCGCAATGTTTGTATCAAGCGGCTGACCTTGCTGATTTGCAAGTTTTTTTAGGCACTTTGCCTGTGACAGAGTCTGTCTGGCCGGTCGGGTTGGGAAGTAATTTGCTGGTGCGTGATGGCGGTGTAGCAGGTACGGGAATTTTACTGCACGGGGCATTGAATGAATTGTGTGTGCAGCCGGATCGATTGATCTACGTGCAAGCCGGTGTGCCGGGGGCAAAATTAGCACGTTACGCAGCCTTAAATAATTTCCAGGGTGCGGAATTTTGTGCTGGAATTCCGGGAACGTTGGGCGGCATGCTGGCGATGAACGCAGGGTGTTATGGTAGTGAAATTTGGCAGCATGTTGTCCGGGTACAGCTTATAACCCGTAGTGGTGAATTTATTGAGCGTGTGCCGGCGGAATATCATATTGGTTATCGCAGCGTTGCATTGCGGGGCGGGGATGAAGAAGATAGCGGGATGGGGAAATCGGGTTTTGTTCCGGCTTCTTTTTCCTTGTTGGCGTCCCCAAGCGAATTTTTTGTCGGTGCCTGGTTGAAATTTTTGCCAGGTGATGCTGAGGTGTCCAGGAAAAAGATAAAGGCGCTTTTAAGTCAGCGTATAGCGAGTCAGCCCTTGAATTTGCCTAATGCCGGCTCGGTGTTCCGTAATCCGCCCAATGATTATGCCGCGCGTCTGATCGAGTCGTGTGGTCTTAAGGGGCGAAAAAGAGGGAGCGCGCAAGTGTCTGAAAAACATGCAAACTTCATCGTAAATACGGGTGGAGCGACGGCAGAAAATATTGAAGGTTTGATTGTCGAGGTGCGGGATATTGTCGAGGCGCAAACCGGTGTGGTGTTACACCCGGAAGTAAAAATTATTGGTGAGAATAAAACAGATGAATAACGTTACTCCGATTTCGCCCGCTTCGTTTGGCAAAGTTGCCGTGTTGTTCGGTGGCTGCTCTGCCGAGCGCGAAGTGTCGCTGAAAAGTGGTGCTGCAGTATTAGCGGCATTAAAACGCAACGGTGTTGATGCGTATGCGTTTGATCCCGCAAATCAGAACTTGCAGCAACTGCGTGATGAAAATTTCGAGCGCGTTTTTATTTCGTTGCATGGCAGATTGGGCGAAGATGGTACGGTGCAAGGGGCATTGGAACTGTTGGGCATTCCTTATACGGGGAGCGGTGTGATGGCTTCTGCGCTGGGTATGGATAAATGGCGCAGTAAGTTGGTCTGGCAAGCTGCGGGACTGCCTATCCCCGATTTTTTATTGATTGATGCTGACAGTGTGAGTGCTCACGTTGTGGCAGAGCTGGGTTTGCCGTTATTTGTTAAGCCGGCTAATGAAGGATCTAGTGTTGGTATCAGTAAAGTTAAATCGGAGAGTGAATTGGCGGCTGCCTATCAAATGGCTGTTGAGCACGACAAACTGGTCATCGCGGAGCGTTTTATTGGCGGGGGAGAATACACTGTTGCGATTTTGGGTGATTTGATTTTACCCGTCATTAAAATTGAGCCAGCCAATGAGTTTTACGATTATGAGGCGAAATATCTTCGTGACGACACGCGTTATCTTTGCCCGAGTGGACTCAGTGCCGAACAGGAAACACAGATGCAAATGCTGGCAAAACGCGCTTTTTCATTGATAGGTGGGCAAGGTTGGGGACGGGTTGATTTCCTGGTAGATCCTGACGGGCAGCCTTATGTGCTTGAAGTTAATACCTCCCCTGGTATGACGGATCATAGTCTGGTTCCGATGGCGGCGCGTCAAGTGGGCATCCCGTTCGATCAGTTGGTTCTGCGCGTTTTGGAGTTGGCGCATGTGGGATAACGTGCTTTTGTTGCGGAATTTAACGCGAGCTTTGATGTTTGTCAGCGCAAGTCTGGTTGTATATGGCGCGGCGCACTATGTGACACATTTGCCGCATTTATTGCCCATTAAAAGTGTGCGTTTGAATTCAGTGCCGAATCGTATTGTGAGCGAGAATGTAAAAGCGCTGGTGCAGCGTGAGGTCAAGGGAAATTTTTTTACCGTTGATATTGACGGACTCAGACTGGCATTAAAAAAATTGCCCTGGGTAAGAAATGTCAGTATTAGGCGCGAGTTTCCCAATACCCTGGTGTTGACGTTTGAGGAGCATAAGCCTTTGGCACGCTGGAATAGCGTGGCTTTGGTGAATCAACAGGGTGAAGTTTTTTCTGCGCAAACGGAGCAGATACTGCCCAGATTTATCGGTTATGAAGGTAGTGCGCCGAAAGTGACGCAACAATATGCAAAATATAGCGATTTGTTTGCTGTGTTGCATTTACAGATTAAACAGATGGCGTTGTCACCGCGTCAAGCCTGGCGGTTGCAGTTGAGTAACAATATGATTGTTGAATTGGGGCATGATGAGACTCAGCAGCGTCTGGCAAGATTTATAACGGTATATCCGTATAGTTTGGGCATCACGCCAGAGCCGAAAAAGGGGTCTGAATCTGTGCAAGAAGGTAGCTTGCAGGTGGTGGATATGCGTTATTCGAATGGATTTGCGGTGAGGAAACGAAATGGCAATGTATAGGAAGATGCAAATACAAAAACAGACAAAAGCTGTGGAGATGATGTGATGAGCAGAAATAAGGATGAAAAAAATCTTGTGGTTGGGCTGGATATTGGCACTTCCAAAATTGTAGTTATTGTCGGTGAGGTTAAGTCTGACGGCGGGCTTGAGGTAATCGGTATGGGTATGCATACTTCTTCAGGCCTGAAAAAAGGCATGGTGGTCAATATTGATGCTACGGTGGGTGCGATTCAGCGCGCATTGGAGGAAGCAGAGTTGATGGCGGATTGTAAAATTACCGAGGTTCATACCGGAATAGCAGGGAGTCATATTCGCAGTACTAACTCTAGCGGCATGGTAAAAATAAAGGAAAAGGAAGTCACGCAAACAGATGTGGATCGCGTGCTTGAGACGGCAAGCTCCATAAGTTTGCCTGCTGATCAGCAAAAATTACATGTTTTGGAGCAGGCATTTAGCATAGATGGACAGGATGGCATTAAGAAGCCGCTTGGCATGAGTGGAATGCGTCTGGATGTCGATGTGCATATTGTCACGGGAGCGGTGGCTGCCGTTCAAAACATTATGAAGTGTATTCATCGCTGTGGGCTGGAAGTTAATGAGCTGATTTTGCAACCGTTAGCCTCTAGCCGTGCGGTATTGGCTGATGATGAAATGGATTTGGGTGTGTGTCTAGTGGATATAGGGGGGGGGACGACTGATATTGCCGTATTTACAGGCGGGTCGATACGTCATACCGCCGTTATTCCGATTGCGGGTGATCAAATTACTAACGACATCGCGATGGCGTTACGCACCCCGACTCAAGATGCTGAAGATATTAAGATACGGTATGGCTGCGCTTTGCGTCAGTTGGCCGATGGCGGAGCGATAGAAGTGCCGGGTGTGGGTGATCGAGAACCCCGTATGTTATCTCGCCAAACCCTATCTGAAGTGATAGAGCCGCGCGTAGAAGAGCTTTATTCATTGATTCAGGCTGAGTTGCGACGTAGTGGTTTTGATGATTTGTTGTCATCCGGGATCGTAATTACAGGTGGGAGCAGTGCTATGCAGGGGATGGTGGAACTGGGAGAAGAGATCTTCCATTTGCCCGTTAGATTGGGTATTCCAAAAGATGTCGGCGGTTTGACGGATGTTGTTAAAACGCCGCGCATGGCAACGGGAGTAGGTCTGTTGTTATATGGACTGGAATACCACAAGAAGAATGAAGAAACGCGGATGCAAGCAAATACGTTTAGTGATGTTTTGGCAAGAATGAAGTCTTGGTTTTAACTTTTAAATACCCGTGCAGATAGCATTTATTGAATTTTGATATTAGAGGAGATTGATATGTTTGAAATAATGGAGCCTGAATCTCAGGATGCAGTGATCAGAGTGATCGGCGTGGGTGGTTGTGGTAGTAATGCGGTTGATCATATGATTGAGCAAGGTGTTCAGGGTGTGGAATTCATCGCGATCAATACTGATGCGCAAGCATTGAACCGCAGTAAAGCAACGACACAATTGCAAATTGGTATCAATATCACCAAAGGTTTGGGAGCGGGTGCGAAGCCTGCTGTTGGACGAGCGGCAGCTGAAGAAGATCGCGAACGTATTCGAGAGATAATACGCGGTGCGAATATGGTGTTTATCACCGCCGGTATGGGTGGAGGAACAGGGACGGGCGCAGCTCCTATCGTGGCACAAATTGCGCGTGAAATGAATATCTTGACTGTGGCTGTCGTCACAAAGCCATTCAGCTATGAGGGCAATCGTATGCGTTTGGCCGTCGAAGGTGTGAAGGCGTTGCAAGAGCATGTTGATTCGTTGATCATCGTGCCAAACTCCAAATTGATGGAAGTATTGGGTAATGATGTTACCGTGCCGGAAGCATTTAAAGCCGCTAACGGTGTGTTGCAAGGTGCCGTTGCAGGTATTGCGGAAGTCATCAATGTGCCGGGTTTGATTAACGTCGACTTTGCCGACGTACGTACCGTGATGTCAGAAAATGGCATGGCTATGATGGGATCTGCTGTTGCATCAGGCCCGACACGCGCACAGGATGCGGCAAGACGCGCCATTGCAAGTCCTTTACTCGAGGATATTGACATGACTGGTGCTCGCGGTGTCCTGGTTAATATTACCTCCACCAGTTCCCTTAAAGTCAAAGAGATGGAAGACGTGATGGCGTGTGTGCAGTTTGCTGCTGAGGAAGCAACCGTGATACTCGGTTCTGTATTCGATGAATCCATGGGCGATGATTTGCGTGTGACAGTGGTGGCAACGGGCCTGGGTTTGCCGGCAGAACGCAAGCAAGTGAAGCCGGAAGTCGTTTATATAGATGAAGAGTATAAGAGAACAGGTACGCATGATATGCCTGTATCCAACATCAATTACGCAGATCTGGAAATGCCTACGGTGATTCGAACAAATCACCGTCGTGCGGCAGTGGATGCCATGGAAAAATCGGGTGTGGATACTTACGATATTCCTTCATTTCTGCGCCGACAGGCAGACTAAAGATATTCATTGCAAGGGGATAGATGCGTGGAGGGCTTAGCTTCTCGCGCGCAATCTATCTTTTTTGCCTGTATTGAGCTTGTACCATTCGGTTTTTATAACGCGCAGGGGATGAAATGAGTGTCGTGCGATTCATTTCAATCTTACGGGTTGGCAGGGTGATTTAAACAAGGGGTTGGTTATGAAATTGCTTAAAAAAATTGTGTTCACGACTCTGCTTGTGTTCAATGCAGGCTGTGCCAGCGATATGATTGATGTGCGCGCAGGCTCTGAGCGTGTATCTTTGGCCGATGCGAATCAAGTTACAAGTTGCCAGTCCAAGGGAAAAATTACGGTAAGCGTGCTTGCTAAAGTGGGATTTATTAATCGCAGTGTGGAAGATGTCGAAGCAAATTTGTTGCAATTGGCACGTAATGGCGCGGCTGAAGTTGGTGCTGATACTGTCGTCAAGGATGAATTGGTGGTTATCGGTAAGCGCACTTTCGCGATGTACAAGTGTCGGAAATAAAAACGTTGTAGTCAGACATCAATTTTTTGCATTTTGCATGAATTGACATGCCATTGCATCGTTCAGTTTAAAAATCTGGCCACGCCGGGATATGCGAGAAAGGACTTCATCGGGGCTATGGCAGATAAAAATTACGAGCGAGGAACTAAACGGCTGAGCGTACCTGGTTTTAGCGATTATTTTTGGCAATATACAGGGCGTTGTAAGTCGCACTGCTTATCTCTGCCGCGAACGGGTATCGCACACGCTGCCAAAGCAAGTCGAATAGGTTCGGCTATGTTAGAATTAAGCCATGATACTTCCCTCTAAAAAACCCATGGTTAAGCAACGTACTTTAAAAACGTCTGTTAGTGTGACGGGGGTTGGCTTGCACAGCGGTGAAAAAGTGACCTTGTCATTGCGGCCCGGTTTAATCAATAGCGGTATTGTATTCAGGCGTATGGATACCAAGCCTGTAGAGGAAATTCAGGCGCGCGCCCATTTGGTTCACGATACGCGACTTTCAACCTGCATGGAGCAAAATGGGGTGCGTATTGCCACTATCGAGCATCTTATGTCCGCGCTGGCCGGCTTGGGAATAGATAACGCAATCGTTGAAATGGATGGGGCTGAAGTGCCGATTATGGACGGGAGTGCAGGCACATTTATTTTTCTACTCCAGTCTGCAGGGATTATTGAGCAGTCCGCTGCCAAAAAATTTATACGTATCAAAAAGTCTGTAGAAGTGATTCAAGGTGATAAATGGGTTAAATTCGAGCCTTACAACGGCTATAAATTAACTTTCACCATCAATTTTGCCCATCCTGTTTTTGCCAATACCCGCCAGCATGTAACGGTTGATTTGGATGAACACACTTATATTCGAGATATCAGTCGTGCAAGAACATTCGGCTTTATGCAGGATGTTGAAAGTATGCGCGCGCAAGGTCTGGCGCTGGGTGGCAGTCTGGATAATGCCATTGTGATGGATGAATACCGTGTTCTTAATGCCGATGGTCTGCGTTTTGAAGATGAGTTTGTTAAGCATAAAGTGCTTGATGCGATAGGGGATTTATATTTGCTAGGGCATGCCGTGATTGGTGCATTTTCGGGTTTTAAATCAGGTCATGCACTTAATAATGCCTTGTTGAGAGCTGTGCTGGCAGACGCTGAGGCATGGGAGTTTGTTACCTTTGATAATGCAAAAGATGCCCCGGATTTTTTGCAGCAAGCTTAATTTGAAAGTCGGGCGGTATTGATGTTGATCTTACGCTTAACGTTATTCCTGATCGCCCTTTTGCTGGTTTTATCCGGCGGAATGTATCTTTTTACGCGTAATCGACGCTACCTGCGGTTTGCATGGCAAACGGTACGTTTTGCGATATTCTTGATCGTGCTGTTTGGTTTGTTGTTTGTGCTGGAACGCTATGTCCTGGTGGCATGGCGTGTTTTTTTATAGCCATTAAGAAGTTTTTCGCGAGAGTTTTTCCAGTGCAAGTTTGAGAGGGGATTCCTTCAGCATCTGGCTGAGTTCTAGCAGTTCGTGCTCGGCCCTGTGGCTAAGTTTTCGCGGTGTTTTCTTTGGCGTCAAGGGTTCAAAACTGACTTGTACTTTAACTCTGATGTTGTTCACCCGGCAGCCGCGGTCCTGAAGTTTCACCGCTAAGTCAGGTGCCAATTGTCGTAGTTTTGCTGCCAGCGTTCCGTTGGGTGCGGCGATGCTCAATGAACCCTGGTGTAGCCCGAGTACCTGGCAGGAGTGAGCAAGATAACCCGGCAGTACATAGTTTAGTTGCTGTTGGAGTTCGGTCAGTATTTGCGCGCTGGAGAGTAATGTACGCAATTCCTGATTGTCGCTCATGAGTGTTTTAAAGCGTTGTGGCATAGGCGTATGCAGTAATGAAGGGTGGTATGCGATGGTATGCCAATTTTTGAGCTGCAAACGTATTTGTTAAATTATATTTTGAAGATGTCTGTAGCGTATGCTTTTTTGGGCTGACGTCTGTCATGCTTCGTGCGATACGCTGACTCAATATGGTAATATATCCAAGCTGTCCTATGTGTACGTGGCTATTTGATGCAAGGGTTGATGATGCCACCGGATGTCGTGGGAAGAATCGCGCATTCTGGCGTGCGCACGGTGTGTGACGGTAGGTACAACTAATTGATTGCTTTAATTTATAAGGGCTAGAGGGCTGTAATAGTCCCGCCCGGTGGTTGAGAAAACATGATTTCAAAAGCATTAAAAAGTATTTTTGGTAGTCGTAATGATCGCCTTCTTAAACAGTATCGTTCATCCGTAAAAGAGATCAATAAGCTCGAGGCGGATATTGCGGTCTTGAGTGATGCGCAGTTGCGTGAGAAAACGGATCAGTTTAAGCAGCGCTTCTCGCAAGGGGAGACACTGGATGCGATGTTGTCTGAGGCCTTTGCTGTCGTTCGCGAGGGTAGTGCCCGTGCGCTTGGTATGCGGCATTACGATGTACAGTTGATCGGCGGGATGGTGTTGCACTCAGGGAAGATAGCCGAAATGCGTACCGGTGAAGGTAAAACCCTGATGGCAACCTTGCCCGTTTATCTGAATGCGATTACGGGGCGTGGTGTGCATGTGGTCACGGTTAATGATTATCTTGCGGCTCGTGATGCGGCGTGGATGGGGCGGTTGTACAATTTTCTGGGCTTGTCCGTGGGCGTGATTGTATCTCAGATGCCATCAGATGAAAAACAGCTTGCCTATGCTGCTGATATTACCTACGGTACCAATAATGAATTTGGTTTTGATTACTTGCGTGACAATATGGCAAGTCAGATGGGTGAGCGTTTTCAACGCCCGCTGAATTATGCCATTGTCGATGAGGTTGATTCTATATTGATAGATGAGGCTCGTACCCCTTTGATTATTTCCGGGCAGGCGGAAGGCGATGTCGCTGTCTATCTGAAAATCAATGAGTTGGTTAAGCAGCTAGTGCGTCAAAAAGAAGAAGACAGTCGCGGTGATTATTTTGTTGACGAAAAAAATCATCAAATACTGCTGTCTGAGATGGGGCATGAACACGCTGAAAACATTCTAACGGAAGCGGGTCTGCTGCCAGTCAATGGTAGCTTATATGATGCCGCCAACATCAGCCTGATCCATCATTTATATGCAGCACTACGTGCGCATTCCTTGTATTACAAGGATCAAAACTATGTGGTTCAAGAGGGCGAAGTCGTTATTGTCGATGAGCATACCGGACGATTGATGTCGGGGCGTCGCTGGTCGGATGGGCTGCATCAGGCGGTCGAAGCCAAGGAAGGCGTCGATATTAAGAAGGAAAATCAGACGCTAGCTTCAATTACTTTCCAGAACTATTTCCGTATGTACGGTAAATTGGGCGGTATGACAGGGACGGCGGATACCGAAGCTTATGAGTTTCAACAAATTTATAATTTGGAAACGGTTATTATTCCACCACATCGCCCAACGATACGTGTCGATATGATGGATAAGGTGTATCTAACGGCAATGGAAAAGTATCGTGCGGTGATCGTCGATATTAAAGAATGTTACGAGCGAGGTCAGCCGGTTTTGGTCGGAACGACGTCGATTGAAAATTCCGAATTGCTCTCGCATCTGCTGGAAAAAGAAAATTTGCCGCACCAGGTTCTTAATGCCAAGCAACATGCGCGTGAGGCGGAGATTGTGGCTCAGGCGGGTGCGCCTAAAATGGTGACTATCGCGACTAATATGGCGGGGCGAGGCACAGATATTGTTCTTGGCGGTAGTATAGAAAAACAAATCGATGCAGTTCGTGTTGATGAAACGCTGGATGCAGAGTTAAAAAATACGCGCATTACTCAATTGAAGTCGGATTGGAAAATCGTGCATGAGCAAGTGCTAGCCAGCGGAGGCTTGCATATCATAGGTACGGAACGTCATGAATCCCGGCGTGTGGATAATCAATTGAGAGGGCGGTCCGGTCGTCAGGGTGATCCGGGATCCAGTCGTTTTTATCTGTCACTTGAAGATCCATTACTGCGTATTTTTGCCTCTGATCGCGTCACGGCAATTATGAATAAGTTTAAATTGCCGGAGGGTGAGGCGATTGAGCATACCTGGGTGACGCGGGCCATTGAAAATGCACAGCGCAAGGTTGAGGCGCGTAACTTCGATATGCGTAAGCAAATTCTTGAATATGATGATGTGGCGAATGATCAGCGCAAGGTGATCTACCAGCAGCGGACTGAATTGCTCGAAAGCGATGATATTACGGCAACGGTTAGTGGGATGCGTGATAGTGTTTTGAATGATACGATCAGTCAGTATATTGCTCCGCATAGCATGGAAGAGCAGTGGGAAGTGGCGACGCTGGAAAATACACTGGCGAGTGAGTTCAGGTTGGAATTACCGCTCGCGCAATGGCTGGAAGAAGATAATCACTTAAATGAAGCGGGTTTGCGCACGCGCGTGTTTGAATCGGCCCATGCGCACTATCAGGCTAAGGTGGATTTAGTAGGTGCGGAGGCAATGCATCATTATGAGCGCGCCATCATGCTGCAAAGTGTCGATACGCATTGGCGCGAGCATTTGTCAGCGCTTGATCAATTGCGTCAAGGAATACATTTGCGTGGTTATGCGCAAAAAAATCCTAAGCAGGAATACAAACGAGAGGCATTCGAGTTGTTTTCAACGATGCTGGATGTGATTAAACGGGAAGTGACGCAAATTCTGATGACAGTACAAGTTCGCAGCGAAGCGGAGATTGAGTCGGTAGAAACTGTGACAGCTGTTGAAAATGTACAGTATCATCATGCTGAATATGAAGAAGCTCAGTCAGACGAGGTAGCGGCAAGAGATGAGGAGTTGCAACCCTTTGTGCGTGATGGTAAGAAGGTTGGGCGCAATGATCCCTGTCCGTGTGGTTCAGGTCGAAAATACAAACAGTGTCATGGACAGTTAACTTAAGGAGAATACGATGTCATTAGTAATTGATACGCTACGCACTTCACCCGTTACCGAGGAGTTAAGTGAAGCGGAAGTTGAAATTCTGGCAACATTGTTTGAGGTGCAGGATTATCAAACCGGCGACATTATTGTTCAGCCCAATGATAATCAACCTGATAATTTGTACATTCTGGCCTACGGCGATATCGAAGTTAAAATCGAAAGTGGCGGCGAAGAATCAACCGTTCATGTTCTCAAGCCCGGTGATCTGGCGGGTATGATTACCTTCGCAGGTGGCGCTGCAACTCATATTACGGCAACACTTTATGCCATGGGACCTACTAAAGTGTTGAGCATGGGAAGAACACGGTTTGAAACGCTGATCAATTCACATCCTATGCTGGTTTATCGCGTGATGCGCGGTATTATTCGTAATATGCACGGCATCGTGCGCAGGGTAAATATTGAATCGGCTGAGTTATCGAATTATATTTACAAGACCGGTGGTCGTTACTAGATAAGCAGGAGAAATTTCATGCCGGTTAATTTGCATCCGCCTGTGGCGGCGTTATTGTTGCCCGTCTCTGGCGTCTCTATGGGGATTGCGCAGGCGAATATTAAACGTGAAAATCGCAATGATTTGCTGGTAATACAGTTATGCGATGGGACGCGGGTCGCTGGCGTGTTTACTAAAAACCGGTTTTGTGCTGCGCCCGTGATCGTCGCGCGTGAGCATTTAGCCGTTGATAATGGCATTCGGGCTCTGGTCATCAATACAGGTAATGCGAATGCAGGCACGGGTGAGCAGGGTTTGCAGGATGCGCGTGCTACGTGTGACGCACTGGCAGGTTTGCTTGGCTGTGAAGCGACGCAAATCCTTCCTTTCTCAACGGGTGTCATTATGGAAGCCTTGCCGGTGGCGAAAATTGCAGCCGGTCTGCCTGCTGCCGTTGCCAATACAGTGCCGGATAACTGGTTTGACGCGGCTCATGCCATTATGACCACGGACATTGTTGCAAAGGCAATTTCAAAACAAGTCGTTGTGGATGGTGTGACCGTGACCATTACCGGGATTGCCAAAGGGTCGGGCATGATACATCCGAACATGGCAACGATGCTAGGCTACATCGCGACCGATGCAGCGATTGCACAACCCTTATTGCAACAGATGGTGACGACCGCTGCAAATACCTCATTCAACTGTATTACCGTCGATGGTGACACGTCTACCAACGACGCGTTGATGCTGATTGCGACCGGACAGTCTGCTTTGCCTGAAGTTAATCTAGTATCTGCCAGTGCCGCGCGCGTCTTGCAAGATGCGATTACCGGGGTGGCGATTTACTTGGCGCAAGCGATTGTGCGGGATGGTGAAGGTGCGACCAAATTCATCACGGTTAAGCTCGAAGGCGGGAGAGATGAAGCGGAGTGTAAGAAAATTGGCTACGCAATCGCCCATTCGCCGCTGGTAAAAACGGCATTTTTTGCATCAGATCCTAATCTGGGACGCATACTTGCCGCGATTGGTTATGCTGATGTGGAAGATCTGGATGTGTCGGCGTTGCAGCTTTATTTGGATGATGTGCTGGTTGCTGAAAAAGGCGGGCGTGCAGCGAGTTATCAAGAGGCGGACGGTCAGCGCGTGATGCAGCAATCAGATATTACCATCCGTGTTGTACTTAATCGCGGCTTGGTTAATCAGACCCTGTGGACGTGTGATTTTTCTTATGATTACGTAAAAATAAACGCCAGTTACAGAAGCTAAGTTACAACGCATTTTGCACAGGGTTTGAATTTTCATGAACAAGCTCGATCAGTTTCTTACTCGCGCAGAAGGTTTGCTGTTTCGTTTGGAACGTGCTTTGCCGGGTAGTTCGCCGATAGCACCGGACTGGCATGCGGCTGCGGCATTTCGTTGGGAACACAGCCAGCGTAGATTGTGTCCCGTGACGAACTTTCAGCGCATACAATTGGCCGATCTGCTCGGTATTGACGATCAAAAAAAACGTATACAGCAAAACACCCTGCAATTTGTAAAAGGGGGAACTGCGAACAATGTATTGCTATCCGGTGCACGCGGTACGGGAAAGTCCTCATTAGTTAAAGCACTCCTGAATGAATATGCTCAAGTTGGCTTGCGTGTGATTCAAGTTGACAAGCAAGGTCTGGTTGATTTGCCGCTTATTGTGAACCTGGTGCAAGATAGAACTGAGCGTTTTATTCTTTATTGCGATGACCTTTCATTTAATGTAGACGAGGATGGCTATCAATCACTTAAGGCCGCCCTGGATGGAGATCTGGTTGCTTTTTCCGATAATCTGCTGATTTATGCTACGTCAAATCGTCGCCATCTCATGCCGGACTCCATGGCGGACAATCTGGCTACCAAATATGTTGGCGATGAAATTCATCCTGCGGAAAGCGTAGAGGAAAAAGTTTCGTTGTCAGAACGTTTTGGATTGTGGATTTCTTTTTATCCCTTCAGTCAGGACGAGTATCTGGCGATTGCTGCACGTTGGTTGCAACACCATGGTTGGCGAGGAGGGTTAACGGCTGAGGCACGCAGTGCAGCACTGCAATGGTCGCTGTTGCGGGGTGCTCGCAGCGGTCGCGTAGCCTGCCAGTTTGCCAGGGATTGGTGTGGTATGCACACCTCTGTCGTTTAGTGCGCTCCGTCTTGTGATGCTCCCTATTGTTGACGTTGCAGCGGCTGTTTTGCTACGCCCGGATGGTTCCTTCTTGCTTGCACAGCGGCCTGCTGACAAAATCTGGGCGGGATACTGGGAATTTCCGGGTGGCAAGGTTGAAGAGGGAGAGACTAAGCATGAGGCTCTGATCCGTGAATTACGCGAGGAGCTGGGAATCTCGGTGCTCACTGCTTATCCTTGGATTACGCGCGTGTTCCCCTATCCTCATGCCACGATACGTTTAAGTTTTTTTCGGGTAACTGAATGGCTGGGCGAAATATCCGCGCTTGAAGGGCAGAGATTTTCCTGGCAAATGCCAGCAGCGGTTGAGGTTGAACCGGTTTTGCCAGCCAATATTTCTATCTTACGCGCGCTTCAACTCCCCGCTTTATATGCAATTAGTAATGTCGCTGAATTGGGGGTGGGCGTTTTCCTGGAAAGATTAAAAACGCAATTAAATGCAGGGCTAAAAATGATACAGTTGCGCGAAAAGGCGATGTCACAAACCGATTTTTGTCAATTAGCTCAGCAGGTGGTCATCATGGCTCATGCGCAGGGCGCAAAGGTGTTACTTAATGCGGACGTTGAACTGGCTAAGGTTGTGGGGGCCGATGGCGTACAGTTAACCTCGTCTCAGTTGGCAACAGTTGCCCAACGCCCCGATCTGGCATGGTGTGCCGCATCTTGTCATTCGACTGAAGAGTTGTATCGTGCGCAAACATTGGGGTGTGATTTCGCTTTGCTCAGCCCTGTTCTTGCCACACAGAGTCACCCCGGTGCGGCATCGTTAGGATGGGAGCGCTTTGCCGCCATTTCGGCGGGTGCGGCTATCCCTGTATATGCGTTGGGAGGATTGACCCGTCTGGATAACACGCTTGCCTGGCGGCATGGTGCGCAGGGAATTGCGTTGCTGCGTCAGGCTTGGTAGTTCGGCTTTGTAAAATCCGTTTCAGGTAATTCGACGCGAAATTCTTCGTCAGCCCATTTACCCAAATCAATCATTTTGCAGCGTTCACAACAAAACGGGCGAAAGCGGTTCTGAGTGTCCCAGGCAGATTCTTTGCCGCAGTGCGGACAAGCGACAACGGGTATTTTGGTCATGTAGATAGCGTGCAAAAAGTCATGTCAAAGGGGACATCGTGTTCAAACAGCGTAGATTTTGCCCCGTAGTTTGCCATGATGAAGCGAACGTTGATTGCATATTTATTGGCACTTAACTCCGGAATGCAAGCCAGATCTTTGTGTAAGGTGACGCGCAATAATTGCGCTGCTCGTCCGCCTTGCATTTGTTGGAACGTTCCCTGTTGTGCAACAAAGCTTATTTTTCGGCCATTTTCACGTAATAGGCGCAATAAAATAGCGATGGCGGCACTGATCGGTATAACAGGAGCCAGCCATCCTTGTAAATTACTACGGCGCAGATGCACAGGTTGATTTTGCCAATAGTGGTAGGAAGGGATGTCGAATTGGCAAGTACCTCCCGGCATACTGGCACGCTGCTTGATTCCCATCAGCCATTCATTTTCGCGCAAAAGGGCACCGACTTTTCCATTTATGGCGAGCAAGTCAGTGGCAACCTGCTCAATTTCATCCAATATGCTGTTGAGAGCGGTTTCCGAAATGGCAGGATTGTTGTGCAGGCAGGCAAGGGAACGTTTTTGGCGTTCGAGTTCCTGTAATAACTCAGATTTTAGTTCTGGGCGGCTGGCGACTTCATGCAACTCAAACAGCGTAATCAGCGCGGCATGATGTTCTGTGCCGAGTTCACCCGACATGAAACATGTCATGCGAGTGAGCAAATCCTCAAGACGCAGCCAAGTGCGTACTTTTTCATTGAGCGGGAATTCGTAACTGATCACGTCATTAATGCCTGAAGTATGTTTGAAAATAAAACCGTAGGCGGAAGATAACTTGATGCTTGCCTGCAGTCAATTGCTGTTTTATTGTCCGGTGTGTAAATAGCGTTTATGCAACGTTAAAACCAGGGCTGTCAAGGTATCAAGCGAGCCGTCATTTTGCACGATGTCATCGTTAAGCCGACGTCGCGCCTGTCTTGTCATCTGATGTTGGATAATGGTGCGAATTTGTTCTTCGTTCATTCCATTACGTTTTATTACACGCGAGATTTGATTTTCCTCACTGCAGTCCACAAGTAATGTCCGTTGTACCAATTGTAGGAAGCCGGGTGTTTCGAAGAGCAACGGCACCATCAAAATAAGGTAAGGTTTGTCGCATGCCCGGTGTATTAGCTCCTTGCTGTGCGCGAGTATCAGAGGGTGCAGGATTTGTTCAAGTGTAATTTTTGAATTTTTATCCGTAAAAATCAGTGCCCTCATGGCATGGCGATCCAGTGCGCCGCTCGTCGTAATATATTTTGGACCGAAAGCCGCGATAATTGCTTGTATGGCTTCCCCGTCAGCCCGGGTGAGTTGATGTGCGATCTCATCGGTATCAATGATGCCGGCTCCGTGCGCTTTAAATAAATTTGCAACTGTGCTTTTGCCGCAGCCTATGCCCCCTGTCAAACCGATGCAGAAGGGCGTGTCTGTCGTGAGGTGTGGAAGCGGGTTCATGGGTTGAGTAAAAGCAAATACTGTTGGGTGAGTGTGTTGCCATAAAATAAGGCGATTAACCCTGCGCATGCCAGATAAGGACCGAAGGGGATGGCGAGATTGCGGCCGCGTTTGAGTGCTACGATGAGGAAAATGCCAATGATGCTACCTAGCAAAGAGGACAGGATAATAATCAGGGGCAGCAGTTGCCAGCCTAGCCAGGCACCTAATGCGGCTAGTAGTTTGAAATCCCCATAACCCATTCCTTCTTTACCTGTCAGAAGTTTGAATAACCAGTAGACTGACCAAAGTGAAAAATAGCCGAATACTGCGCCTAGTAGGGCATCAGGCAGGGTGGTAAAGGTGTGGTAAAGATTAAAGAGCAAGCCTGTCCAAATGAGTGGCAAGGTGATGTCGTCCGGCAAAAGCTGCGTGTCGAAATCGATGACTGTGAGTGTGAGTAAGGCCCAAATGAGCACGAGGGCGCCTAAAGTGGTTAAGCCGAACCCGAAATGCCACGCAGCAAATCCACATAAGAGCGCGCTAATGGCCTCAATCAGAGGGTAGCGAGGTGAAATGCCTGCGCCACAGACGCGACATTGGCCACGCAAAATAACATAGCTAATCACGGGGATGTTTTCCCATGCTGTTATGGCGTGCTGGCAGTGTGGACAGGCGGAACCCGGTGTAAGCAGGTTGTATGGCTCAGTATATTTTTGGGGGGATTCATACAGTTCGTCACACTGGTTTTGCCAGTCCCTCTTCATCATTATCGGCAAGCGATGGATGACGACATTAAGAAAACTACCCACTACTAATCCCAATAGGGTAATGAGACTAATAAACAGCGTTGGGGAAGCGTGCAGTAGGTTAAGTATCGTCATATTTTGTTATGGCGTAAGGGTTTGTCGTGGGAAAAGTCGTGCTACTTTGACGAGACGGTCCTGAGTTTGGATAATTTCAATCGGATAGCCGGCGATTTTGAAGCTGGTGCCCGTTTCTGGAATGTCTTCGAGATGTTCGAGTATCAATCCATTTAGCGTTTTAGCGCTGTTTATGGGCAGATGTAAGCCTAGCTTGCGGTTGAGTTCACGCAAACTGGTGCTCCCTTCCAGTAGTAAACTGCCATCTGCCTGACGTAAAAATTTCTCGGTTTGTCCGGGGGATTGCGTGGTGAATTCGCCGACAATTTCTTCCAGTATATTTTCCAGTGTGACCAGTCCTAGCAGTTCACCATATTCATCAACGACTAATCCGAGTCGCGTATGGCGTTCTTGAAACTGCTGGAGTTGCTGTAGCAGAGGGGTGTCTGAGGGAATGAAGTAGGGTTCGTTCAGTGCGGCGCGTAACTGTGTAATGTCCAGTATCGTTTCCTGGAACAAGGCCGCCACGCGCTTGATATGCAAAATGCCGATAATGTTGCTGGGCGTGTTTTCATAGACTGGCAGCAAAGTATGGTGGCAGGTAATGATTTGCTGACGCAGTATGTTTTGATCGGTGTTGATATCAAGTGCTTCAATCAGGTTGCGTGAAATCATTACGTCATTGACCGTGATACGCTCCAGGTCAACCAGATTGAGCAGCATTTTTTGTTGCTTGCGCGGCAGAAAGTGCTCGGCTTCCAGTACCATGCCGCGCAATTCTTCCAGGGTCATTTTGTGTTTGCTCTGATCGGTTTGAACCTTAATGCGCAGCAGCCACAGTACGCCTTTTACAATGCCGCCCGCCACCGATACAACGGGATGAAAAAGAGTAATCAACGGGGTGAGTAAGTAACTGGAAGGAAGTGCGACGCGTTCCGGGTAACTCGCCGCGATGATTTTAGGCAGAATTTCGCTGAATATCAGTAGCATCAGGGTGATTAGCAGCGTGCCGATCAACATGATCAATTCGTTGTGGCCGTAGAGGCGTAGTACGATAAATTCGGTTAAGGTCGCTGCCGCGACATTAAGCAGTGTATTGCCGAGCAAGATAGATCCGAGTAACTTGTCTATCTTGCCCAATAAGGCAGCGGTTAGTTTTGCGCTCTTGTTGCCCTTGCGTATCAGATGATTGAGTCGATGACGATTGATCGCCATCATGCTGGTTTCCGAGCCTGAAAAAAAAGCGCTTAAAACCAACAGCAATATTAAGATGCCAAACAAGGAAACAGTTGAAAAATCGTCCAAAATAGAATCGCTAAAGTGAGTTGAGGTAGTGTGCGAGAGCCGCTAGTCTATATCAAGCAGTTGGACGACGGTAGTTCCAGCTCATCATTCCTATTCCAATGACTACCATAGGTAAGCTTAGCCATTGCCCCATGCTGATCCCCAGGCTCATTAAACCGAAAATGCCGTCGTCCGGATTGCGGGCGAATTCGCCTAAAAACCGGAAACTGCCATAACCAATCAGAAATAAACCGGAAACGGCACCGGTCGGGCGCGGTTTTTTTGCATATAACCAGAGCAGTGAAAACAACAACACCCCTTCCAATGTGAACTCATAAAGCTGTGAAGGGTGGCGTGGCAGATTATCAACGTGCGGAAAGACCATGCCCCAGGGCGCATCGGTTGGACGACCCCATAATTCTCCATTGATAAAATTTCCCAGTCGACCAAATCCCAGGCCAGGCGGGACTAAGGGAGCAATAAAGTCCATTAAATTCAGCCAGCCTATTTTATTTTGCTGAGCAAATATCGCCATGGCCACCAGTACCCCTAAAAACCCGCCGTGGAATGACATGCCACCTTCCCAGACAGCGAGAATTTTGAGTGGATTTGCAAAGTAGTACGCCGGGTTGTAGAACAGAACCTCGCCGAGCCGTCCGCCCAATATGACACCCAGTACGCCATAAAACAATAAATCGTCTAGTAGTTTGTTGGTGAGTTGAGGGTGACTGAGCGTAATAATGCGCTTTCGTCCCAGCCAGATAAAGCATAAGAAGCCCGCCATATACATCAGACCATACCAATGTATGGCGAGAGGACCAACTTGTAGCGCGATAGGATTGATGTGCGGGTAAACGAGCATGATGTAATCAGGTAGAATTGATAACCTGATTATACGTGTGCTTCCACTTTTTAGAGAGATATCATGCCCGTTTACCGTTCCCGTACCTCCACTCATGGTCGCAATATGGCCGGTGCTCGCTCCTTATGGCGTGCGACCGGCATGACTGAGGGCGATTTTGGCAAGCCCATCATCGCGATCGCCAATTCATTTACCCAGTTTGTACCCGGTCACGTCCATCTTAAGGACATGGGGCAGCTCGTTGCCCGGGAAATTGAGCGCGCCGGTGGTGTCGCTAAAGAATTTAATACGATTGCCGTGGATGATGGCATCGCGATGGGGCACAGCGGGATGTTGTATTCCCTGCCCAGTCGTGATTTGATTGCCGATTCTGTGGAGTATATGGTTAATGCCCATTGTGCCGATGCGCTGGTGTGTATTTCTAATTGCGACAAAATTACGCCGGGGATGTTGATGGCGGCGATGCGCTTGAATATTCCCGTGGTGTTTGTTTCAGGCGGGCCGATGGAAGCCGGCAAGGTCAACTGGAACGGCGTATCGCGGGGTCTGGATCTGGTTGATGCCATGGTGGCCGCGGCCGACAGTAGTTACAGTAATGATCATGTAGAGGCAATTGAACGTTCAGCGTGTCCGACCTGCGGGTCGTGTTCCGGGATGTTTACGGCTAACTCAATGAATTGTTTGACGGAGGCATTGGGGCTTTCCTTGCCGGGTAATGGTTCGCTGGTTGCAACGCACGCCGAGCGTAAGCAGTTGTTCCTGCGCGCGGGTCGGGTGATCGTGGATTTGTGTAAACGCTATTACGAAGAGGATGACGAGTCGGTCTTGCCGCGTAATATTGCAACGTTTAATGCCTTCGAAAATGCCATGACGCTGGATATTTCCATGGGTGGATCAACTAATACCGTGTTGCATTTGCTGGCGATTGCGCGCGAAGCCGGTGTCGATTTCACCATGAAGGATATGGATCGATTATCGCGTCATGTTCCCACTTTATGCAAGGTAGCCCCCTCTTCTGAATATCACATGGAAGATGTGCATCGCGCAGGGGGGATTCCGGCAATTTTAGGTGAGCTCGATAGAGCGGGCTTGCTGCACGGCGATGCGGGGACGGTGTACAGCAAAACATTGCGTGAAGGATTGTTGCAATGGGATATTGTGCAAAGCACGGATGGCACTGCCAGTAAGTTTTTCCGCGCAGCTCCCGGCGGGATCATCACTACGATTGCATTTTCACAATCCATGTTATATCCGGATACCGATTCCGATCGCGCTAACGGTTGCATCCGGGACAAGGCGCATGCGTATTCACAGGATGGCGGTTTGGCGGTGTTGCATGGCAATGTCGCGCTTGATGGGTGTATTGTCAAAACGGCGGGGGTGGATGAAAGTATTTTAAAGTTTACAGGGCGTGCGCGCGTGTTCGAGAGTCAGGATGATGCGGTAGCGGCTGTATTGGCTGATACCATCGTCGCGGGTGACGTGGTGGTGATACGCTACGAAGGCCCCAAGGGCGGCCCGGGTATGCAGGAAATGTTATACCCGACCGCGTACCTGAAATCAAAAGGTCTGGGCAAGGTATGTGCCTTGCTTACCGATGGTCGTTTTTCCGGTGGTACATCGGGGCTATCCATAGGTCATGTTTCACCTGAAGCTGCGGCAGGTGGCGCGATCGCTTTAGTAGAAGAGGGTGATACCATCGTGATCGATATTCCAAATCGCAGTATTACGCTGGCTGTGTCGGACGAAGAAATGACGCGCCGTCACACTCAGATGGTGTCGCGGGGTAAGTTGGCATGGAAACCGCGTGATCGTGATCGTGAGATTTCGGTTGCGCTGCGCGCTTATGCTGCTATGACGACCAGTGCGGATAAGGGCGCTGTGAGAGACGTGACGCAGATCGAAAAGTAATTCATTCAGTTAAAAGGAGAAGAGCATGGCTACAGCATTGAATTCGCAATTTGGTATTAAAGGGCAGCTTAGCTTTCGTGAAGATGCGAGCGGTTTGATCGTCGCAGAAATTGATAACGCATTGGGCCGTGCATGGCTGTGTTTGCAAGGCGCGCATTTGATGATGTGGCAGCCAAAAAGTCAGGCTGTGCCGGTGGTGTGGCTGTCTCGCGACACCAAACCTGCCGTCGGGAAATCCATCCGTGGCGGTGCGCCGGTGTGCTGGCCGTGGTTCGGTGCGCATGCGACCGAAACCAGCTTTCCGGGACATGGCTTTGCACGTACCGTGCCCTGGCGTGTGATTGAATCGGGTATTGAGCCTGATGGTGCAACCCGTATGACGTTGCGCCTGGCGGCAAGTGAGAAGACGCTCGCCCAGTGGTCACATGAGTGCAATGCGGATCTAACGGTGATTGTCGGCGAGACACTGCGCATGGAATTAAAAACCGAAAATACCGGTGCGACTGATTTTGTTATTGGTGAAGCATTGCACACTTATTTTCAGATCGGTGATATTGAACAGATTAGTGTGACCGGTCTCGAAGGCGGTGAATACTGGGATAAGGTGGGCGGCTCGAATTTGCGTCGTCAGGACGGCGCGGTGAGTTTTTCCGGTGAAGTCGATCGCGTCTACATCAACAGCGGTGCGGAATGTGTAATTCACGACGATAAGCTCAAACGCCGTATCCATGTTGCCAAGTCAGGTAGCTTATCTACGGTGGTTTGGACGCCCTGGGTAGAAAAAGCCAACAAAATGGGCGATATGGGACAGCCGGACGGTTGGCGTGAAATGGTTTGCGTGGAATCAGTGAATGCTATCGATAATGTCGTGACCGTAGCGGCTGGCACCTGCCATACCCTGATCGTTGAATATCGTGCGGAATCTGTGTAGCAAGGTTTTTTGTCCTCAAGCTCAGTCGGATGCGTTTTTTTTGTAAAAAGGGGTCAACCTGTACAAGATATTAAGCGTTAATGGCACACGGTCAGAAAAGTAGGTAGTCAAACTGGGCGGAGTTGTTTAGAATTGCCAGCGGAGGGGAAACCTCCGTATCTTTATAAGTTTTTCGATCATAAAACGGAGAGAATAATATGAAATCTATCATCGTAAGTATGGCAGTAGCAGCAGGTTTGATGATCGCAGGTTCTGCAATGGCTGTTGATATGCCAGCAAATGGTAAAGCAAAGTGCGGCGCATGCCACGCTATCGACAAAAAGGTAGTTGGTCCAGCTTGGAATGACGTTGCTAAGAAGTATGCTGGCGACAAGGATGCTGAAAGCAAAATCGCTGCAAGCATCACTAAGGGCGGCGCATTTGGCTGGAAGTTGGGCAATATGCCTCCTAAGGGTATGGGCGCATCCGATGCTGATATCAAAGAACTGGCACATTTTATCGCTGGTTTGAAGTAAGAAGCGAGTATTAAAACAAAGCCGACTAAGTCGGCTTTGTTTTTTGCGCGTAAGGTAGTAAAAAATTGGGAATGCCATGAAAAAAAGTTATATGTTGCTGTTGGGTTTGTTTGCGCTCTCCGCTTGTAATAAGACAGAGCAAGCGCATGTCGCTGCATTGCCAGTCGCTGCTGCTATTGGTAGTCCGTCTGATGAAAATATGCCTTTGCTGGCTAGAGAGAATAATTGTACTGCTTGTCATGCAATTGACAAGAAAGTGGTCGGTCCGTCATGGATTGAAGTTGCCCGAAAATATAAAGGTGACTCGACAGCAGAAGCGCGCTTGATTATTAAAGTATCTAAAGGGGGAACAGGGGTTTGGGGCACGATGCCTATGCCGGCCAATGATGCTTCGGGTAAGAAACAGGATCAAGTAAAAGCGCTGGTCAAGTTTATTCTGGCGTTGGATAAGTAGTCTGTTTTAAAGCACGTAAGTGTTTGCGAAAACGCTTGGTGGGTTTAGGCTTTCACGTTGAGTAAGGTACCCATCACATCGTTGTTCACTTTAAACACCGCGAGGTTAGCCAGAAAAGCATTTTTGGCTTGTAGTTGTTGAACAACGTCTTTTTCTAGTTGAGTGCCTGTGCTGCCTGTGCTGCCTGTGCTGATGGTGGCAACAACGCCGCCAGAGCTTTCCGCGCTCAGTTTGACTTCCTGCCGGTTAAATCCCGGGGTGGCAAGATTGGCAATGTTTGACGCTGACGCTTGCATGAAAGTTTGCGCTGCATTCATGCCTGACAGGGAAGTGGCCGAGGTTATATTCATAGCAGTTGTTTAAAGGGTTGTAGGGCGGCCAGATTATATACCGCTCTGACTCCATTGTGCATTAAGCAGTTTATCGCGCGTGAGATGTAATGCAAAGGTGCAGTCCGCGCGGTGTATGGTGATTCCTCGATCGCGCGTCACATAAGCGATAATCGTGTCCGGTGGTGCAGGGTTGCAGCATTTTGCATTGCGTGTCACAAGGTTGCCCATACCTTCTATCAAGATGCCGGTTGAGGCGTGTTTTTCGACGGCCGCTTTAAACACCGGTTTTATGATGGAGATGAGCTTGTTTGGCAGTTCTTCCTGGATGGCAACGGCAATACGGCGCTGAGTGATTTCATTTCGACCGATCGCAGCCAGTAAATCATCTAATTTATTGAAGTGCAGTCGTTGGGCAAGTTTCTCCTGATTTATCGAACTAATGCCCAGTCTATGTAGCTCCCGATCCAGTTGTGTTTTGCCTTGTGCGACGCTTTCATCAAAGTTTTGGTTCTTGAACCATGCACGTACCTTGGCGCGTGCGCGTGATCCTTGTAAAAACCCCAATGTGGGATTTAACCAGTCACGGCTGGGAGCTCCGATTTTGGTGGTTAGAATTTCTACGCGTTGTCCGTTTTGTAGCTTGTAGTTGAGTGGCACGATACTGCCGTTTACTTTTGCCCCTCGAGTCCGGTGTCCAAGATCCGTGTGCAGAGTATAAGCAAAATCAACAGGGGTGGAACCTCTTGCTAAGTCGATGACTCGGCCTTGAGGAGTGAGTACGTAAACTTGATCGTGAAACAACTCATTCTTAAATTGTTCATGGGTATCTTCCTGCTCGGAGAGGTCTTTTTTCCATTCCAAAATCTGCCTCAACCAGATTATCTTTTCATCTAGTTTTGTATCGGACTTGCCGCCCTCTTTATAGCGCCAGTGTGCTGCAACGCCTAATTCGGAATACTGATGCATCTCATGGGTGCGAATTTGAACCTCGAAAGTTTGACCTCGCGGACCTGTGACTGCGGTATGCAGTGAACGATAGTTGTTGCTTTTCGGGCGTGCAATGTAGTCATCATATTCGCTGGAAATAGGTGTCCATCGTTCATGTACCAAACCGAGTGCGGCATAGCAGCTTTGCACGTCCTCAACCAGGATACGTACCGCACGTACGTCATATAATTCATCAAACGCGAGATTTTTGCGTTTCATTTTATTGATGATGCTGTAAATGTGTTTAGGTCGCCCGGTAACCTCGGCAGCAATACCCGTCGCGGCTAAGATTTGTTTTAGCTGTTGTACAACGTCGTCAATGTAGCGTTCACGGTCAATACGGCGCTCATCGAGTAATTTGGCAATGTGTTTATAGTGTGCAGGATCCAGATAGCGTACGGATAAATCCTCCAGTTCCCATTTGATTTGCCATACCCCCAGGCGATTTGCCAGTGGGGCAAATAGACTTTGTGTTTCCTGAGCCACGCGTTTTTGTTGCTCTATGCTAGCGCCGGATAGTGTTCTTAGTGTTTGGGTGCGTTCTGCAAGTTTGATCAGCACGACGCGTATGTCACTTACCATAGCCAGCAGCATTTTACGTAAAATTTCGACCTGTTTTACCTGCTCGACAGGGATTTTTCCCCGTTTGTTAGGGGAGAGCGGCTCGCTAAATTGCTGGATTTGTGTCATGCGAGACATGCCTTCGACTAGGGCTGTAATGGTTTGACCAAAATCAGCGTCAATTTTGACCTGCCAGTCATCCAGGAATTGCGGTGTCGCATGGAGTAGCGCGGCTGTCACGGCCTCAAAATCCATGTTCATCCCGGCCAAAATAGAGGCGGTAGCCAATGCCTGATGTATGAGCGGCAGCCCCGTCAGATCAGTGTGTTCATTGTATAGCCGGGTCGCCAGTTCACCGGCGCGACGGATGATCTCAACTTCGTCCGCGGTGTAGGTACGTGGCAACGAAGTTAGCCATGAAGGTAGATCGATAAACCGGGGTGAATCTTTAGTGTGTAGAGCAACCATGGATTTTGTAATTACGCGTTGAGGCGGTGTTAAAGCGTGAATAGGGGTTCAGAGAGAAATGCCCAGTGCTATTTTACGCATTATTGAACTCTGTTGCCGGGTCGTTAAGCATCGCGCACCAGTTGGCTGGTAATATGTTTCCATTCATCCGGATCTAAGGGGGTGATGGATAGGCGATTCCCCGGTTGCAGAGTGCGCATACGTTCAAGTGTTGGATGTAAGCGCATTTCAGCGAGTGAAATTAGTGCGATTTTTTTGACCAGTTGTACGTCGACATTAAACCAGCGGGGTTGTTCTTGAGTTGCTTTTTCGTCAAAGTATTTGCTGTCTTTGTTAAATTGCGTCGTATCGGGGTAAGCGGTGCTAGATACCCGTGCTATTCCTGCAATGCCGGGAACCTTGCAATTGGAGTGATAAAACAGCACGCCATCGCCGATGGACATTTGATCACGCATGAAATTTCGTGCCTGATAATTGCGCACACCATACCAGGCGACGCTCTGTTCGGGGAAACTTGCCAGATCGTCGATGCTGACGTCGGCAGGTTCAGATTTCATAAGCCAGTAACGCATATTGCTCCCTTATCGTTTTAATAGCCTTTTGCCAAGGTTTTATGGTGTATTCTACCGATTTTACCGCTCAATTATTCCTAGAGTGTGCTTATAAAATCCCGGCCAGATTTTCGCCTATATTGCCATTCATAACCAGAAAAACCTACCCGATGAAATAACAAAACTAAAAGAGATCGCCTGCTGTTGGATGAACGTGATGTAAAAACAGCAAAGACGGTAGAGCGGGAGGCTGAATTTAATAAGACCTCTTTAACAAATTCTGGGTAGTTGCTCACCGGCCAGCCAGTCGACTATCCGTCGCCCCCCCAGTTTTGTGGTCATTTGCACGAAGCAATGCGGATCTTCGCAGATGCTGCCAATGATAGTAGCATCCTTGGCTCGTGGATGAGCTTGCATTACTTTAAGCAACTTATCGGTATCTTCTGCGGCACAAATTGCAATCAGCTTACCTTCGTTGGCAATATAGAGCGGATCCAGACCCAGAAATTCACAGGCGGCGGCAACGGGTGGATTGACCTTGATTGCCGTTTCCTCCAGCAGCATACCCACGCCGGATTGTTTGGCGATTTCGTTGAGTGTCGTTGCCAGTCCCCCGCGTGTCGGGTCGCGCAGCACGCGCAATTTTGCACCGCTATCTAGCATGGCTGCGACTAATTCATGCAGTGCCGCCGTGTCCGAAACGATAGGGGCATCAAAATTCAGGCCTTCCCTTTGAGATAGCACGGCCATGCCGTGATCGCCTATTGTGCCGGACACGAGTATCCTGTCGCCCGGTTGGGCTAGATTGCCGGACAGCGTAATGTCGTGGCGCATTATGCCGACGGCAGTCGTGGTGATAAACACACCGTCGCCCTTGCCTTTTTCCACCACTTTGGTGTCTCCGGTGACGATGGGAACACCTGCATCGGCAGAAGCTTGTGCCATCGACTCGACGATACGTTTCAAATCAATCAGCGGGAAGCCTTCTTCAAGGATGAAGGAAGCCGCAAGATATAACGGCATCGCGCCCATCATCGCCACATCATTGATGGTGCCATGTACCGACAAACAGCCAATATCGCCTCCCGCAAAGAAAAGTGGTGAGATCACATGTCCGTCGGTAGACATCACCAACCTTCCGCCGGCCTGCGGTAGTAATGCACCGTCATTACCCTGAGCCAAATAGGAATTGTCGAAAGTCGCAGTGAATAATTCATGAATAAGTTGCGCCATTGCACGCCCGCCTGAGCCGTGCGACATTTCAATACACCCGTTTTTAATATCGAGCGCACGGGCATTATTTTTGCTCATACTATTACTCCTCTAAATCGCCCGTAGCTGTAGTGGGCGGCACATGCGCCTTCGGATGACACCATGCAGGAGCCGATTGGATTTTCGGGTGTACAAACGGTGCCGAATATCTTACATGCTTGCGGATGTTTTTCACCGCGCAAAATAGCGGCGCATTCACAGGCCTTATGATCGGGGACAGCGATATAGTCTGAGCCGAATTTCAGCTCGGCATCGAATGCGGCAAAATCCGGAGTCAGCTTCAAGGCGCTAAACGGGACGGAACCGAGTCCGCGCCATTCGAATACCTCCCTCAGTTCAAATACTTCAGCAACCAGTAACTGTGCTTTTATATTTCCTTCACGGGTCACGGCCCGAGTAAATTCGTTTTCGACAGCGGCGCGTCCCGTGTTGATCTGGCGTACCAGCATCAATATTGCCTGCATCACATCCAGCGGTTCGAATCCGGCGATGACCACCGGCTTGGCGTAATCATCGGCAAACACCTCGTAGGGTTTACTGCCGATTATGGTTGAGACATGGGCAGGGCCGACGAAACCGTCCAGTTGTACGCCGTCTTCCACCGCCAGAATTGCGTGCATCGCCGCAGGCGTCAGCACATGGTTGCAAAGTATGCTGAAATTTTGCAGGTTTTCGACCCGTGCCTGCTTGATTGCGACTGCCGTCGGTGGTGTTGTTGTCTCGAAGCCGATAGCCAGAAATACCACTTCTCGCCCTGGATTGTCGCGTGCGATTTTCAGCGCGTCCTGTGTCGAATAGATCATCCTCACATCAGCACCATTGGCCCTGGCGCGCATCAGCGTGAGTTTGCCTGAGGCAGGCACGCGCATGGTGTCGGCATAGGTGCAAAGAATAACGCCATGATCGCACGCCAGCCGGATTGCCTGATCCACGCGACCGATAGGCAATACGCAGATCGGGCAACCGGGACCATGGATCATCCTGACATTGGCTGGCAGCAAGTCGCTGATTCCGTAGCGTGAAATCGCATGGGTATGGCCGCCGCAAAATTCCATTAATCGATAAATATGAGCAGGATCGACCTCGTGCGCAATATTGGCGGCGATGATTTTTGCTAATTTACCATCGCGAAATTCGTCTACATATTTCATAACGGACTTCCGTCTGTTACGGTGTGCAGTGTGTCGTATTTGGATAATTGAGCAAACAGTGATAGCGTCTGCAGTGCTTCTTCCTCATCCAGCTTTTGCAGTGCGTAACCGACATGTACGATCACATAATCACCGACAGCGACCTCGTCCAGCAGTGATAATGAAATTTCCTTGCGCACTCCTCCGAGGTTAACGATGGCATTACCCGGTGTGGTCAATTCTTCAATTCGTGCGGGTATGGCGAGACACATTTCAAGCTCCTTGGTTAAAACTTTGCAGGGCGACCCATGCCTGACCCAGCGAAATACCGCCGTCATTGGGCGGTAGCTGTTGCGCCGTCAAGACATGAAAACCCTGATTGGTTAATTCTTCGATTAATGCGGCTGACAATACGCTGTTGAGCAGGCAGCCACCGCTCAATGCGATAGTCGTTATATTTTTTTGTTGTGCGGCGCGGCGTATCAATGCAACTAATCCTTGTCCCAGCGTGGCATGGAATAGTGCTGCACCATATGCCTTGTTGCTGCAATCGGCTAATATATTCAGTAACGGCAGGAAATCCAGTTCGCCGTTCTCTGTTATTGCATAGCCATTATTCTGTGCTTCAACCCTCCCTTGTTTTATGGTCAGGCCTTCCATAAACATCGCGGCCTGCCCTTCGTAGTTCTGACGTTCACATAGACCCAGCAGTCCGGCAGCGGCATCGAATAGCCTGCCTGCACTGGAGGTTTTCGGGCAATTCAGGTCGCGTTGTAACATCGTAACCACAGTTTTTGTTCCTGACTGTTTAGGGAAGCGCTGTACAATTTCGTTACCACGCCCTAATTGGAACAGCGCTGCAGATGCCATGCGCCAGGGTTCCTGCGCAGCACGATCACCGCCCGGCATGGCGATAGGCGTGAGATGTCCGATACGTTCAAAACGGGCGCCGGCAACGTAGAGCAGCTCCCCTCCCCAGGCTTTGCCGTCCGTCCCCAGACCCACACCATCCAGTGCGAGTCCCAGAACGGGGAGGCTGGTGCGATGTTCGGCACAGATCGCGGCGATATGGGCATGGTGATGCTGTACGGCGATGACAGGTATTCCATGCTGTGCGGCATAGTTGGCTGCAAACTGGCTACTGTAAAAGTCGGGATGCAGATCGTGCGCAATGAGTTCAGGTTGAATATCGAGTATTTCGCATAGATGTGCAACGGTTTCTTCCAGCATGGCACGGGTTCCGGCATGATCCAGATCGCCGATGTGTTGAGAGACGAAAGCTTTGTTTTCTCTGGTGATACAAAGCGTGTTTTTTAGCCCGGCGCCGCAAGCCAGCACCGACGGGCCTGAAAATGGCAGCAGGATATGGCGAGGTGTAAAACCGCGTGCGCGCCGTATGAATTGGGGGGCGGCCACATTTACGCGCATCACGCTGTCATCGCAACGATGCAGAATGTCACGATCGTGGCTGAGGAAGGCGTCAGCCAATCCTGTCAGTGAGTATTGCGCTTCGGCATCGCTTGTTACCAGCGGTTCTCCGTATGGATTGGCGCTGGTCATTAGCAGAACGACAGGGGATTCCTGTTGCAGCCAGTCCGTTTTTTTTGGGCTGAGTTCACTAAACAGAAGGTAGTGCAGCGGCGTGTAAGGCAACATGATGCCGATATTGATCAGCCCCGGTGCGATGCCGGGTAATTCATGAGTGGATTGCACCAGGACAATCGGGCGTTCCGGTGATTCGAGTAAGGCGATTTCTTTAGAAGAAAGTATTGCATGGCATTTTGCAGACGTTGTATTTAGCACCATGACCGCAAAGGGTTTTTCGTCGCGCTGTTTACCTTCACGCAATCTGGTTACGGCCGTGCTATGTGCGTCGCACACCAGATGGAAACCGCCTATGCCCTTGATGGCGACAATTTTGCCTGCGCGTATCAACCCGGCAGTTGACATCAGGGCATCATCGGTTACGATTGTCTGCCAGTTTTTGTCATAAAGACGAAGTGTGGGCCCACACGCCGGACAGGAATTAGACTGTGCATGAAAGCGTCGTGTGCCGGGCATTTCATATTCCTGCTGGCAGTCAGGACACTGTTTGAACGTATTCATGCTGGTATTGGCGCGATCATAGGGGAGTTTCGCGGTTAGTGTGTAGCGCGGTCCGCAGTGTATGCAATTGATGAAGGGGTGCTGATAGCGGCGGTCGCCAGGATCGAACAACTCGAACAGGCAATCGGTACAAATCGCCATGTCAGGTGTAATCGCGGTTTGTCGCTGCCGACCGTCTTGACTGGGAATGATGTTAAATTCCATGAACTCACCTTGCTCAGATAGGAGCTCATGTGTGATTTGTTCTATTCTCGCTAAATAAGGAGCTTCATTTCTTAGCCGCTCGATCAGGCTCATGAGCTTTGATTGCGCTCCCTGGATGGTAATGTCCACGCCTAGGTTGTCGTTGCGAACCCAACCTGTTAATTCAAGCTCATGAGCCAGGCGATAGACGAAGGGGCGAAATCCCACGCCCTGAACCTGACCCGTTATGCGGATACGGGCGTGAATAATGTTGTTCATACTATTTTGCCGCAATGGCTTTCCGGCTACCCGCTTCAATCCAGTTCAGCCATTCATCCATACCTTCACCGCTAACGGCGGAGATGCGCATCACTTTCAATTGCGGGTTAATGCGGTGTGCATAGGTGATAGCCAGTTCGGCATCGAATTCAAGATATGGTAGCAGGTCGCATTTGTTCAGTAGCATCAGGTCGGCAGCACGGAACATGTCGGGATATTTTAGTGGCTTATCTTCACCTTCGGTTACCGACAGGATGACTACCTTGTGTGCCTCGCCCAAATCAAAGGCTGCCGGGCATACTAGATTGCCGACATTTTCGATCAGCAGCAGGCTGTCATCCGCCAAATCCAGTTGCGTCATGGCTTGTCCTGTCATTTGCGCATCCAGATGGCAACCGCGTCCGGTATTGATTTGAATCGCGGGCGCACCAGCGGCACGAATGCGTGCGGCGTCATTTTCGGTCTGCTGATCCCCCTCGATGACGGCCAGGGGGAGTTTTCCTTGTAGCATTGCTATGGATTTTACCAGCAGGGTCGTTTTGCCGGAACCCGGACTGGATACCAGATTAAGTGCAAAGACCCCCCTTTCATTCAGGAGACGACGGTTTGCTTCGGCAAAGGTATCGTTTCTGGCAAGTAGATCACGCTCGACTTGAATAACCCGCGTAGTGGTATCTGCGGGTGGATGTTCGTGTTTGGTTTTATCGGGCGGAGTTTGTACTTTACGGAAGGAAATGGCCCCGATTCCTCGCACGGGACGTTTGCCCCCGATCAATACATCATGACTGTTGCAACCGCATGTAGCACACATAATTTACTCCAATTTAGTGATTCACTTATTTTTGAAATCATTCGACGACTAGGTCTTTAACCCGCATTAGATTGCCCGCAGTGATTTGCAGGTGAGGACTGTCACAGTAGGGGCATAGGCCATATTTTTCCAGCATTTCCACTTCTGTTCCGCAAGAGAGGCAGCGTCCGGTGCCGGGTGTTTCGATAATTTGTAATTCTGCGCCATCGGCCAGTGTGTCGCGCATTACCGAGTCGAAGCAAAAGCGCATGGCATCGGGTTCGACGGATGATAGCCGTCCTATTTCCAGTACGACAGTGCGTACGCGTTGAAAATTTTGTGCCTGTGCTGATTCCTCGATAATTTGCAGCACGCTTTCTGCCAGTGACATTTCATGCATATCAAATGGCGAAAAAGACTGCGTCAGCTGACAGCGCAACCGTCGCTAAAACTGCATTCGGAATATTGCGATAGTGCAATGACGTTGTCATATCCGTTCCTTGTGATTTGTCTTGTAGGGCTATGCTGCAGTAGCACGGCAATTGTGTGACGATAAAACCAATCAGCAAATTTCCCGTACTACCAAATTTGTTTTTATGAGCGTAATATTAGCCTTAAAACTAAATGGAAGAGGTGTTTTTCCGAGTTTCAATCCAAGAAAAGATTACTTATGACCATTCAAACTCGCAGTCATGCCGGGTATCTTGATCCGATACTGGTTAAACATCAGCATAATCCGAATAATCTGCTACAGATACTCATCGAAGCACAGCAACATTACGGGCACATCCATACGGATGCCATAGCGCATTTAAGTGAGCAGCTACAGTTCCCCCGATCGAAGATTGAAGGGGTGGTTGGATTCTATTCATTTCTTTATTTGAAACCGCAGGGTGAGTATCGGGTGTTGTTTTCCGATAATATCACCGACCGCATGCTGGGAAATATGGATCTGATGGAACGTATGTGCGCTCAGTTATGGGTGGAGTCGGGCAAGGTATCCGAAGACGGGTTGCTCAGTATCAATACTACCTCCTGTACCGGTATGTGTGATCAGGGGCCGGCATTGCTGGTCAATAATATTGCCATCAATCACTTAAGCCCCGAACGTGTTAATGCCATTAGTGAATTGATCCGCGAGCGGGTTCCTGTCTCGTCCTGGCCAGCCGAATTTTTCGCCATACAGGATAATATTCGGCGTAAGGACATCTTGCTCGATAGTCATTTTCAGCCTGGATCGGCCTTGTCTGTTTTGTTTCGAAGCGGCGCGCAGCGGGGACTGGATGAAATCAAGGCGTCACGCCTGCGCGGGCGAGGGGGTGCCGGATTTTCTACTGGCATGAAATGGGAATTTTGTCGCGATGCGGTGGGGGACGCGCATTATGTCGTGTGTAATGCAGATGAAGGCGAGCCGGGTACGTTCAAGGATAGGGTGCTATTGAACGGTTATGCCGATATGGTGTTTGAAGGAATGACAGCGTGCGCCCGTATCATAGGCGCGAAAAAAGGATTTCTCTATTTGCGCGGTGAATACGTTTATCTGCGGGAACATTTACAGGCAGTGTTACAACGTCGACGTCAGCAGTCTTTGCTGGGCCAGTGCATACTGGGCAACGACGATTTTTCTTTTGATATTGAAATTCATCTGGGTGCAGGGGCTTATATCTGCGGGGAGGAATCCGCGCTGATCGAATCTCTGGAAGGCAAGCGGGGTACGCCGCGTAATCGCCCGCCTTTCCCGGTAACGAATGGTTATCTGGATCAACCGACGGTGGTTAACAATGTTGAGACGTTTGCCGCTGCCAGTTTGATCCTGCTGAATGACGGAGCCTGGTATGCCGGAATAGGAACAGCTACTTCCAGCGGCACTAAGATCTTGTCTGTTTCGGGCGATTGCCAGCGCCCCGGGCTGTATGAGTATCCATTCGGGGTGACGGTCGCGGAGGTGCTGGAAGATTGCGGTGCCCGGAACACCCAGGCAGTACAAATCAGCGGTCCCTCAGGCATGTGTATTTCTCAGGCTGAATTCGGCAGGCGCATTGCCTTTGATGATATCCCTACGGCGGGGGCGTTTATGATCTTCGATCAGCGCCGTGATATGTTCGAGGTGGCGCGCAACTTTGTGCGTTTTTTTGCGCATGAGAGTTGTGGTTTTTGTACCCCGTGTCGGGTGGGCACATCGTTGTTATCCAATATGATGGACAAGCTGGCAAATGGTCACGGTTCACCCTATGACTTTTCCGAGATCGAGAAACTTAACGTGATATTGCAATCCACCAGTCATTGCGGTTTGGGCCATTCGGCCTGTAACCCCGTGCTGGACACTATCAAAAAATTCCGTTCCGCCTATGAAAAGCGGATGATACATGAGGATTTTGTCCCTGCTTTTGATCTCGATTTTGCATTGACTCAGGCGCGCCAGATGACCGGACGCGATGATTCGAGTGCCCACTTGGAGCGACTTAATGAACCCAGATAAACAGACCTTTACCCTTGATGGCAAGACCATACCTTTTTGTAACGGTCAGACTATCATTCAGGCGGCAATGGATGCCGGCGAATATATTCCACATCTGTGTTTCAATCCCGAATTTAAACCACACGGGTCATGCAAGCTGTGTACCGTGAAGGCGGATGGACGCACCACTGCATCCTGCACGCAATTTGCGCAGGATGGTATGGTGGTTGAGAGTAATACCAAGGAAATCAATGATGAACGGCGCGTGTTATTACAGATGCTGTTCGTTGAAGGTAATCACTTCTGCCCGTCATGCGAGAAAAGTGGGAACTGCCAGTTGCAGGCGACGGCCTATGAATTGAACATGATGTCGCCGCATTTTGATCAGTTTTTTCCTGATAGACCATTGGATGCTTCCCATCCTGAGTATTTTCTTGACTTGAATCGTTGTATCCTGTGTTCTCTTTGTGTGCGTGCCAGTCGCGATGTGGATGGCAAGAATGTGTTTGCTTTATCCGGGCGCGGGATTAAGAGTCATGTGATTGTCAATGCTCAGTCGGGGCAGTTGGGTGATACGGATTTTGCCGGTGATGACAAAGCAGCGCAGGTTTGTCCTGTCGGCGTAATTCTGAAAAAACGAGTCGGTTTCTCAGTGCCTATAGGCAAACGCAGCTTTGACGAACAGCCCATCAGTGCGACCCCCCACCCCGTTGTGAAAGAAGCTTGAGATGAATGTGCCTGAAATGACCGAACCTGAAATAAATGTCAAGCCTAAGCTGAGAGTGGCTACAACGTCACTGGCGGGTTGCTTCGGCTGTCATATGTCTTTTCTTGACATCGACGAACGTTTGTTTGATCTGCTGGAACTGGTTGAGTTCGACCGTTCGCCGTTGACTGACATCAAACATTGCGGACCTTGTGACATCGGTATTATTGAAGGGGGGGTGTGCAATGCCGAAAACGTGCATGTGCTGCGGGAATTTCGTGCTAACTGCAAGATATTGATCGCGATCGGGGCTTGCGCGATCAATGGTGGTTTGCCTGCACAGCGTAATCACCTGCCTTTGTCTATTGTTTTGGAAGAGGTCTACCATGCTCAGCACGGGTTGGTGGATGGTTTTATACCTAACGATCCCGAATTGCCACTGCCGCTGGACAAAGTGCATCCTATCCATGAGGTGGTGCAAGTGGATTACTTTATTCCTGGCTGCCCGCCTTCAGGCGATGCGATATGGAAAGTACTGACCGATCTGCTCGCGGGCAGAGAGCCGGAACTGGGTCACGGCCTGATTCATTACGATTAAAGGTTAATTTTATGTCTACAACATTGGAAACGGCAACAAATCCGGAAAATCTGCGACGTGTTGCTATTGATCCGGTATCGCGCGTTGAAGGTCACGGCAAGGTAACTATCCTGCTGGATGATAAGAACAAAGTGCATCAGGTACGTCTGCATATCGTCGAATTTCGCGGCTTTGAGAAATTCATACAGGGACGTCCCTACTGGGAAGTGCCGGTGATGGTGCAGCGCTTATGTGGTATTTGCCCTGTGAGTCATCATCTGGCTGCCAGCAAAGCGCTTGATGCCATCGTTGGCGCAAAGCATTTGACGCCTACCGCCGAAAAAATACGTCGTTTGATGCATTACGGTCAGATATTTCAATCCCATGCGCTGCATTTTTTCCATCTTTGCTCGCCTGATTTGCTGTTCGGTTTCGACAGTGATGTTTCCCGGCGCAATATAGTCGGAGTCGCTGAAAAATATCCTGAAACTGCGAAACGCGGCGTGTTGATGCGCAAGTTCGGTCAGGAAGTCATCCGTCATACCGCAGGTAAACGTGTGCATGGTACGGGGGCGGTTCCCGGTGGTGTCAATAAGTCGCTGACGATCGCCGAGCGTGACGAACTGCTCAAAGGTATTTACCAGATGGTGGCATGGAGCCGCGATGCAGTTCACATGATCAAGGAATTGCATCATCAGAATCCCGAGTTATACAACAGTTTCGGTGCATTCCGTGCCAATTTTATGTCCATGGTCGGCTATGACGGCGGGCTTGATTTGTACCACGGCACGTTGCGCGGTCGCGATGAGAACGGCAATATCATGTTTGATGGAGTGGACTACCGGAATTACACGGATTTGATCGGTGAAGAGGTCAAAAACTGGAGTTATATGAAGTTCCCCTACCTTAAATCGTTGGGCAAGGAAAAAGGCTGGTATCGGGTAGGTCCGTTGTCACGGGTGCAGAACTGCGACTTTATCCCTACGCCGCTGGCTGAGATTGAGCGTCGGGAATTTGTCGCCTACAGTGGTGTAATGCCGATGCATGCACCGCTCGGTTACCACTGGGCGCGTATGATCGAAATGCTGCATGCCGCCGAAATGATTAAAGATTTGTTGCATGACGACGCTATCACCGGCAGCGAACTGATGACTTCTGGTGTGCGCGGCATCGAGGGTGTGGGTGTGATTGAAGCGCCGCGCGGTACGTTGATCCATCATTATCGTGTGGATGAAAACGATCTGGTTACCATGTGTAATTTGATCGTCTCTACCACGCACAATAATCAGGCTATGAACGAAGCGGTACGCCGGGTTGCGCAGCAATATCTGAACGGCCATGAAATCACAGAAGGTCTGCTCAATCATATTGAGGTGGCCGTGCGGGCCTTTGATCCGTGTCTTTCCTGCGCGACCCATGCCTTGGGTAAAATGCCATTGGAAGTCGAAGTGTTGAATGAGGCGGGTGAGCAATTGTCCAGTTTGTCGCGTTCTGCTGAAGGTGTGGTTTGTTCCCTGAACTGATGGTCGCGCCTATTCTTGTTTTTGCCATTGGTAACGAATCTCGAGCGGATGACGCGTTAGGGCCGTTGCTGTTGCGCGACCTGGGTGGCTGGTTGAAGGAAAGCAAGCTCTCAGAGCAGGTTGAACTTTTGGAAGAATTCCAGTTGCAGGTCGAAAATGCGTTGGATATGAAAGATCGGCAATTGGTTTTGTTCATTGATGCGGGGATGGATACACCGACGCCGTTTGCTTTTTATCATGCGCAGCCCGGTGATGAACGTATGTTATATAGTCATGCACTCACCCCGGAATCCTTGTTAAAAGTATATGTGCAGTTCTACGAAAGAAATGCTCCGGATGTTTTCGTGCTGTGTATACGCGGGATCAGCTTTGAATTGGGTGGCTCACTCACTCTGCAGGCCGCAGCCAATTTGAGCGCTGCGCTTGATTTTGTTAAGTTATGCTTGTTGGATTTGGATGTGCTGAGTTGGGACAGCCAATGTACACAGCAAGCCTTGGGCGTATCAATCCGATCGGCGCAGGAAACAAACCAGATTACCCGCTGAACCGGGTTGAGATAGAACCGGATAGATTCCGGATGGTCAGTAATGCTCACCCGTATGCTTATTTTTGTCCTACTAAACTGCAATTTTACTCATCTACCGGATTTCGCAAGAGTTGCATGAAGCAAAATAACTATAAAAATACGCTGGAATGGTTAAAAACCAACCCTGCTTTGGATGAACTTTGCGCCAGGCATCCGGAGGAATGGAGCGTGGTACAGCAGGATATTTCTGACATTGCTAAGCGCGGCGTTGCAAAAGAATTGAAAGCTTATTTGGAACGGCTATCAACCCCGATGGAGCTTGCCAGAAATTCGCCAAAGAATCGGCAGAAAAACATGGAAGCGGCACTGTCGCAATTGATCCGTAGCCGCATGGCACATGCGTCCGTCAAAAAACTCTGTCAGTCAACGCTGGCCGCAGTTACCGGCGTGAAGAAGGGCAAGATGAAATTCAATCTGTTCAATGGCTATATCGCGCAGAAATTGTTGTTTTCCCGGGGGCTGGAACGCAAACCGGTTGCTCTGAGCTGGTTTAAACTGTTCTGGCCGTTGGTATGGCAAAAAAAATGGCTTATGCCCTTGGTAGAACCCAAAGGAATTTACTGTTTTTATTCGCGCGAACTGATCAACGCTATGGTTGAAATGATCGCTGCAAGAAATTGTCTGGAAATTGGTGCGGGAGACGGAACGCTGGCGCGTTTTCTGAAAAATCAGGGCGTTCAATTGATAGCAACGGATAATTACGGCTGGAATAATACGATTGACTACCCCGAATATGTTCTCAATCTTGATGCCCGCGAAGCGCTGGCCAGCTATGCGCCGGAGGTGGTTATCTGTTCGTGGCCGCCGTCACAAAACGACTTTGAACGCCACGTATTCAATACGCCTAGCGTACAGCTTTATATTGTCATTGGCAGTCGCCATCAAATTGCATTCGGCAATTGGAAAGACTACAAGCAGCAATCTTTTTTTGATCTTGAAGAAGATAAGACGCTGGCCGCGCTGGTGATTCCACCCGAATTGGGCGCTTCGGTATATGTGTTTCGACGCAAACAGTAGCCGCAAGCAAGTATTGTTGGATAAGCTTAAAAACCTCAGTTCGATCCGCAGATTACGCAGATTCCCGCAGATTTTCAAGCCGTTACAGCTATTGGTGCTCTCACCTGATGGGTTGCCATAGGGTTTATTGTAAGCCTTTGTTTTAATAGGTTTTAATCTGTTTTTTCTGAGGATAAACGCTTTTAATAGGATACGTGATGAACCAGGCTGTGTTTTCAGCTTTTCTGATATTGGCAAAAGCAAATTAGATCAAATCACATAAAGCGGTCGTTCGCGACGTGTCACTGTGGGATAATTCGTCTATGAATACGACACTTTTATCCGGACTTAATCCCCCTCAATTACAGGCTGTTACGCTTCCTTCTCAATCCGCGTTAATTTTAGCGGGTGCGGGCAGTGGCAAGACTCGCGTTTTGACCACGCGTATCGCTTATCTTATTAGTACGGGCGCGGTTAGTCCGCATGAGATTTTAGCCGTCACTTTTACCAATAAAGCAGCAAAGGAAATGATTACGCGTTTGTCGGCGATGTTACCTATCAACACACGTGGTATGTGGATAGGCACATTTCACGGCCTGTGTAACCGTTTGTTGCGCGCGCATTATCGCGAGGCGGCCTTGCCGCAAACTTTTCAGATTTTAGATTCTGGCGATCAGCTCTCTGCGATTAAGCGTGTGATGAAGGCACAGAACGTGGATGATGAAAAATTTCCGCCGCGTGAAATGCAAAATTTTATTAGTGGCAGCAAAGAGCAAGGATTACGCGCTCATGATGTGGAAGCTTTTGACCCTTATACCCGTCGTAAAGTTGAGGTGTATGCCGAATACGATGCGCAGTGTCAGCGTGAGGGCGTGGTAGATTTTTCAGAGTTATTGCTGCGCTGTTATGAGTTGCTAACGCGCAATACGGCATTGCGTGAACATTATCAGGAGCGCTTTAAACATATACTGGTCGATGAGTTTCAGGATACAAATCATTTGCAGTATCAATGGCTTAAGTTGCTTGCCGGTGGTGGCGTGACAGGCTCTGATGTTCAGCGGCATACTTCTTCCCGGCAAGACCGGCATTCATTGTTTGCGGTAGGTGATGATGATCAGTCTATTTATGCATTTCGGGGGGCCAATGTCGGCAATATGAAGGACTTATTGCGCGATTTTAAAGTCGAGGCAGTAATCAAGCTGGAGCAAAATTATCGCTCGCACGGCAATATCCTTGATGCAGCGAATGCGTTGATTAGCAATAACCGTAATCGTATGGGTAAAAATCTTTGGACTCAGGCGTTGGGAGGCGAAAAATTAAGGGTGTATGAAGCGCCGACGGATGTTGAGGAGGCGGGGTTTGTTGTCAATGAAATTCGGCAACTGAAATCCGATGGATTCAAACTTGCGGAGATAGCCTTGCTGTATCGGTCTAATGCGCAGTCACGGGTGTTGGAACACGCGCTCGTATCGGCAGGATTATCCTATCGTGTTTATGGTGGTTTGCGATTTTTTGAACGGCAGGAAATTAAACATGCCTTAGCGTATTTGCGCTTGATGCAGAATACCGATGATGATAATGCGCTGTTGCGTGTCATCAATTTCCCAACCCGCGGTATCGGTGCGCGCAGTATTGAGCAGGTGCAAGAATCCGCACAGATGCACGGGACAACGCTATGGGATGCGGCGGCGCGTGCAGGTGGCAAAGTGTCCGCCTTTGTCGGCCTGATAGAATCACTGCGTAGTGCCACAGCCGCGTTACCGCTCCCGGAAATTATGGATCATGTATTAGTTCACAGTGGCCTGCTTGAGCATTACCAAAATGAGAAAGGGGCAAAAAAACGTGAAGCTGAGGAGCGCCTGGAGAATTTGAAAGAGTTGGTCACGGCGGCAACGCTGTTTGTGCATGAAAATGAAGATGACAGTTTGACCTCGTTTTTGACTCATGCCTCGCTGGAAGCCGGTGAACACCAGGCCGGTGATCAGGAAGATGCCCTGCATTTGATGACGGTACATGCATCCAAAGGACTGGAATTTAATGCGGTTTTTATTACCGGACTTGAAGAAGGCTTGTTTCCGCATCAAAATAGCCAGCGTGTAGAGGGGGGGCTGGATGAAGAGCGCCGTTTGATGTATGTGGCGATTACCCGTGCCCGTCGCCGTTTATACATGAGTTTTGCGCAAAGGCGTATGTTAAACGGACAGGTGAGTTACGGTGCACCTTCGGCGTTTTTGAAGGAGTTGCCCGAAGCGTTGTTACAATGGTTATCAGCACGCGCAGCCCCGCGTAACCCTTTTGCCTCCTTTGGTTATTCTTCTCCCGTTACGCCTGTGCAAGCGCCCCAGCAAAAAGAAATTGCCGGTGCTGTCTGGAAAACGGGTCAAAGCGTTATGCACCAGAAGTTTGGTGCAGGGGTGGTGACTGGTGTGGAGGGGCGTGGCAACGATGGTCGTGTTCAGGTTAATTTTAAACATGCGGGTAGTAAATGGCTGGCGCTGGAATATGCAAAACTGACTGCATTATGAATGCCTTGAATATTCCGGTCGCGGCATTGAACGATGAGCGCTTGGCCTTGATTGTTGCGAGTTATCAGCGTTTGACGGGTAGGGCATTGTTGCAAGTGCCGTTTGATCCTTTGGCGTTGTGGAACGCACCGTGTGCTATCGTGGCTCATGGCACGCAAGCCGACCCGATTTTTTTTTACGCCAATCGACGTGCATTACAATTGTTCGAGATGAGTTTTGCTGATTTTGTATGTTTGCCCTCAAGGTTGTCAGCCGAGCCTCAGGCGCAAGATGAGCGTATCCGGTTGTTGGCGAAGGTCGCCAGGCAAGGCTTTGTCGATGATTACTGCGGTGTGCGTATTAGTGGTAAGAACAACCGGTTTTTAATCAGCAATGCCTGCGTCTGGAATCTAACTGATACGGCTGGTGTGCTTCACGGACAAGCTGCAAGTTTCGTGCTGTAATAAAAAGTCTTATAAAATAATCGTGTTTGTTGATGCTTCAAGCTTCAGTGAATTCAGATTGTTAATTGCTGTTCTCAGCAGAATGTCAGGCGTAAAGTTTTGTAAAAATATCCTTTTTTATCAACGTTGTGAGTGTGATCGAGTTTATAGGAGGACATAATGATGAACCTTATCCGTTGGATTCTTTTGCTTGTAACTTTGCTGTGTGTCGTAAATGCCAATGCGGGTAGCGATATTGTTTTGATTGACCACATGGAAAAAGCTTACACCGTTTATGCCGGACTCCCCCTGGATAGAGCCGAGCTGGCAAAAAGCAAGCTTGAAGGTCAGCCAGTTGATATGATTCCGTTCGAAAAGTTTGAACTAAATCAGAATAAAATCATTGGGGATCGCGTCGTAAGAAATGACTATCAAGGTGACAGAACAGAGGAAGGTATTGTTGCCCTTGTTAAAAAATATCCGGGAACTCCTTTTGGCGTTACATGGAACGGTGGGATCGCCTATACAAGAAATGATTATCAGGCAGCAAAAAAAGCGTTCGAAGCATTCAATACGCCGGAAGGTTTTATAAAGCCAAAACCAGACCAAGATCCCGTCTTACCCATAAATCATCTGAAATCTCTGCTTGGCTGGTAAAAGAGCTAACGGGTCTCGAAAGTTAACTGGGGCGAGTCAATTTCAGGGAGTGGAGGGCGTTAACTCATCCTCGAGTGGGAAAATGTTGCGGTAGCTGACATATAAAGAGGTCAGACCCAGTGGTAGTAGTACGATAAGGCCAATCCCGAAAGGCACTATGCTCAGCGCTATGCCGATGAACTGAATTAGCAGGCTGTAAACGGTATAGGGAATCAGATTGCGCAATGAGCCTGACAGACTGGCGCGCAAGGCTGCCAAAGGCGTAATTTCATTAAAATACACTAGCATAGGTGCGTACTGGACGGCCATCATCAATAAGCATACCAGTGCAAAACCCAGCATCAGGCTGAGTGATACCCCGGATCCTGAAGCAAGCATCGCATCCATCAATAGTTGCGGATTACTGTTGGATTGATATGCTTCCAATAGTTTACTTAAGGGTTCGCCGCCGACTAACATCATGAGCATTGATGCGAGCAGAAGTCCCAGCAAAAATAACCCCCCCAGTGAAATTAAGCGCGCCGTATGCTGTTGAAATCCCGCGAACAGCTGTATTAACACAACTTCTTCATCCTCTTCCAGTGCGCGACAAACGCGCATATATCCGGTCATCAATAAAGGCATGAATAAAACTGCCACCAGGGGGCCTATCGCCGGTAGTCGTAGCGCAAAAAATAAAATCAATGCGGCGGTCAAGGCGAGGCTGATGGCTTGTAATGGTTTGCGCAGTATGAGTTGGCTGCCTTGTTTTATCCATGTCCAGCCACGAGCGGGATGCATTTTTCTGATTTCCATTTAAACCTCGCTTATAGCCAGACGACATGTGTCGTAGCGATATGGTTTTGTAGAATGCGCTCAAAATGACGAGGGTCATGTGCGTGTATCAATTCGCCTTCCCGTGGCAAATGTAAATCAAATAAGCGTGAAAGCCAAAAACGTAGTGCGGCCAGACGTAACATTTGTTGCCATGATTTATGTTCGATTTCGTTGAACGGGCGAACGGCATGATAAGCGCGTAAAAATATTTGGGTGCGCGGGATGTCAAGAGTGCCATCTGTATTCATGCACCAATCATTCACGGTAATGGCCACGTCATATAGCAGTAAGTCGGTGCAGGCAAAATAAAAATCAATCAGCCCTCCGATACGGTTATCCTCGAGTAACACATTGTCACGAAATAAGTCGGCGTGTATGAGTCCTGTGGGCAGACATAATTGAGCGCTCTTTGCATGGAGTGCCACTTCTGTATCCAGAAGTTCTTGTTGATTTTCCTCCAGAAAAGGCCTTACTTGAAGGGATGTCGCAGCGCGCCAGAGCTTGCCTCTTGGATTGGGCATGTTGTGCGAAAAACTCTGACCCGCAGTATGCATCTGAGCCAGCATTTCGCCCATGGCATAACATTGCACTAACGTCGGCGTGGTCGTGGATTTACCATTTAAGCGGCTGACGATGCAGGCGGGCTTGTCGTTAAGTACTTTTAAAAATTGATCATAACGATTCGCCATCGGTGCGGGGCAGGGAATGCCGTGTCGCGCTAGATGTGCCATCAAATTCATGTGAAAAGGGAGTTCTTCAAAACTGAGTTTTTCGAATAAAGTCAGTACGAAACGACCTGTGCTGGTAGTGACAAAATAATTGGTATTTTCGATGCCCGATGCGATGCCTTGCAGTTCGAGCAATTTTCCTAATGAATAATCACCTAGCCAGGCGGTCAGCTCATCTTTTGAAACAGTAGTGTAAACAGACATACGTTAGAACTTGTGAATAATCCATTTGGGCGGGCGAAATCCAGAATCCAGACTCTCCTGGCGTGCAAACTTACCATCGCCTCTCTCATCGATCAGATAGTAAGATGCGCCGATTTTGGGCGTGACCTTAATCATATAAATTTTACCGCCGGAGCGAAACTCTTCAACTGTCAATTCGGTTTGTTTAATGATGGTGATTTCAGCATCATCGGTTGTGGCTTCTGGCTCGGCTGTAAACGGGGGAGGGGGCGCGAGCGGCTCCAGATTGTCCGGAATTGCGGCTGCATAGCTGGCTTGAACAAAGCAGCCGAGGATAAATAAGGATAAGAAGCGCATGGCAGCGGTCTCTTTAAATTGGAATAGCGGTATTTTAGCCGATTTATAGGTAGAGCTGACGTTCGCGTTCAGCGTCAGTGGGTTCAAATCCGGAAGTCTCGTAGTGTTTGAAAATTGAGCTGACAATTTCTTTTGGTTCATCAATGATTTGGATTAGATCAAGATCTTCTGGGCGTATGACTTTTTCTTCTATGAGCGTGCTTTTAAACCATTCCATCATGCCACTCCAAAAGGGGGTGCCGACTAATATAATGGGTATGGGACGTGTTTTCCCTGTTTGAACCAGGGTGAGCGCTTCCATGAGTTCATCCAGTGTGCCAAAACCGCCTGGCATGACCACATAGGCGTGGGCAAATTTCACAAACATCACTTTGCGTGCGAAAAAGTGCTGAAAAGTTTGGCTGATGTTTTGGAACTGATTGTTGGATTGCTCGTGGGGAAGTTGAATATTAAGACCTACGCTAGGAGATTTTCCGTAAAATGCGCCTTTGTTCGCCGCTTCCATGATTCCCGGGCCACCGCCTGAAATAACTGAAAATCCGGCGTCAGATAACATCCGTGCAATTTCTTCAGCGAGTTTGTAATAGGGGTGATCGGGTTTAGTCCGGGCACTGCCGAAAATACTCACGGCAGGATGTATCTGTGCAAGACGATCGGTTGCGGAAACAAACTCTGACATAATGCCAAACACGCGCCATGCCTCTTTGGCGTCCCAGGCTGCCGGAATATCGGATGAGGGGAGTTTTGGCATTTGAGTCATTTTCGTACCTTAAATTTTAAATGAAGAGCGGTAATAATGAGCGTAGATCACGATAAAACATTGCTTTTGGTAGACGGGTCGTCCTTTTTGTATCGCGCGTTTCATGCCGTTCCTGATATGCGAAATAAATCGGGTGAACCGACTAACGCAATCTACGGCGTGCTCAACATGTTACGCCGTCTACGTCAGGATTTCCCCGCAGATTATAGCCTGTGTGTATTTGACGCAAAAGGAAAAACCTTTCGCGATGCATGGTATCCGGAATATAAGGCAAATCGCGCGGCCATGCCTGCTGATCTTGTGTTGCAGATTGATCCATTGCATCAAGCCATTAAGGCGTCAGGATGGCATATCTCCATGGTTGAGGGGGTGGAGGCGGATGATGTGATCGGTACGTTGGCACGCCAGGCATCAAAGGCGGGGGCGAAGTGCATTATTGCAACGGGTGATAAGGATCTTGCTCAATTGGTGGATGAGCAAGTGACCTTGATCAATACCATGAACAACGAAACGTTGGATATTGCTGGCGTGATCGCTAAATTCGGTGTGCCGCCATCTTTGATTATAGATTACCTGACACTCACCGGCGATGTAGTGGATAACGTGCCCGGCGTTGAGAAGGTAGGGCCTAAAACGGCCGTTAAATGGTTAATTCAGCACGGCACGCTGGAAAATTTGATGCGCAATGCCGATACGATAAACGGGGTGGTGGGGGTTAATCTGAGAAAGGCGTTGGATTGGCTACCTCAAGCTAAGCGATTGATTACGGTTAAATGTGATGTTCCTGATTTGCCCGAATACCACACTTTGATTGCGCCACAGCAAGAGCGGGACACACTGCGTCTCCTGTTTGAGCGATTCGGTTTTAAAAGTTGGCTGAGAGAGTTGGTTGTTGTATCTAATGCCCCTGTTGATATTCCGGGAGCGGTTGTCATACACGACAGTGCTGCGGTAGCGCTGCTGGAGCCGGTGACGAGTAATGTTTTTGCATCTGATTTTCCAGGCGAAGAATCGATACGCACCGATAGCGCGCAATACCAGACGATTTTAACTGAAGATCAGCTATTTGATTTAATGGATAAAATTAACGCTGCCGAATTAGTTTGCGTAGATACGGAAACGACGGGCCTCGATGTGATGATGGCGCAATTAGTGGGTATTTCTCTGTCAATCGAATCACATCAAGCCTTTTATTTGCCACTTGCGCATGTTTATCCGGGTGCGCCGGATCAGCTTGATCGTGAAAAAACACTGGCGCAACTCAAGCCGTGGCTGGAAAGCGAGCAACACAAAAAAGTCGGTCAGAACCTCAAATACGATAAGCATATTTTTGCCAATCACGGTGTTCAGTTTAGAGGGGTACACGATGACACCCTTTTAGAGTCTTACGTGTTGGAGAGTCATAAATCGCATGATATGGATAGTTTGGCCTTACGTCATTTGCAGGTTAAAACCATTAGTTATGCGGAGATTGTGGGTAAGGGCGTGAAACAACTTTGTTTCGATCAGGTTGATCTTGATCTTGCTACGCATTATGCGGCAGAAGATGCGGATATTACTTTGCAGTTACACGAAACCCTTGCGCCGCAAATCGAGGGGTTGGCTGGTTTACAGTATATTTATCGTGAAATCGAGTTGCCCGCAATGCAGGTACTTTATACGATGGAGCGCAACGGGGTGCTGCTCGATAGTAATTTGCTGCATATTCAAAGTCATGAATTGGGTGTGAAATTACTCGCGTTAGAAGCACGTGCTCATGAGGCGGCCGATCAGCCGTTCAATCTGAATTCTCCCAAGCAAATACAGGAAATTTTGTTCGATAAGCTCAAATTGCCGGTGAAAAAGAAAACGCCGAGCGGCGCGCCATCTACCGATGAAGAGGTTTTGCAGGAGCTGGCGCTCGATTATCCGCTGCCGAAAATCCTGCTCGACTATCGCGGTATGGCAAAACTCAAATCAACTTATACCGATAAGCTGCCAAAAATGGTCAATCGCGCGACAGGTCGTGTGCATACCAGTTATTCGCAGGCGGTAGCGGTGACGGGACGACTGGCATCCAGCGACCCTAATCTGCAAAACATTCCGATACGCAGTGCCGAGGGACGACGCATACGCGAAGCCTTTATCGCGCCAGCAGGTAGCTGCATTGTTGCGGCAGATTATTCGCAGATCGAATTGCGCATCATGGCGCATTTGTCGGCTGATGAGGGGTTGCTTGTGGCATTCGCTAATAACGAAGACGTGCACCGTGCAACAGCGGCAGAAATCTTCATGACGACACCGGTGGATGTAACCTCAGAGCAGCGCCGCTATGCCAAGGTGATCAATTTCGGTCTGATTTACGGTATGTCGGCGTTCGGTCTGGCTAAGCAGCTAGGCATAGAGCGGGGTGCGGCGCAAGCCTATATTGCGCGTTACTTCGCGCGTTATCCCGGGGTGCGCGACTATATGGACAGCACGCGTGAGCAGGCAAAGTGTCAAGGTTACGTTGAGACCGTATTTGGCCGCCGACTTTGGTTGCCGGAAATCAATAGTAGCAATGTGATGAAGCGTCAGGGAGCGGAGCGCGCCGCGATCAATGCACCTATGCAAGGAACTGCGGCCGATCTGATCAAGCTGGCGATGGTCGCTGTGCAGAAATGGCTGGAGACTGAAAAATTGCAGACCCGTTTGATCATGCAGGTGCACGATGAACTGGTGCTGGAAGTGCCGATGAACGAGCTGGTGCGGGTTAAAAAAACCTTGCCCGGCCTGATGTGTAATGTCGCCTCATTGACTGTGCCGCTCTTAGTCGAAGTGGGTCAAGGCAAAAACTGGGACGAAGCACACTAGACTGGCGGCAGAGCGGGGGCAATAGCGGAATTATTTCTCTTGAATCTGAAGCTCAATGTCCCCCGGTTGTGGAATAGAGATTGAGAACCATTACGCCGGTAACGATGAGGGCGATGCCGACTAGCGCTCCGGTGCTAAGTGTCTGATGATAGAAAATCCAACCAAAGATCGAAACCAGCGCCACACCGACACCAGACCAAATAGCATAGGCGATGCCCAGTGGAATGGTGCGCAAGGTCAGTGATAGAAAATAAAATGCAGCGGCATAGCCGGCAACGACGATCAATGAGGGCCAAAACCTGGAAAACCCTTCGGCGGCCTTGAGCGCGGATGTGGCAATGACTTCGGATACGATGGCGATTGCTAGATAGAGCCAGTTCATGATCTTGTGTGCCTAAGGTAACGTTGTCACCTTGCAGCCCTTATTTTGTCTGCCCGCGCTCGATACATATTCCCACCATCTTGCAATTTCTGATCGCCTGTAGTTTGGCGACGCTGACCTTGACCCAGGGCGCATTGAAGTCTTTAAGAATAATCTGCGCAATGTGTTCGGCGAGGGTTTCCACCAGTGAAAAATGTCCTTCACTCAGTATGGTTTGGATGTGCGCGGCGACGGTGGCGTAATCGAGCGCATCGTTGATGTCATCGCTATAGCAGGCGCGGCTATTGGGCAGGGCGATGTCGAGGTCAAGTTGCAAGGTTTGCGGGACGCGTTTTTCGCGTTCGTAAATACCGATCAGCGTAGTAACTTTAAGTTCGCGTATGAAGATATAGTCCATTTGTTTTTCGCTGTTTGGTGATTAGGTGGCGATTCAAGTAGAATTGCCATTGTCGAATTCTAAGGTATTTCCGATGTTGACCCTAATTTTTGTTGTTGCCGCCTATCTCTTGGGCTCGATTTCTTTCGCAGTCGTGACCAGTCGAGCATTCGGCATCGCCGATCCACGCACTTATGGCTCGGGTAATCCTGGAGCAACCAACGTATTGCGCAGCGGCAAAAAAGCGGCAGCAGCGTTGACTTTGCTGGGCGATGCGGCGAAAGGCTGGGTCGCGGTAGCACTGGCGATGCACTATGCCACTCCGGGTGAGCAAGGTAACTTATTGATTGCATTGGTGTTTATGGCAGTATTTTTAGGTCATGTATTCCCGGTCTTCCTGAAGTTCAAAGGCGGCAAAGGCGTGGCGACGGCGTTGGGCGTATTGCTGGCGCTGAATGTTTGGCTGGGACTGGCGGCTTTGCTGACCTGGTTGATTGTCGCTTTGGTGTTTCGCTTGTCATCGCTTGCTGCATTGATGGCCGCAGTGGGTGCGCCTATTTATGCGTATGGGTTGAATTTACACCGTGAGTGGGTGATTGCGTGTGCCATCATGTCGCTGCTATTGATTTGGCGGCACAAGAATAATATACGCAATCTGCTATCGGGCAATGAGAGTCGCATAGGCAAGAAAGTGTCCGAGTAGCACTTATCCTCTACGCCGGACAAACCGGAATCAAAAATGCGCCTCACGCGCAGCCTTTATATTTTTTGGCTTTATGCGATCTCGGCCAGGTTCCATCTTGGCTTGACGTTGAATCGATAATCCTTGCTGCCTTGTTGTTCTGCCAGTCTCAATGCGCCGGCAAAGGCGATCATCGCGCCGTTGTCTGTGCAAAATTCCAGATCCGGATAGAAGACTTTTCCGCCACGCTTTTCTATGTCGCAGCTGAGATGTTTGCGCAACATTAAGTTTGCACCAACTCCCCCAGCGACAACCAGTTGTGTCAGTCCTGTCTGTACTAATGCCGCGCGCGATTTTTTAACCAGTACATCGATGATGGCTTCCTGCGTTGCATAAGCAATATCAGCTCGGGTTTGATCATCAGGCTCGCTTTGTCTGACTAGGGTCAGAACCGCGGTCTTTAATCCGCTGAAACTAAAATCCAGGTTCCCGCTATGTAACATTGGGCGGGGAAGTTTATATAAACCTGCTCGCCCGGATGCGGCAAGTTTAGCCAGAGCAGGGCCTCCGGGATAGTTTAAGCCTAGCAGTTTCGCGCTTTTGTCGAATGCTTCACCCGCAGCATCGTCAACGGTTTCTCCCAGGAGTTCATATCGGCCTACCCCATCGACACGCATCAATTGTGTGTGACCACCGGATACTAATAAAGCAACAAAAGGAAATGCAGGTGCAGGGTCAGACAAAAGCGGTGACAGCAAGTGTCCTTCAAGATGGTGTATGCCAATAGTGGGTATATCCAGAGCATAGGCCAGCGAATTAGCAACACTGGCGCCAACTAAAAGCGCACCGCCTAAACCCGGTCCTTGCGTGTAGGCAATGGCATTGATTTTGTTAAGAGAAACGCCGGCGGTCTGCAAAACTTGCCGTATTAAGGGTATAGCACGTTGTACGTGATCGCGCGAAGCGAGTTCGGGCACGACACCGCCATATTCACTGTGCATGGCAATCTGTGTATGTAGTGCGTGGGCTAATAATCCACGCCCTGTGTGATAGAGCGCGATACCGGTTTCATCGCAGGATGATTCAATTCCAAGTGTAATCACAGCAGCCTTTCAAAGTAGCTGCTATTGTAATTAAAAACAGGGGAAAACAGTTTGCCGTCTACTTATTTTGTAGATAAGATAGAAAGTAGTTGACGCGGGGGAATTGATCTCTATAATGCGCACCTCTTCACCGGAACAGGGTGTGAAACGAAGCGGGGTATTGAGCGTTAAAGCGCTTAAGAATCAATTTGTTGCTTGGTTTGAGTGCTGTTTTGTTGGGA
>CAIOSY010000056.1 GCA_903861075.1 uncultured Nitrosomonadales bacterium
CAGATTAGGATGTAAAAAATTCAGGAAGACTAAGTTAGCGGCCAGATATTTCATTAATTGTGATGAAAAATAATCACCCAGCGCATAGGTGCTGACCAAACTTGCAGCTACGGCACAAAATAAAATAATAAAAAGGTAAGCCGGATAAATCCGCCTGACCCTTTTTATGAAATAGCTTCGAAAGTCTCGTGAGTTTTCATAACTCATGAAAATCAAAAAACCACTCACCACGAAAAATGATTTAACGGCAATTTCAGAAGAGAGGTATAGGCTGAGAACGGACAGCGATTCGATTCCTGACAATGCATGTGCGTGCACCAAAAACACCACAAACGCAAAGGTAAAACGTAGCAGGTCAAAATTATTTTCACGTAGCCTCGGGTTAGCCAAGGCTCCCCTTGCCGACAAGACATTACCAGTCAAATTGATGGTATTACAACACGCCTCTTTCATAACCATTTTCGACACTGCACTCGCCAAAAGACAGGCATAAAAAAGAAACGCATCATGCTGGTCAAATGCCAGCGAAAATACCGCAAGCTGCGATGACTGCTTCGTTGAGCATGATGAACCACACTGGATTGAGGACAAAGCGCTACTTCATAACCTAACAATCTCAAACGAGCGCAAATATCCACATCCTCGTAATAGAGGAAATATCGCTGATCAAATCCGCTCAGTTTTTCAAACACAGCCCGAGAGAATAGCAGGAACATACCGCCTGCCCAATCAGGATAAATGGTCTGAGCACCAATCAAGTAGTCACTTCCTTTGCATTTACCCAAGGCTTTACAAATTATTTTTAGCGGAGTCGGAAAATGCCGCGCACTATCTTCTATCTCTCCCCCCTCGCCCAAAACAACCGGTGCGGCCACACCAACAGAAGAATTTTTGAGACACGCCAGCAACGGAGGAAATGGATCCTTATCAAACCCGACATCAGGATTCAGTACACAAAAATATTGACCTGTCGCATGAGTAAATGCCTGGTTGTGATTAGCCGCAAAACCCATTGGGTTCGCATTCCTAATTACTTTTATCGGAAACGCAAATTTATCCGACATAAATGGGAGTATTTCTTCGATATTCAGTGTGAGAATCAGCTCTATCGAGGTCTCAAGACAATTTAACTCAACATCCTTCAACAAATTGGCTATCAGCGCAATTTGGCCATGACTGACTACAGAAATTGAAACTGCAGGAGCCGAAGCTATTTTTTCCATCGCAAATAGCTCCAATAAATGATCAACCGACGACAATATTTAAGTAATGAATAAGTAAGTAGCGCACACAATTGCAGACCATTGATAAACCGATCACAGTAAAGCCGATGGTAATTAGCCAAATCTCCCTTCTCCATTAACCAAACCTGCGAGCTTAGCCCTGTTACTCCGTAGGAAGGTTTGTAGATAGCGGCCAGTTCAACAGATATTTTGACTACCAAACCACCGCTGCACACAATCGACAGCCAAAGCATATGATCTTCCATATATCGTTGCCCATCAACAAAACGCTGCTTTATGTTGCGCCTTAACATAACTGAGGGCGTCACAAATCTATTTGACAGCATCAATAACCATTTAGATACAGGCTGCACAGTGCATTCCGAAACATCCCAATCGGGAAGGGCGTTTTCAACCGCCAGCGTCCGA
>CAIOSY010000057.1 GCA_903861075.1 uncultured Nitrosomonadales bacterium
GGTGATTTTTTTGTTCATGACCGTTCCTTTTAACTATTCAGTTGATATCCTTTAATGCTTTTCCTGCGTCATGCCTAAGTCGTCAGGATGCGAAATATCTTGCCATTTGCTGTGAATTAACTCTTCTTTGGTATAACCGAGCATGTCGCAAAAAGCTTGATTTACCTCTATTTTCACCGGTGAGTTGTGTAATTGATTTGCCGATGGGGGAATGGTCAAAGAAATATTGAAATTTGTCATCGCTGGCTTTGAGATTGGCTTCGCTGGCTTTAAGTTGGGCTTCAGTGGCTTTAAGGTTGGCTTCACTGGCGCGTAGCGTGGTGACGTTGGTAAAAACATGGAAGGCATAAGTGAATTTGCCTTGGGTATCACGCACGACTATCCCTTGTGAGAGATAGGTTTTATCGTCGATGGTGAGTTCTTCTTGGCTATCCATTTCTGTGCCTGTGGTGGCGGCGATACAGCCGGGTAAAGGCCCATCGCGCAAGGGAAAAGATTGCCAGTAAAATTGACCTGAGCTGTCGGCTTCGGTTTTGTGTGCAACTTGGTAATACGCTTTGTTGGCGAGCAAAATGCGAAACTGTTCGTCGTGTAGAAAGGCGGGGGCAGTGATGCTATCCAAAATATAGTGCAACTGCTCTATCGAAATCGTCAGTTGCGTGACTGGATATTCGCTGGCTTCTTGGATAGTGTTCATTTCAAACTCCAAAAATTATAATTAGGCGAATTCATTATGAACTTCTAAACGTTTTTTGCAATCAGCATTTCTTAATTCAAAATCCAAGCCCGCGCCATCAGGCATATTGATGCATTGTTTACTTGAGGTTATCGTCTGCTTGCAGGATTTTAAGGTGGTTGTGACAAAAGATGGCCGGCAAGGGCTTAAAACGCTGCGGGCTGCGCAACATTCGCAACTGAACCATGCAAAAAGCGCGTCTTCTTTACTTTTCGCACCAAAATGGGCTTAGGCATTTATAATGTGCCGCTTACCCCCTGCAAAATCAGCCATGACGCTTATACCTGAAATCAAAGCCAATCAATCCGTCGAACTGCTCAAGGAACTACACATCCTGACACGCGACGGAAAAATCAACCAGGACAGCAGACGAAAACTAAAGCAGGTCTATCACCTGTTTCATTTTATCGAGCCCTTGCTAAATGAAGTGCTCACGGAAAAAGCTCAGCTAACCCTCGCGGATCACGGCGCAGGAAAATCCTACTTAGGATTCATAGTTTATGATTTATTTCTAAAATCAAGGGATTACGGCCATATTTATGGCATAGAAACACGCCAGGAACTCGTCGTAAAATCGCAGCAACTATCTAACAAGCTTGGCTTTGACCGCATGTCATTTTTAAATCTGTCCGTTGAAGCATCCGCTGATTCCAGTGAACTTCCGGATCAAATTGATATTGTCACCGCCTTACACGCCTGCAATACAGCCACAGATGACGCCATTAAATTTGCACTGCAAAAAAAGGCAAAATTTATTATTCTGGTTCCCTGCTGCCAGGCTGAAGTTGCTTCAGTATTAAATAAATATAGAAAACAGTCTCTAGGCACAACGCCACTCTCGGAACTCTGGCGACATCCGATACATAGCCGGGAGTTTGGCAGCCACATCACCAATGTATTACGCTGCTTGCTGCTCGAAGCAAACGGCTATCAAGTAACAGCAACAGAATTAGTGGGCTGGGAGCATTCAATGAAAAATGAACTCATCATCGCCCGACACACCGGACGACCTCGCAAAGATGCAAAAACGCGACTGGAACAGATACTGAACGAATTGAATCTTAATACACTCCATGACCGCTTTGTCTACTGATGAAATAACGAACAGGCTCTTTATCACAGTGATTGAACTATAATCGCTAAGTCATGCCTACTCTTTCTTCATGCCCGCTTCCGCGCAGGGCAACAACGATAAAAACATGAAATTTAGGTTTAATCAATGAATGCAACAACCTTAAAAGGGGGCGAACATGCCGTATTACTACTGCATGGACTGCAAAGCAGCCCCGCCGAACTGCAACCGATCGCCAAGCGACTCAATCAGGCCGGCTATACAGTGCATGTGCCACACATAACCGGTTACGGTTTCAAACCGGGTGATACACCCCGCTCCGTCACGCACTGGCAAGACTGGCACGCCAAGGCGCTGACTGAATTTCGTCTCCTCAAACAACAACACAGCACCGTCGCTGTCGGTGGATTGTGTATAGGAGCGACTTTATCACTCAGTATCGCCGCCGAACTCGGCGATGAAGTTTCCGCATTGACGCTGCTGGCGACAACGCTCTGGTATGACGGATGGAGCATTCCCTGGTATCGTTTTATGCGTTACTTAGGCTATTACTCACCGGTACGTTACTTGTACAGTTACCGTGAACGTGAACCCTTCGGACTAAAAAACAAACAACTGCGCAAGTGGATCGCGCGCGAAATGAGCCACAAGGACTCATCGATTGTCGGCGCGAGCAAATTGAATTTACCTGCAATCCAGGAAGCCGAACGAATGATACGGGCTGTTAAAAACTCCATGCACCGCATCACAGCACCCGCCATTATTATTCATGCAGAAGAAGATGATGTCGCCTCACCCCGTAATGCGCGCTATGTCGCCGAGCATATCGGCTCAAAACACGTTGAGCAAGTCATGCTGCACAACAGCTACCATATGATCACCGTAGATAATGACCGCGAACAAGTTGCGAGTGACACCATACGATTTTTCAACACGCTTTATCGGGATGCACACTAGCGCTCAACACAAAATAAATCCTTAAAAGCGCTATACCGGGGAAAAACAAGATTGCTTGCCATCAAAACTCATGGCTTGCACAAGGTTTCAGTTATAATCAACGAAAATATTTACAAAACACCGATACCTATGAGCTCAATACAAATCATACAACGCATGATGGTTGAACAATTCGACCTAAAACTTGAGAACCTGACACCCGAAGCAACCTTAGAGAGTCTGGGACTAGATTCACTGTCAGTGATTGAATTCATGTTTAATCTTGAAGATGAGCTCAAAATAAAACTGCCTGACGAGCGTGTTGAAATCAAGACATTACAAGACGTGAACAATCTGGTTGACAAAATCCTCGCCGAACAACAACCCGCGAAATAGGCTACCCGTGACTAGGCGCGTCGTCATTACAGGCTTAGGGATCGTTTCACCCGTAGGTTCATCGCCTGAACAGTTTTTTACAAATTTAATGTCCGGTGTATCGGGCATCAAATCTGTAACATCTCACTTTGTCGATCAACTTTCCACACGGATCGCCGCTAGCGTTACCGACTTTGATGCTGCTGCACATTTTTCAAAAATCCAACTCACCGGCATAGAGCGTTTTAGCCAGTTTGCATTAGTAGCGGCTGAACAAGCCGTTCAAGATGCCCGACTGGTGCTCGATGAATCCGAATACTCACGGGCGGGGGTATATATGGGCTGCTGCCTGGGCGGTGCCAGCACGCTGGAAGAGGGCTATGTTGAAATTTTCAAACGAGAAACCCCGCGCGTAAAACCGCTCAGCGTACTGCTGAGCATGAACAATGCGGCAGCCTCCCACCTCTCTATTAAATATAAACTACAAGGCCCGAACATCACTTACGCAACAGCCTGTTCGTCATCCGCTATCGCCATAGGCGAAGCCTATCGTCAGATCAAACACGGCTATGCTGATGTCATGCTGGCGGGCGGCTCGGAAGCAATGCTGACACTAGGCGCGATGAAAGCATGGGAAGCCTTACGCACACTGGCACAGGAAGACCCGACTAACCCTGGCGCATCCTGCAAACCTTTTTCTAAAAACCGTACCGGACTGGTAATGGGAGAAGGGGCTGCGGTACTGATATTAGAAGACGCCGAGCGCGCCATTGCCCGTGGCGCCACAATTTATGCCGAGCTGGCGGGCTATGATTGCTCAGCCGATTCGAGCCACATCACCAAACCCGATGCCTACGGTCAATCACGAACCATCATCAAGGCGCTGTCTGATGCAAAATTGCAACCTCAAGACATTGATTATATCAACGCCCATGGCACAGCCACTTTAGCCGGCGATATCGAAGAAACACGCGCACTCAAACAGGTCTTTGGCGTTCACGCAAAAAACATACCGGTAAGTTCTACCAAATCCATGCATGGTCACCTCATGGGCGCAACCGGCGCTGTCGAATTTATGGCCGCTGTGCTAGCTTTAAAACATCAGTCCATCCCGCCAACCTTGAATCTGCTTGAACCGGATCCGGAGTGCGACCTGGACTATGTACCTAACACAGGGCGAGTCGGTGTCGCGCTCGAGGCGGTCATGTCAAATTCATTTGCCTTTGGTGGCACAAATGCGGTTCTGATTGCCAAGCGTTTTCTGGCTTAATCCGCAGGCAAGATAATCGCGCCAATGAAAAATTTCAATCTCACCGCGTGGGCACTGAAACATCAGGCGCTGGTACTCTACGCGCTAATTGCACTATTGATCACAGGGGCTTTTTCCTACAACCAACTCCCGCAAAAAGAAGACCCTGATTTCACCTTTAAAGTCCTGACCATCAAACTGCTATGGCCGGGTGCCAGTGCGCGTGAAATCGAGCAACAAGTTACCGACAGAGTTGAGCGAAAACTACAGGAAACACCCTGGCTGGACAATGTCAGCAGCTATTCCAAAGCAGGCGAAGCGGTTTTGTTTGTCACACTGCGCGACGCCATGCCCCCATCAGAACTGGAGCATGCATGGGGCCAGGTTAGAAAAGAAATAGCTGATTTACGGCGTAATCTACCCGAAGGCGTGGCAGAACCGATCATCAACGACAATTTCGGCGAAACATACGGCTCTATCTATGCCTTTAGCTCAAGCACCCTCAGTAATGCCGCACTCGCAAAAGAAGCCGGTAAAGTTCGTGATGAATTACTCAGAATAGAGTCCGTCAACAAGGTCAGACTCATCGGTGTTCAGCACGAAAAAATTTACATCGAATTTTCCAGCCGAAAAATGGCTGAACTGGGTATAGACCCTCTGCTGGTCGCCTCGGCTTTAAAAGCACAAAATGCCATGGAGCCGGCAGGAGAAGTACTATCTAATTACAACATCACCCGCCTGCGCGTCAGTGGCGATTTTAATTCGGTCAAAAGCATACAGGATATTGGCATTAAAGCCGCTGGAAAAATTCATCGTCTGGGCGATGTATGTCATGTCTACCGTTCCTACGCCGACCCTGCAAATTTCAAGATGCGCACCATGGGCAAGGAGTCCATCGGACTTGCGATAGCAATGTCACCCGAAGGCAACGTAACACAACTGGGCAAAAAACTTGATAATGAGTTTATCCGCATTAAAAAATCACCCCCCCCCGGCATAGAGGTGCGTCAAGTCAACAATCAACCCAAGGTTGTCAAAAAATCCATCAACGAATTCATGCGCGCCTTACTCGAAGCGCTCGGCATCGTACTCGCGGTTAGCTTCCTGAGTCTGGGACTACGAGCAGGTCTCGTGGTAGGACTATCCATCCCGCTGGTACTGGCGGGCACCTTCTTGTTCATGCATCTGTTTGGCATCGATCTGCAACGCGTCTCTCTGGGCGCACTCATCATTGCGCTGGGCTTATTAGTGGATGACGCTATGATTGCGGTTGAAATGATGCAAGTTAAACTCGAACAAGGCTATAGTAAAACGCATGCTGCGAGCTTCGCCTATACCAGCACGGCTTTTCCGATGCTTACCGGCACGCTGATTACGGCCGCCGCTTTCCTGCCCGTCGGTCTTGCCAAATCTTCTGCTGGCGAGTACACCTTCACTATTTGTGCCGTGGTCACCATAGCCTTGCTGGTGTCATGGCTGGTTGCGGTCATCTTCACCCCCTTTATTGGCTATAGATTATTGCACTCCAGCCACACCCGGGATGCCGGCATCAATACCGACCATTACCAGCGCGGGTTTTACGCTCGCTTCAGAGCCGTTGTAATAGGGTGTCTCACGCATAGGAAAACCGTACTCACACTCACCGTTGCCACCTTCATCCTCGCCTTATTAGGTTTTAGCAAAGTTGAGCAGGAATTCTTCCCGCCTTCCGAACGCCCTGAGCTTTTAATGGATATCTGGCTGCCCGAAGGTACAAACCTCGCCACCACAGAAGCACTGACGATCAGTCTGGAACAAAAAATCAAGGCCGATACCGACATACTCAATTACACCAGTTACATCGGCGGTAGCACACCACGATTCTATCTGCCACTTGATCTTCAACTCCCCACCGTTAATTACGCCCAAATCGTCATTACCACCCGAGGAGGAGACTCTCGCGAACAGGTTTTAAAACGCACCCGCAAACTACTCGAAACAGACTATGCTGACATGGGCATACGAATTGCGCGCTTAGAAAATGGCCCGCCCGTTGGCTACCCGGTGCAATTTAGAATCGTTGGCAGCGACCCGGAAAAACTGCGCACTATTGCTAAAGATGTAGAACAAATCGTAAAACAAAATAAAAACACTAAAAACGTCAGTGTTGATTCTGATGAAAAGATTCATGTGGTTAACGTCGAGGTCGATCAGGAAAAAGGTCGCGCTCACGGCTTATCTTCGCAAATCATTTCGAGAAATCTGCAAGCATTTCTATCCGGATTATCGGTCACCACCTTGCGAGAAGGTGAAAACCGCGTTGAAATCATTGCGCGCGCAGAGGAAAAAGAGCGAGGTAATCCCGAATACTTGAGCCAATTGAACATCTATACTGAAAAGGGTAAATTTGTTCCCCTGAGCCACATCGCCACACTCAATCCGACATTGGAAGACAGTATCATCTGGCGCATGAACCGTATGCCTGTAGTCACGGTACGCGCGGATATACCCGATGAGGTGCGTGCGCCGGATGTCAGTTTGGCTATCGATGAAAAACTCTCAAAGATACGCGCCCAACTTCCTGAAGGCTATCGCATCGAAGTCGGTGGCGCAATGGAGGACAGCGATAAAGCTCAGGATTCCATTATCGAAATTTTGCCGTTAATGTGTTTTTTAATTTTGACGCTGTTAATGCTCCAATTAAAACGATATAAGCAGGTTACCCTCGCCCTGCTGACCGCGCCGCTAGGCATAATAGGTGTCACAGGTGCACTTTTAGTTTTTCATGTGCCCTTTGGCTTTGTTGCCATGCTGGGCATGATTTCCCTATCCGGCATGATTATGCGCAACTCGGTGATTTTACTTGACCAAATCAGCCAGGATGTAGATGAAGGAATGACACACTGGGATGCCATAGTTGAATCTACCGTAAGGCGCTTCCGCCCTATCATGCTAACCGCCGGAGCGGCCATTCTAGCAATGATCCCGCTTACCCACAGTGTGTTTTGGGGCCCTATGGCTGTTGTTATTATGGGCGGATTGCTGGTTGCAACCCTGCTCACACTGTTCTACCTGCCCGTACTGTACTCATTATGGTTTAAGGTCGAACGTCCGGGTGAATTCAAATAGCCACAGACCCGACAACCGTACACAACAAACGACTAATGGATGTTTTTTACGTTACAACACGTTCTGGCTGTTATCCACCGCCTAGTTGTGGCAAACTGTAAACCGTTCTCATTACCATACAATTTACTTTGCAACCCTACGAACTCTTCATCGGCCTACGCTATACGCGAGCAAAACGACGCAACCATTTTATTTCCTTCATTTCACTCATTTCCATGCTCGGTATGGGACTGGGTGTAATGGCACTCATCGTCGTACTATCCGTCATGAATGGCTTTCAAAAGGAAATTCGCGCCCGCATGCTGGGCGCATCGCCTCACCTGGAAGTTGTCGCTGATGGCGGAAGGTTAGAAAACTGGTCATTAACACTTAATACGATCAGCCATCACCCTCAGATTTTAGCCGCAGCGCCTTACGTGGTCGGTCAGGGCATGCTATCGTTCGGCCAGAGCGTACAAGGGGTAATGGTGCGCGGAATCGATCCCTTACTTGAAACGGCAATCACAGATTTATCCAATAAAATCAAGGCAGGATCGCTCACTGAGTTACGCAGCACTGAGTTTGGTATCGTACTGGGCTCCGATCTGGCTCGCGCCCTTGGCGTTAGGATGGGGGAAAAAGTGATGCTAATCACCCCGCAAGGTTCGATCACCCCCGCAGGCATGATGCCGCGTTTAAAACAGTTTCGCGTCGTGGGCATATTTGAAATCGGGATGGCGCCCTACGACAACAGCCTGGCATTGATCAACATCAACGATGCGCAGAAGTTATTTCAACTTGGCGACGCGGTGACAGGGATCAGTACAAAGTTACGCGACATTGATCTCGCACCCAAAGTGGCAACCGAACTCCAAAATCAGTTGCCCGGTGGACTCTACGCCAACGACTGGACACATCAAAACAGCAATTACTTTAAAGCGGTACAAATGGAAAAAAAGATGATGTTTATTATCTTGTCGCTGATCGTCGCTGTCGCCGCCTTTAACATTGTTTCGACACTGGTGATGGCCGTGACCGACAAACAAGCTGATATTGCGATACTGCGCACCCTGGGGGCGACCCCCCGCAGCATCATGAAAATATTTATCGTACAAGGCGTAGTCATCGGACTGATCGGTACGCTGGCGGGTACGCTGTCAGGCGTATTACTCGCCCTGAACATCAATACGGTTGTGCCATTCATCGAACATCTGTTCGGTGTACAATTTTTGGCTAAAGATGTCTATTACATCAGTGAACTGCCTTCCGATTTACGACTCCATGAAGTTTTAATCATATCCGGTTTATCTTTTTTAATCAGTCTATTGGCAACACTATACCCCAGCTATCGCGCCTCAAAAACACAACCGGCAGAGGCACTGCGTTATGAGTAAAGATAAGCCATCAAAAAGCAGGGTACTGGATATGGAACAAAAAATCGTCATTTCCTGCCGCGAGCTGAGCAAGACATTCAGCCTGGGAAAAGTACAAGTACCCGTACTAAAAGGGGTGAATCTTAGTGTCGCCCGCGCTGAGCGCATCGCCATCGTTGGCTCTTCAGGCTCAGGCAAAAGCACACTCCTGCACTTACTCGGCGGACTCGACCATGCCAGCAGTGGCAGCGTGCAGATACTCGGACAGGATGTACAGAGCATGAACGAGGCCCAGCGTGGCAACATTCGCAACCTATCCCTGGGATTTGTTTATCAGTTCCATCACTTATTACCCGAATTTAGCGCACTTGAAAATGTGGCCATGCCACTTTTGATACGCGGCATGAAACGAAAAAATGCCCAGCCCATTGCCGCTGCAATGCTGGAACAAGTAGGACTGGCCCACCGAATACAGCATCTGCCTGCCGAACTCTCCGGCGGTGAACGTCAACGTACGGCGGTGGCTCGCGCCCTTGTCACAAAACCGGATTGCGTGTTAGCGGACGAACCCACAGGCAATCTGGATCGCAACAGCGCTCAGGCATTGTTTGATTTAATGCAACAACTCAATGAGCAACTGGGCACCAGTTTTATTGTTGTTACCCATGATCTGACACTGGCTAAACGTATGGAACGCAATTTGAAACTGGTAGACGGGGTACTTACTGAAGGCGATTAAAACTTATCCTGTTTTGCATGAAATCCTAATTTTGTAGCAGGCCAACCGTCAAATCGACTTTTTCCTCAGGAAATTTCAGCTTAATCCATTTTGGGCGTATGCATCCAGTAACGCTGATGGCTGGCACGATAGCGCTCAATTGAATATCCTTGCGGGTTCATACTCACCTGAATTGCACCCTCTATATCTGAACGTAATATGCTCGCACCACTATCTCGATAGCGTTGCGTTATGTCTGCTTTGGGATGACCAAAGCGATTGAGATAACCCACGGTAAAAACGGCATAGTCGGGCAATACTGCCCCGACAAACTCAAGACTGGAAGAACTCGCGCTACCGTGATGCGGAACCACGAGCACATTAGCGGCTAATTGCGCCTCATGTCGAGCTATGAGTGCCGTCTCGCCCCGCTTTTCAATATCACCCGCCAATAAAATGTGCTGATTTCCCGTACCAATACGCAAGACACAGCTACGCTCATTGTCTTGCGAACGCGCTCTGAACACCTCATTTCCCGGGTGCAGCAACTCAAACTTCACCCCATCCCAGTCCCAGCTTTGCCCGTCCTGACAAAGACGAATATCGTCTTTCAGTCCAGGGACGGTTTGCATGAGATTCGCCGGCAAAGATGACGTAATCCGGGCAACGGGCATCATTTGCAATATAGATGCAGTACCGCCTGTGTGGTCAATATCATCATGACTTAACATCAACTCATCCAGCGCGCCTACACCCAAACTCGTCAAACCGGGGATGATGATGCGATTACCGCTATCGGCCTGATCTGAAAAATCAGGTCCGCTATCATAAAGCAAGGTGTGATGCTGCGTTTGCAATGCGACTGACAATCCCTGTCCGACATCGAAAATCAAGGCGTTCACACTACCGGAAACGGGCGGAACGGGACGGTTTAAAAACATCGGTAACATAAGCAGAATACCTAACCATCGGGCGGGAAAACCGCGCGGGGTTAAAATCCACAACACGCCCAACATCCCCATTATCACACACCATATCGGCGGAGGATGCTGCATCCACACCGCAGCGGGTAAATCACTTAAGTACTGGAGTGGCATCATGGTTTTTTCCAAAACCCAATGGGCAATCCAAAGCGGTGTGTCGATGGGCAAGACCACCCCCAGCAAGGCAAAGGGAACGACGATCAGACTAATCATCGGAATCGCGTAGGCATTGGCCAGAGGGGAAACCAGCGAGACCTGCCCGAACAATCCCAGCAATGGCGGAATCAACCCCAGACTCATTGCCCATTGCACATAGGCATAGTTATTTAAAGTACGCCTGAATTTATTCATCAGTCCCACTGCCGGTGCGGTTTCTTCGCTTGCCTGCATGGTATCGATGCGATGAGCGGTGACGTAAAATATCAGGGAAACCGATCCGAATGACAACCAGAAACCAGGCGACAAGACAGCCCAAGGATCGGGAATCAAGACACCTAGCAGCGCGATGGCTAATATCTGCGCCAGCGAAAAATTGCGGTTCAGCCACAACGCACAGGCAACTGCCGCGACCATATACACTGTACGTTGTGCGGGCACGCCATAACCGGAAAGCAGCGCATAACTGATTGCGACAAGCAGCGAGACCAAGGCGGCAACTTTGCGCGCCGCAATTTTCAGGGTCAGTCTAGTGCTGCGTCTCCACAAGCTGTAGCTGAGCATAAACCCCATCCCTGCCAGCATCGTGATATGTAAACCCGAGATGCTCATCAGGTGTATCACCCCGGTTCTGCGGTATATTTGCCATTGTGCCGCCGAAATACTACCCTGATCGCCAATAGCCAGAGCTGTTAAAACGCCCGCGTAAGGTGCGGATACCAGCGAGGCCTTAAATTTCTGACGTATTGATTCCCGATTACTTTCAATCCAGTATAAAAATCCATAGGCACGTGCGTTAAGACGGTGATTGGGCGCTTTATTATTAACATAACCCACCGCGCGCACCTTATTTTCCAGGCACCACAGCTCAAAATCAAAACCATTGGGATTGCTACTACCATGCGGTTGTTTGAGCCTGACCGTCAACTGCCAACGCTCACCGGCATGGAAATCGGGCGGTGGATTTTTCAAATCAAAATAGCTGCTGAGGTAGATCTTAGGCGGAACAAAATGCCCAGGCGTCAGGGTACGTTCAACATCAAAAGCAAAGCGTAACCCTCGTTCACCAAGATGAGGGAGTTCAGCAACAACCCCGATGAGTTCAATATCCTGCCGCTGAAACTCGTAGGGAAGAGATTGCACAAGGCGCAGATCTGCCTGCCACGCAGCGTGATAAAAACCAATTAAAGTGGAAAATACAGCAATGAACAGCGCGCGCAGCATGCGCTGATTAAACGTCTTTTCAGGGATCCAAAGCACAAGCCCGAATCCGACCAATAGCCACGCCCACAAAAAGACCGGCAGCCTGGCCTGTTGTTGCAATAGCCAAATACCTAATGTGCAGCCTAGCGTGAAGAAAATCATGCGGATAGCTTAGTGCGTAGCTAAAAGAACGTCATGAAAAAATTGCATGCCCTAACATACGGGCATTTCGATGAAAACAGAGCGTAGCGAAGCGCACTCAATCATCGGCAAAAGCCGCGACGGCGGCTTCTGCCTGCAAGATTACGCTTTTAAACAGGTCTTCATAAACGCTTTGCGTTCATCCCCTTTTAAGGCTTTTGTTTTTGCATCATCGTTACAACTTTTCATCTTATCCTGTTGTTTAACAGGCGCTGCGACTGCTTTTTCATTCGACTTGTCAGCTGCCACGGCAGCGTTTTTCAGGGTGTAATCTTTTTTCAAACATTTACTCATAAAGGCTTTACGTTCATCGCCTTTCAAAGCGCCTTCCCTGGCTTCCTGATTACAGCCTTTCATCTTATCCTGCTGCGCCCCTGCCCACGCCGGTGCAGAAACTACGAAGCAAAACCCAAAACACGCCAATGCAATCAATTTATTCATGATATCTCCTTGATGATTCGGTTGTGTCCCCTCGGACGGATTATTTCAGAAACCACCTGAAACGCTGGCATTATAGCCCGATTAAAAATCGTGTTGCCACAATTCACGCGAGCCTAAAATCGAATGGCTCATAAAATAGCAAGTAAAATTAACAAGCAATTATGCTCAACCCGTATTAGTAAAAAATGCTAAAATATCAATTTTTTTTATTTTCGCGCCGGGCATTATGGCGTCGCACAGCACATAAACTCATTCTTACAGTTAAGACTGTCCATGCTCAACTTTTCATCATTTATTTACGGCTGGTCAGGACGGCTTACTCTGCTGGGCGCAATGCTGATTATCAGCTGCACTAGCCATGCGCTTGAACCCGTTAAAATTGGCATACTCGCCTATCGCCCAATACCGGAAACCCTGAAAGAATATCAACCCCTAACACTTGCACTCAAACTAGCCATACCCGATCGGGATTTTGCGATTGAGATCATGAATTACGATGAGCTGGATCAGGCTGTCAGCGAACATAAACTGAATTTTGTATTAACAAATCCCGCCCACTATATCTTTTTAAAACATCGTATCGGCCTAAGCGCACCGCTTGCAACACGTGCGTCAAACACGCAGAACCAAACAAGTTCGCTTGATGGCGGCGTGATTTTTAAACGAACAAACCGGATTGACATTCAGTCTTTAAGTGATCTCAAAGGACGCACAATCGCCACCGTGAATTCACAATCACTCATGGGCTATCTGGCGCAAGCACTTGAACTCAAACGTGCGGGAATCACACTCCCCAAAGATGCAACGCTGATTATGACCGGAACACCTCACGACAAGATCGTCGACAAGGTACTCTCAGGTGCGGCAGATGTCGGGTTTTTACGTTCCGGGGTACTCGAAGCACTGATACGTGAGGGGAAAATAGACGCAAAGAAGATAACGGTACTCAACTTACAAGCCCAAACAGATTCCCCTTATGCTACGTCTACCGCCTTATATCCTGAATGGCCTTTTTCCAGCACACTCGATACCGACAATATCCTTAGACGGCGTGTGGCAGCGGCTTTGTTGACCCTGAATATAAAAACAAACACGCTAAACACCCGGGAAGTACCGGGATTTTCAATTCCCGCCGACTATAGCGCGATTGTTGATCTCCTAAAAGAATTACGACTGCCACCGTTCGAATCCATTCCTCAATTTACATCACAAGACATATTCAAACGTTATATCTGGCAAATCACGGCAGGCTTGATCAGCACAGCAGCGATGCTGTTTTTACTATTGCATCTGATTTCCATACGTCGAAAACTGGCGATGCAAAATAAAGAGGTGCGCGAAAATAATCAGAAAATGTTTTCACTGATGAACGCAATGAGTGAAGGCACCTATGGGTTCGATCTGAAGGGTAATTGCACCTTTATCAATCAGGCTGCGTTACGCCTGTTAGGCTACGATGATGCAAATGAACTCATGGGAAAACACCTTCATACGGTTATACATCATACTCATCTTAATGAAAGCAACTATCCGGCTGCTCAATGTAATATTTACAAAGCCATGTATGAAGGATGCAGCATTAACTGCAAAGACGAAGTTTTCTGGCAAAAAAATGGCACACCCATCCCGGTCGAATACTGGAGCAACCCCATTCAGATTGATGGGAAGATTATCGGCGGCGTGGCAACTTTCACAGACATTAGCGCACGCATAGCAGCAGAGGAAGCCTTACGTATCAAGACTACCCGTTTGGATTTAGTCGAGGAAATCAGCAAAATTGGCGGTTGGGATTACAATTATCAAACAAAAATCACCGCTCGCACACTGGGACTTGCGCGTATTTTCGGCTACCCCAACCTCCGGGAAGAGTGGAATAGCAATACATTTATAAATCATGTGCTCGAAGAAGACCGTGTAACGGTGATGCAGACGATACAGGATGCAGAAAACACACAGACCAATTGGGATCTGGAATGCCGTATACAACGTCTTGATGGTGAAATACGCTGGATACGTGCATTTTCAGATCATCAATATAACGACGCTCAGGGTATCCGACATATTTTTGGCTGCATTCGAGATGTGACCGATCGCCACGCCCAACTCCAGGAACTGCAAGACAGCAATAGCCAACTGACACAAGCACGCGTTGCTGCCGAGGCGGCAAATAAGAGCAAAAGTGCCTTTCTGGCAAACATGAGTCATGAATTACGTACACCGATGAACGCGATTATTGGCATGTCTGAAATGGCGCTGACGCACGCAACACAACACGAACAAATTGACCAGCTCAGCAAAGTAAAGCAGTCTTCTCAACATTTACTGGATCTTATCAACGACATTCTGGATCTGTCCAAGATTGAAGCTGATCAACTCAAACTTGAACAACTCGGTTTTAGCCTGGATCACGTCCTGACAAACCTGAGCAATCTGACAGAGCACAAAGCAACAGAAAAAGGGTTGGCGTTTACTGTTACGCTACCCCGCTTACTCTCTCATCAACCGCTATCAGGCGATGCCTTGCGGCTAGGGCAAATCCTGATCAATCTAGTCAGCAATGCAATTAAGTTTACCCGGCAAGGTTCGGTGAGTTTGAGCATTACTCAAATCGCGTCCCCTCCGGAAAAAGTCGCTTTGATTTTCAAAGTTCAAGACACCGGAATCGGCATTCCCGCGCAAGCGCAAACTCGATTATTTAACGCGTTTGAACAAGCAGACAGCTCAACCACCCGGCAATATGGCGGCACCGGACTGGGGCTTGCCATTAGTAAACGTCTGGTTGAACTAATGGGTGGCCGTATTGGTGTCGAAAGCAATCCCGATGAGGGGAGCACCTTCTGGTTTACAGTTCAATTTAATCGGCTTGAAAAACTCGATGAAATCGAATTATTAGAAAGCGCCGAAACTGCCGAAATACAATTGCAGCAAAAACGCCCGCAAGTTAAGGTTCTTTTAGTGGAAGACGACCTCTTCAATCAGGAGGTTTCAATCTGGCTACTAAAACAAGTCGGTTTCTTTGTCGATTTGGCTCAAAACGGTATCGAAGCAGTAGAAAAAGCCAAAAATAATCATTACGACCTCGTTTTAATGGACATACAAATGCCACTCATGAACGGTTTAGATGCCAGCAAAGCGATACGCAAGCTAGCCGGATGGGATAACACGCCGATACTGGCCATGTCGGCCAATGCTTTTGACGAGGATCGCCGGCACAGCATGGAAGCGGGGATGAATGATCACATCAGCAAACCCGTCTCAAGCAGTGCGCTCTACACCACACTACTCAAACATCTGAAAACCTGAACCTTCTGCCTGATTTTTAAGCACAATACAAAAAACTCCCGATTGCAGGCAGATGAAAACTAAATAAGACTAAAACTTTTGGATATATCGTTATACCAACAAAGCAGTTGAAGCCTGCGGCGAATCATTGGATAATCCGTGCCTGTTGTAAAATGAAGCTCCCCTAATCATCAATTTATCCCGAATGATAAATGACGGCAGGAAATAGAGCCGACCATCAAGGGCCGCATTCAGACCCGTTAGAAAGCATAATAAATGACTGAATATCTGTTGGTTTTACTAGGCGCTGTGTTTGTAAACAACATTGTGATGGTAAAGATACTCGGGCTATGCCCATTCATGGGGGTTTCCAAAAAACTGGAAGCCGCCGTTGGCATGGGCGCGGCAACGACCTTCGTATTAACACTGGGGTCAGGGTCCAGCTACTTAATCAGCCACTATTTACTCGGGCCGGATTTAGCCTATCTGACCACCCTGTCCTTTATCGTTGTTATTGCAGGAATCGTTCAGTTCACTGAAATGGCCGTGGAAAAAACCAGCCCCGCGCTCTATCAGACACTGGGTATCTACCTCCCCCTGATTACCACCAACTGTGCCGTTCTCGGCATACCCTTGCTCAATGTGCAAGCTCACCACAACTTTATGGAATCTTTAATGTTTGGTTTTGGGGGTTCGGTAGGTTTTACCATGGTAATGGTGCTCTTCGCCGGCCTGCGTGAGCGCATGGAAGGCGCCGATGTACCGGGCGTTTTCAAAGGTTCAGCGATTGCAATGGTCACCGCAGGCTTAATGAGTCTGTCCTTCATGGGTTTTTCAGGATTGATCAAATAATGTTAAGTGCATTGCTGGCAATGTCAGGGATTGCCATCGCGCTGGGCGCGGTATTAGGTTTTGCCGCGATTAAGTTTCGCGTTGAAGGTAATCCACTGGTAGATAAAATTGATGCGGTTTTACCACAAACACAATGTGGGCAGTGCGGCTTTCCCGGTTGCAAACCCTATGCAACGGCGATAGCCGAAGGCGAGGCTGACATCAACAAGTGCCCGCCCGGCGGAGAAGAAGGCATACAAAAATTAGCCAACCTGCTCGGCGTGGATTTCAAACCATTTGGTGGCGAAAGCATCCCTAAACCCAAAGCGGTTGCTCTCATAGACGAATCCAACTGCATCGGTTGTACCTTGTGCATTCAAGCCTGCCCTGTCGATGCGATCGTTGGTGCCGCCAAACAAATGCATACTATTATTGCAGCTGAATGCACCGGCTGTGAATTATGTGTCCCGCCCTGCCCTGTCGATTGCATCACCATGCAAGCCATAGAAGAGAGCGCCGCCAACTGGAAGTGGAAATATCCTGTGTACGCACTGACAGCATCAAAATAAGCCTTGAGCACAATGAGAAAACTACACCAATTTCATGGCGGCATACATCCTCCCACCAACAAGGCGCAATCGAATCAAACGCCCATTGTTCAGGCGAATTTGCCGTCAAAGCTTACCATCCCCCTGCATCAGCATGTAGGAAATAGCGCCGTGCCCGCCGTAGAAATCGGCCAGCATGTCCTCAAAGGACAGCTAATCGGCTGCGCGGAAGGAAATTTATCCAGCTCGGTTCATGCTTCAACTTCCGGGATGATTGCCGCCATAGACAAACAACTGGTCGCGAATTCTTCAGGACTTCCTGAACTCTGTATCACCCTGATTCCGGATGGGCGAGATGAATGGATAGAATTAGATCCCTGCCTGGACTGGTTAGAATGCACACACAGCGAATTGCGTCTGAAACTACGTAAAGCAGGTGTAGTAGGTTTGGGCGGCGCAGTCTTTCCCAGCGACATGAAACTGCACGCAAGCCAGCAAAAAATAAAAACCCTCGTCCTCAATGGCGCAGAATGTGAGCCCTACATTACCTGCGACGACCTTTTGATGAGGGAACGTGCGGCAGAAATACTAGAAGGCGCACAAATCATGCGCGCCCTATTGTCGACAGAAGAAATATTGATCGGCATTGAAGACAATAAACCTGAAGCCATTTCCGCCATGCGCGCCGCCGTTTTAGAAGGCAAATACCAAGGCATAGAAGTCATTGCCGTTCCTACGGTCTATCCGGGCGGGGGCGCGAAACAACTCATCCGTGTATTGACAGGCATTGAGGTCGCAGCAGGGGTTCGCTCCACCAATCTGGGTGTACAGTGTTTTAACGTCGGCACGGCTTACAGCACATGGCGCGCGATTCGTTTTGGCGAACCGCTGATTTCCCGCATTGTTACCGTAACCGGCAACGTGTCGCATCCACAAAATTTCGAGGTGCTGATCGGCACTCCTATGGATGAACTGGTTGCACACGCCGCTCCCCTGAACGGAACACGTTATTACATCATGGGAGGACCGATGATGGGCGTTCCTATGCCCTCGATGCAAGTCGGTGTGATCAAGGCGACTAACTGTATCATCGCCGCCTCAAAAGAAATTTTCCCGCCAGCCCAACCCGCCCTGCCCTGCATACGATGCACACGCTGCGCCGATGCCTGCCCTGCCGAATTGCAACCTCAGGAATTGTACTGGTTCGCCAAGGCTAAAAATTTTGACAAAGCGGAAGACTATCACCTGTTCGACTGTATCGAATGTGGCGCATGCAGTTATGTGTGCCCGAGCAATATTCCACTGGTTCAATATTACCGTTTTGCAAAAAGCGAAATTTGGGCACAGGAAGCAAACCAAAAAGCCGCCGATACGGCACGAGAACGACATGAGTTCCGTGAAAGTCGCATCGAGCGTGAAAAACGTGAGAAAGCCGAAAAGCTGGCCGCCAAGGAAAAAGCGGCGAGCGCAGCGAAAACTCAACGTACAGAACAGCCTCCTACACTGGTTAAAACCGATGTCAATCCTGAAGACACCCTGCAGCTTAAAATTCAGACTGCCATCGATCACGCCAAAGAACAGGCTGCGGCTATTAAGCCTTTGAACACCGAACAACTTACACCCGCACAACAGGCTCAAATTGATGAGATCGAAGCGCAACGCGCAAGAATTCGTGAAATGGCGTTAGCCCCTGTTGCCGATCACACTAAAGGTTAATATGCCCGGATTTTTTTCACCCTTCATTACCAAACCCGTCAGCGTATCGCAGATTATGCTGAACGTGATGCTTGCCCTAATTCCTGGTATTGCCATTTATGTCTGGTATTTCGGTCCGGCGATTCTTATCTCCCTCACACTGGCGAGTCTTACCGCATTAAGTGTCGAAGCGCTGATGCTAAAAATCCAGAACAAACCCATCGCGCCTTTTCTCAAAGACAACACAGCGCTGCTCACAGCCTGGCTGCTTGCACTATCCATCCCCCCGCTAGCCCCGTGGTGGCTGGTGGTTGTAGGCACCGCTTTTGCCATCAGCATATCTAAACATCTGTATGGCGGCTTAGGCAACAACCCTTTCAATCCCGCCATGATAGGTTACGCAGTGCTTATCATTTCATTCCCGGTTCATATGACACACTGGCTCAGCCCGAATGGACTGGGTGCGATATCTTTGAGTTTTATGGATCAACTTAACTATATTTTTCAAGGCACGCTCCCCGCAGGCGTTAAACTTGACGCCATTACCATGGCCACGCCACTCGACACCCTCAAGACACAACTGCATTTAAACGGACAAGTCAAAGAAATTCTGGACATGCCAATCTATGGCCGTCTAGCAGGACACGGCAGCGAATGGGTGGCGGCAGGATTTTTATTAGGCGGTATTTATTTAATTGCCAAACGCATTATCAGTTGGCATCTCCCTGTCGCCTATCTGACGACTTTATTTATCATCGCAGGTATTTTTCACCTGATCGATCCGACACACTATGTCACGCCAATGTTTCACCTGTTTTCAGGTGCCGCGATGATAGGTGCGTTTTTCATACTCACCGACCCTGTTACATCCCCGACTACCCCTAAAGGCAAATGGCTATTCGCCTTTGGTGCAGGCTTGCTAACCTATTTGATACGAACCTTTGGTGGCTTTCCGGACGGAATGGCATTCGCCACCCTGCTGATGAATATTTGCGTCCCTCTCATCGACGCTTATACACAACCTAAAGTATTTGGCAAAAAGGAGAAGCGGTCATGAGGCGCACCATCGTAAAAGCCTCGCTGCATACAGCGCTCAACCTGACTGTTTTTGCGCTGATAGGCACGGCGATACTGGCTTTCACTTTCAACCAGACACACGATCGTATAGAACAAAGCATAGAAGCGGAAAAGCTTAAACTTATTTCGCAAATAGTTCCTCAAGCATTGTATGACAATGACATCATTAAAGACACACAGGATATTCATCCTGACCCCTTATTAGGCAATGAGGACACCACCACCGTTTACCGTGCGCGACGGGCAAACCAACCCTCTGTTCTTGTACTCGAAGCCGTCGCACCCGATGGATATAGCGGGAAGATAGGCTTGCTGATTGCCATACATGACAACGGCGAACTCGCAGGCGTACGCGTGTTGACACACAAGGAAACGCCGGGTCTGGGGGACTACATTGAAATTGCCCGCAGCAACTGGATTACGCAATTCAATCACACATCCCTTGCTAAATACGCGGATGCAGACTGGAAAGTTAAAAAGGACGGGGGACAGTTTGATTATATGGCTGGCGCTACCATCACCCCGCGCGCCGTCGTCAAAGCCGTCCATAAAACCTTGCAATACTACGCACTGCACCATGAGGCCCTGTTCGCCATACAAACGAAGGAGCAAAAACCATGACCTATCAGGAATTCAAGGATATTCTTCACAACGGTGTCTGGAAGCAAAATACCGGCGTGGTGCAATTACTGGGAATGTGCCCCATCCTTGCTGTTAGCTCATCCGTGGTGAATGGTGTGAGTTTGGGTCTGGCAACCTCAGTGGTAATGGCCTTGTCGGGTGCGGCAATCGCACCGATCAGAAACATAGTACCCAATGAGGCGCGCATCCCTGTATTTATTCTGATCATTGCCGTACTGGTCACCGTCATTCAATATCTGATGAATGCTTATATGTATTCTCTGTATGTTGTACTCGGGATATTCATCCCTTTAATCGTTACCAACTGTATCGTGCTGGCGCGTATTGAAGCTTTTGCCGCTAAGAATCCTCCCTTGCAGTCAGCGGTGGATGGGTTTGCGATGGGACTGGGCTTAACTTGCGTGCTGGCCGTACTGGGCGGTATACGTGAAATATTCGGCCATGGCACCTTACTCTCTGGCATAGACATGGCCTTAGGCGAATCTGCAAAATCACTGATCATTACGGTCATACCCGGCTATCATGGCTTTTTACTGGCTATTTTACCTCCCGGAGCCTTCATCACATTAGGAATGCTGATCGCCACTAAAAACTGGCTTAATTTGCGCAGCATAGCCAAAGCACAGCAAGTCACTAACCTGACCTCCTGACACTAAGCCTGATGAACGCAGCCCAACGTCGGCAAATTTTTGAACGTCTGCAAGCGGCCAATCCGCATCCAAAAACCGAACTGGAATACACCTCGGCTTTCGAACTGCTAATCTCCGTCATGCTGTCAGCGCAGGCCACCGACATTAGCGTTAATGCGGCCACCCGACATTTATATCCGATTGCCAATACCCCGCAGACGATCTTAGACCTAGGGGAAGAAAAATTAACGACCTATATCCAACGCATAGGCTTATACAAAACCAAAGCCAAACACGTCATAAAAACTTGCAAGATATTAATTGAACAACACAACGGTATTGTGCCGCAAACACGCGAGGCGCTGGAAGCCCTGCCGGGCGTTGGGCGCAAGACGGCTAACGTGATACTCAATACTGCGTTCGGCCAACCGACCATGGCAGTCGATACGCACATCTTTCGCATTGGCAATCGCACCGGCTTAGCACCAGGGAAAAACGTACTGGATGTTGAAATGAAGTTATTGAAAGTCATCCCCAAAGAATTCATGCTCAATGCACATCACTGGTTGATTCTGCATGGCCGCTACCTTTGCCGCGCTCGAAAACCAAACTGTGCAGAATGTCTGATTTATGATTTATGTGAATACAAAGGTCGAACCGATGTTTTTTAATCCATCCCGTGACGAAGCCCGGCAATTCCTCTTCGATACATGGCGCAAGCGTCGTAACAAAGAATTACTGATGCCTCTTGAAGATTTAGCAGCGCAATTGATGGAAAAGCATCCCGAATATTTCAAAGTTTTCGAAGATCCCGAACGTTTTCTGGAACGCGACTATACCCCTGAGCAGGGCGAAACGAATCCCTTTTTGCATCTAATGATGCATCTGACTATAGAAGAACAAATATCCATAGATCAGCCACCGGGTATTCGCGCGCATTTCGTGCGACTGACACATCACTATGCATCAGAACACGACGCACAACATCGCATCATGACGTGTTTAAGTGAAATGATTTGGCAGGCACAGCGCAACCACACACAGCCTGATGCGACCGTTTATTTGACTTGTCTGAGCGACAACACCTAAAACAAAAAGCGCTGATACAACCCTGCCAACCGTAGAAACAGCAGGGTTGCCGTACTGATTTCTATACCTTAGCCGACATCCCACTTATATCCGCAGTCGCCAATTTGCGCCATGTATCCAGCAAGGTATCCGGATTAAGAGACAAGGTATGTATTCCGGCCTCAACCAGCCATTGCGCAAAATCGAAGTGATCCGAAGGACCTTGGCCGCAAATACCGACATATTTATTCAGGCGGTTGCAGGTGTTTATTGCCATTTTCAGTAGCACCTTAACGGCCGGGTCGCGCTCATCAAATCGATCAGCAACCAAAGCGGAATCACGATCCAAGCCCAAAGTTAACTGCGTCAAATCATTGGAGCCTATAGAATAACCATCAAAAAACGCCAGGAACTCTTCAGCTAACAAGGCATTCGAGGGTATTTCGCACATCATGATCAAACGCAAGCCATTTTCCCCCCGCGTTAAACCATGTTTTGACATCATGGCGACCACGTCACGCGCTTCTTGTACGGTGCGTACGAACGGGATCATCAACTCTACATTGATATAGCCTAACTTTTCACGCACCCGCTTCATGGCCCGACATTCCATTTCAAAACAGTCAGAAAAATTAGGGGCAATATAGCGTCCTGCTCCCCGAAAACCTATCATGGGATTTTCTTCCATAGGCTCATAAATTTCGCCACCCAATAGCTTGCGATACTCATTAGATTTAAAATCAGACAGACGCACAATCACTTTTTTTGGCCAAAAGGCTGCGGCTAAAGTAGCAACCCCTTCGGTAATTTTTTCCACATAAAATTCTTCCGGGCTAGCATAGCCTGCGGAACGTTTTAAAACGGCCTCATGTAATTTTGCTGGCAGTTTATTATGCTCCAACACCGCTTTTGGATGAATACCGATCAAATTATTGATGATGAACTCCAATCTCGCCAAGCCCACACCCGCTGAAGGCAACTGTGCAAATTCGAAAGCTAAATTTGGATTTCCCACATTGAGCATCAACTTTACAGGCAAGGGAGGCAAAACGGCTTCATTATGAACAACGACCTCAAAGGGTAGCCTGCCGTGATAAACATAGCCCGTATCACCTTCGGCACAACTTGCTGTGACAGTTTCACCTTCACGCAAAGAACGGGTTGCGTGTCCACATCCGACAATGGCAGGAATACCCAATTCACGCGCGATAATCGCCGCATGACAGGTACGCCCGCCACGATTGGTGATAATGGCAGCCGCTTTTTTCATCACAGGTTCCCAATTCGGATCTGTCATATCGGTAACCAGCACATCCCCAGCCTCCACCTTATCCATTTCATCAGCACTTAAAATAATTCTCACGCGCCCCGCACCGATCTTCTGTCCAATTGCACGTCCCTCTGCCAACACATCACCACGTTGTATCAGACGAAATTTCTCGCTACCACTGCTGCCGTTAGACTTAACCGTTTCAGGACGCGCCTGTAAAATATAGAGCATCCCATCCAGCCCATCTTTCCCCCACTCAATATCCATAGGACGCCCATAATGGGCTTCAATCGACATGGCATAACGCGACAACAACAACACATCTTCGTCCGTCAAAGAAAAGCGCGCCTGATCTTCCAACGGGATAGACTCAATCCGCGTTGAACGCCCTGCCGAGCGCTGCTCATCAAACACCATACGCAACTGTTTTGAACCTAATGAACGACGAATAATGGCGGGAAATCCTGCGGCTAACTGCTGTTTATGAACGTAAAATTCATCTGGATTAACTGCGCCTTGCACCACCATTTCACCCAGACCAAAAGACGACGTAATAAAGATCGCATCGCGAAAGCCAGACTCTGTGTCCAGCGTAAACATCACACCAGATGCACCCAAATCAGATCTGACCATGCGCTGTATCCCGGCAGACAAGGCGACATCGGCATGCGTAAAATCCTTATGAACCCGGTATGAAATGGCTCTGTCGTTATAAAGAGAGGCAAAAACTTCACGAATCGCATGGAGGATATTCTCTATCCCGTGGATATTAAGAAAAGTTTCTTGTTGACCTGCGAATGATGCATCCGGTAAATCTTCCGCTGTGGCTGAAGAACGTACTGCAAAACTACTATTGGAATCCGCAGCGAGCAAGGCATAATGCTCACGCACCTCTTGCTCTAAACGCACGGGTAAAGGGGCTTCGACGACCCAACCGCGTATCGTTCTTCCCGCTTCCGCCAAGGCAACCACATCGTCTACATTAAGTTTTTCGAGCAAACCTTCGATGCGCTTATCCAGACCTTCGTTAGCTAGAAAATCGCGATAGGCTTGCGCCGTTGTCGCAAAGCCGCCCGGCACCCGCACCCCTGTTGGACCCAGATTGGCAATCATCTCACCAAGAGAGGCATTCTTGCCCCCTACTTCCGGAATATTATTTAAACCTAACAAATGAAATGGCAGTACATAAGCTTGCATAATATCCACCTATAATATTGAACAATCAAGCGTTAAACAACGAATTTTAACTTATTGAATATATTAACTTTACTGACAAAAAACAACTCAAACTTGCTCGACTGTGTAACATATACCCTTGCAAAAAAATGAGTGGGTTAATGTCGCACACTATATACCGAAAAATATTCCGTTTAAAACTTACAACACAAATAATCCAAAATAGCGCGATCACAATGATAAGTCTTGACGGGTTACGCAGGCTAAACCCCAATACAATTATTTACCTAATCAATTGTTTCAATTTTGACTATAATCACAAGTAATAATTAAACACAAATTAAAGGCAAGTGATGAGCTCAGCTAAAAAATGCTATTACAAAAACAATCGCCTCAAACAGATGCGCGCATTTTGTGAGGTTGTTCAGACGGGCAGCATGACCTTAGCAGCTCAACGACTTTTTTTAAGCCAGCCTTCCGTTACATTACAAATTCAAGCAATGGAACGCGAACTTGAGGTTACCGTATTTGAACGTAAAGGTCCGGCACTGACGCTCACACCGGAAGGGGAATTGCTCTATGCACTGGCCAAGCCACTGGTCGAGGGGGTCGATCACTTACAGGAGAGTTTTGCAGCGCAGCACGGCAAGTTCAATACAGGAGAATTAAATATAGGTGCGGGTGAATCTACTATTTTATATATTTTACCCGAAGCGGTACGTCGTTTCGTTGCAGCATATCCGGGTATTCAGCTTAAAATTCACAATGAAACGGGGCGAGATGGCTTAAAGATGTTGCGAGCCAATGATATTGACTTTGCTGTTGGCTCGCTACTGGATATACCTGAAGATATGTTGTATCAACCTTTTGTAACCTTTAATCCTACTCTGATTACCCCCGTTGACCATCCACTGGCAAAACTCCAACACGTCACACTCAAAGAAATCAGCGAATATGGACTGATACTCCCGCCTCGTCATCTCTCAACCTGGCGTATGGTCAAATACGTATTTCAACAACACAGCTTAAATTTTACGGTAACCTTAGAGGCAGGCGGATGGGAGGTCATTAAAAAATATGTTGAGCTTGGCATGGGCATTTCCATCGTGACCGACATTTGCCTGACAGGGAATGAAAAACTAGCACGCATCCCCCTAGAACAATATTTTCCGCAACGTGGATATGGTCTTGTCATACGCAAAGGCAAGTTTATGTCCGCACAGGCAAAACGGTTCGTTGAAATCTTGATGGATGTATATCATATTAAACAAGCACAACTGACCTGAACCAGTCGAAGACAAGCCCCTTACGTCGCTCAAAGCCGCCCCTTGCCGGGCTCAACATGCAAGGCATATAACCTGCGGCTATCGGCTCTTAACACCGTGAATAGTAGCGAGCCGACATGAAAGTGATCTCCTGATTTGGGAAGTTTTCCCGCCGTCTTTAAGATCAACCCCCCCACCGTATCAAACTCTTCATCGCTAAAATCCGTACCTAAAATGGTATTAAAATCAGAAATTTCAGTATCGGCCTTGACACGATATCGCCCCTCACCATCAAGAATGATGTTATCTTCATCCTCATCAAAGTCGTATTCATCCTCAATATCCCCGACAATTTGCTCCAGAACATCTTCTATCGTCACCAGACCGGATACACCGCCATACTCATTCACAACGAGGGCAATGTGATTCCTGTTACTACGGAATTCACGTAACAACACATTCTGCCGCTTAGACTCAGGCACAAATACAGCGGGTCTGAGCATGTCTCGCACATCAAACTCTTCACCTGCGGAGTAACGCAACAAATCTTTTGCCAGCAAGATGCCAACAATATTATCCTTATCGCCTTCGATCACCGGGAAGCGGGAGTGGGCTGTTTCAATAACAAAGGGAATAAATTTTTGCGGTGATTGAGATATATCGATGACATCCATTTGAGCACGAGGAATCATAATTTCACGAACTTGACGTTCCGAGACTTGCAACACCCCCTCCATCATGGAAAGCGCATCCGCATCCAACAAATTATTATCATAAGCACCGTGCAACAGTTTGACTAATTGCTCCCGGTCTTCAGGTGCACGCAATAGCAGTGCTGACAAGCGTTCTAACAACGTAGGTTTGTTACTCTCAGGATCATCCATTTTGTATCAAGTTTCAAGATAAGGGTCAGGATAGCGCATTTTTAACATCAGTGTTGATTCGAGCGCTTCCATCTCTTGTGCTTCTTCGTCTAACTCGTGATCATAACCTTGTAAATGTAGCGCCGCATGGACGGCCAGATGGGCGTAATGTGACAATAGCACCTTGCCCTGTTCGGTCGCTTCGCGCACAACGACGGGCGCACAAATCACCACATCTCCTGACAGTGGCTCTGTATCATCATACACAAAGGTCAAAACATTGGTTGCATAATCACGCCCGCGATAGGTCTTGTTTAACTCACGCCCCTCAGTTTCATCAACAATACGCAAAGTCATATTCACATCGCATTGCAAAGCCGCCTTAATCCAGCGCCGCCACTGTTGACGGGTTGGCAACGCCTCGCACACATACTGCACACTCAAGGATAGTTTAGGCTGGGTCATTTTGGTACATCCAGTAATTCACCTCGCAACGTATGCCGTACAACCTCAGTAACAGTGACATCAACAAAACGTCCTATCATCCCGGGTGAGCCACGAAAATTAATCACACGGTTGTTGTCAGTACGGCCCGCCATTTCCAGAACGTCTTTTTTCGAAACTCCTTCAACCAAAACACGTTGCACAGAGCCTAACATTGCCTGACCTACCCCATCTTCCTGAGAGGATAACTTATCTTGCAATCGCTTTAAACGTGCAGATTTCACCTCTTGCGGCGTATCATCGTTCATTTCAGCGGCGGGTGTTCCCGGGCGCGGACTGTATAAATAACTAAAACTATTATCAAATCCGATGTCATCTATCAATTTCAAGGTTAATTCAAAATCCTGCTCCGTTTCACCGGGAAAACCAACAATAAAATCTGAAGTAACACAAAGATCCGGACGCACTGCACGTACTCGACGAATAATTGATTTGTATTCGAGTACGGTATGACCACGCTTCATCGCCGCCAAGACACGATCTGATCCTGACTGTACCGGCAGATGCAAATGACTCACAAGCTTAGGTGTCGTTGCATACACGTCTATCAAACGCTGACTCATATCACGAGGATGAGAGGTCGAATAGCGGATACGTGCGATATCCGGTAGCGCTGCAATCAACTGTATAAGATAAGCAAAATCGACCGTATCTTCATCTTCGATCAGACCTGCGTAAGCATTGACATTTTGCCCTATCAACGTGACTTCTTTAACACCTTGGGAGGCCAGTTCTTCAATATCCTTCATAACATCAGCCAAGGGGCGAGAAACCTCCTCGCCACGGGTATAAGGAACGACACAGAATGTACAATATTTACTGCATCCTTCCATAATGGCAACAAAAGCCGATGCAGAAGTCGTCTGAGGAACCGGTAAGTGATCAAATTTTTCAATCTCAGGAAAACTAATATCTACTTGTGAGCGTCCTGTTTCGCGCCGATTTTTAATCAATTCCGGTAAACGATGCAGCGTCTGCGGGCCGAACACCACATCGACATAGGGTGCACGCTTGATAATCGCGACGCCCTCCTGACTTGCAACACAGCCCCCAACCCCTATTAATAACTTTGGATTATCCCGCTTTAACAAACGCACCCGTCCTAAATCTGAGAAGACTTTTTCTTCTGCTTTCTCGCGTATTGAACAGGTGTTAAACAAGATGACATCCGCGTCCTCAATCTTGTCTGTTTGCTCCATTCCCTCACAAGCACGTAACACATCTGCCA
>CAIOSY010000058.1 GCA_903861075.1 uncultured Nitrosomonadales bacterium
CTACTTCAACTATTTGTTCCTGTTCTGAGACGATAGAATACATCAGAGAAATCAAAAGATCCTTGTTTTCTTCGCTACCAAACAGCTTTTTGAAAGCAAAATCAACGCGGGGATTTATTTTACACATCTGTTTCACCAATATTTAATTCCGCACTAAAAGGGATCAAAAAAAATTTCCTATAAGCCGAAAGATCTTTTTTATCCGCAAAAAACGAAAGTAAGAACTAACGTAACACTATACGAATGTCACGTTAAATCGATTTACCAAATAGGTCATCTATGCTGCCAACAGCAAGCAATTTATCAAACCATTCATCAATTTGTTTCGCTGTAGCGCAACCAATTTGATCCAATACACGGGGCGGAATAGATCCAAACCGCTTGATAAGTATTTTTTTCAGAGCAAGGATTTCACCCTGATGCAATCCCTGCTCGATTCCTTGCTGAACTCCCTGCTGAACACCCTGTTCAATTCCCTTCTCAAATTGCCTTTCCATTACCAACCTGTCTGTCGCATCGCGTATCTGCCAATACTCGTAGACGTCCAGCTCTTTCTCACTCCAGGTGTGCATGGTAGCTTGCGTGTAAGCTTCTTTCAACTCTGGAATTTCTTCAGCGCTTTTTGGAATCATGGCCAGGTTAGCTGCATTTTTGATGAAATAAATCCACTTCTCAACGATGCTTTCCAACTCCTCTTCACTTTTATTAAATTTCCTTAATTCAATAAAGTTAAATTCAAAATCGCGCAGTTCCTGCTTTAAGGTTTCCTTGTTCAAAATCAGATGTCGGGTCAGGTAATGATCACCGTCAAAAGAGTTGAAATCCAGTATACCGATAAAGATAACCTGGTTCAGTTTTGGATAATCCTCACCTTTGTTAATCTGGGCTGTATAGGCTTTAGCAGTGTAAAACAGGGCGCGTTTGTCAAAACAGGAATTATCTTTGACTTGCATTTCAACAATAAAAGTGACGCCCCTATGATCTACTGCCTTAATATCCAGAATAGTTTCTTTCAGTATCGGCAAATCTGGCGCTTGCCATGGATTTTTAAGGGTCACGCTCTTAATCCGCTTGTCACCCTGCAAATCGAGCACCGCATTAAGAAACCCGATCAGAATTTCCTTGTGCTGTTCGCAGCCAAATACCTTTTTGAAGGCAATATCTGTTTTAACATCAGCGAATTGCATAGGATTTCCTTCAGTTAAGCCAAGTTTAGATATTAAGCATCAGAACAACCACCAATGACATTCGTCACTTCCTGAAAATTACTGTTCAGGCACGCTACCGCCCTTCGATTAAGCGTCACTCGACAAACGCGTACTACCCGAACTTCATAGTGCAAAAAAGATACACCTAAAATAGAGCTGCGTTAAATGCAGCTTATTCTAGGTGTAGGACTTAATGATACATGGATAACCCACTAATTAACATCAATTTATCGATTAATGAAAATTTTACACCCTAATTACAACTCAAAAAAAGACCATACTTTTAAAAACGCATCGCATAAAACGGAATAAAAACATATAAATTATTGATTAAATTATATGTTGAATCAAAAAACTTCTCATGCAAGATTCAACAGTAATTGCAATTTCTTGTCCCCGGCAAATAGCACAAAAAACTCCGGGTTATGTAAATCGGCTTTGTTGTAGGACAACTCATCACCATTAGCATTACAGACCATGCCGCCCGCCATATTGACAACTGCATGTGCGGCCGCCGTATCCCACTCCATGGTCGGACCTAGCCGAGGGTATAAATGGGCAACACCTTCAGCGACCAGACAAAGTTTGAGCGAACTTCCCATACTGATGCACTGGTGATTCCCCAACTTTTTTAGCAATGCTGTAGTACGTTCATCCGCATGCGAACGACTGGCGACAACATTTAACGTTGCTCCTGTCTCGCGTGTTCTCACATGTATTGCCTGCACATCATCTATTCCACGTCTGATAAATGCGCCTACTCCGCGAGCAGCAAAGTAACACACCTCTAAAACCGGTGCATACACAACGCCCAATATAGGCTGACCATTCTCAATCAGCGCGATGTTGACTGTGAACTCACCATTGCGATTGATAAATTCTTTCGTGCCATCTAAGGGATCTACCAGCCAATATCGCTGCCAAATTTTACGCTCATTAAAATCGATCTGCGCCGACTCTTCAGACAGTATCGGAAATCCTGAATCCAGCGCAGTTAAACCCGCACTAATGATGTGATCCGCAGACAGATCAGCCTGAGTCAAAGGGGAATTATCCGCCTTTGTCATCACCACATTGGCTGCATCAGCATATATTTCCTTGATGGCGGAACCCGCATCAAGCGCGATTGAAACAATGTGTTTGAGTAGCAATTCAGATGGAAAGATGTGCATTTAAAGGAGTATACCTTGCTTAATCAACCCATCTAAAACCTGATCTACACACGCATTCAGTTCACCGCTCTCTGTGTTGACTATCATTTCAGGTGTAAGAGGAGGTTCATAAGGGGAGGTTATTCCCGTAAAGTCTTCAATCAATCCTGCGCGCGCCTTCTTGTACAACCCTTTCACATCCCGGGTTTCGCACACTGCTATGCCCGCATTGCAATAAATCTCAATGAAATCCCCTTTTTTCATCCGATTTCTCACCTGTTCACGATCGCTACCAAAAGGAGAAATAAAAGCCGTTAATACTATGATACCTGCTTCAACAAACAATTTAGCCACTTCACCGACACGACGAATATTCTCAACTCTATCCGCAGCCGTAAATCCCAAGTCGCCGCACAAACCATGGCGCACATTATCTCCATCCAACACCATGGTACGACAACCGGACTGGTGCAACGCTTCTTCAACCGCATGAGCCAGGGTAGATTTACCCGCCCCGGACAACCCGGTAAACCAGATAATTGCACCTTGATGTGAGTTTTGATGTTCGCGTCGTTCGCGCGTTACAGTTGCCATATGCCAGACGACATTTGCAGAAACTACTTGAATATCAGTATTTGTCATTTTCTTTAAAATTAAAACCAGCCGCGTTTGACCTGTGCTGGTGAATATAAGTTCATTTTATATACCATGCCAATCGGACCGCTATTGAAGGAAACCAGCAAGGTGCGCTCACTCATGGTTTATTCTTTTGGTTCGTCGTAGTGCTTTCGGTTGGCGTTCTCAAGCTGCAATTACTCGTATCAAGGAGGCTGTCGCCAAAATTAAAAAAGTCGCCAAGAAAGATCCAGTGCTAGCAACCGAGGGCGCGGTGCTGTTTTTAGAGAAAATCCAACATCCCAACCATGATTATAAAATGACAAAATTTACGCTACAACCCGCGTATTTATTAGGTTTATACCAATTTTACACCATTATCGTACCGAATTTTTTGCAATAGTATGGCAAATTCAAAATGGCGTAAAAAAGTGATTTTAATCATAAAATCATCTAAAAAACATACAGCCATGAAAAATACCATTATCAGAACATAGCGTTTTTCACCCCACTAGCCCACCACGCTACAATCAAACTAACAAATTATTAAAAATACAGCTCACATTAGTTTCACCAGCACCCCATGCACAAAACGTTCTTGCGGATAGGCATCCAACAGCATTCGAACACGTAACAATGTTTGATCAGTCCTTCCAGCCACCTTTGACGCTCGCTTGATCGAATCAAATGCAGCCATCACCTCAAGGGGCGTAACCTCGTACCCCCTGCCCGCCAGTATCCACCGCAATGAGAGCAATCCAGCTTCAATCGCGAATAGCGGCTGGGTTTCAATGAAATCCAACGCCGCACGGTTCAGCGTACGGTGATCAACTGGAGATTGCCTAGCCAGTTTGATCGCCATATCATACAACCCCGTATCCTTGGCAGCAGAAAACCACTTACCTTCCTGGCCGGGCGTACTGACCACCAGATCGTTGAGAATATCGGCGGGTGATTTGTGCGGATATTTTTTGAAAATAGCGCGGAACGTGGACAAATAGGTCGTTCCTTGATTGGCTGCTATCGAATAGCGCTGATAGGCTTCATCCGCCATACCTGATGAGAGCAATATTTCCTCACAGGCTTGAGCGATGCTTTCCGGATTGTTGTTCAGGCCATGCGACATTTCCGCATAGCGCAAGGCTTCGGCTTTCTTGCCTTGGGCAATCAGTGCCTTGACACCCCATTGCCGGTCATACCACCAAACAAACGGCGCCTTTTCGAGCAAAGCCAGCAACTGATCGTAGCGCCCGGCCCGAAGCAGCGCGGAGAAACACATATACGTCCCATGAAAGAAGCCGGAACTTTCCCGACCGCGAGACCAGACCTGTTCTACAACACCCATTAAGCGATCTGCCCATATGGCTGCCAGCTCAGGTGTGGCGCATAGCTCAGCCCAGTAGTCGCCCAGATTTTCGATGTAAGGAACCTGGTCAGCGGCATGGGCTTCATACAAGCGCTCCAGCCATTTTTCACGCAGATTTTTTTCGACATTCGCGCGGGCGATAATGGGCACCAGATCAGCGATGGCCCGATTAACGGCACTACCGATGGCACCCGAGGAACTATCGACATTCTGCAAGGCTGGGGAGACTTTTTCCAAAAACAGCACAGCTCCCTCGGCTGCCAGCAGAGGTTCTTTCCGTGCGATTTTTTTGATCTCGACAACCGCTTCCTTGATGCGAGTAATGGCAGGTTGAGAACGCCAACCAAAAGCGCCACGACGAAATCGCGGCGCAAATTCCCATATATGCTTTTCGGCAGTCGGTTTCAATTGTTTTGCCATCATTGATCCTGAATGGGCTTATCTGTCGATTAGCGTTATATCAAGTTCAGATACATTCTGTTCTTCCGAATCTGTATCCATCACGCGATGCAGATAGGCGTAAGCCACTCGCCATTGCTGCTGCCCGCAGAGCAAGGTGACGGTCTTGTCGTTGAGGCGAATGATACGGCCACTGCGTTGTTGCTGGTTTCGATCAACAAAACCCACCGCATCGCCGATGGCCACCTCGTTGCGCCCCAGACCTTGTCGCGGTTGTTCACGAATTTGTACATCCGTGCCATCCAGATTGATGGCAGCATAAGCAATCAGCCAGCGTCGGCCATCATCCTGATTCAGAATAACAGCCTGTTTCCGGCGAAGTTCAAGGACTTTTCCACGACGCAAGGTATTGGCTTGAGCATCAAAATATTCAATGGCGAGCCCAATCTGCAACCGGGCATGAATCGCCTGCACCCAGCGCGGCTCATCCAGCACCCTGTCGATGGCAGCCCGCATACGGTAAAGCTCAAAGGCAGAGGCCTGATTCAGCGCTTTAAGGACATCTGAAAAATTCATGACAATACGATCCTGTGATTA
>CAIOSY010000059.1 GCA_903861075.1 uncultured Nitrosomonadales bacterium
ATAATGCTGTCCACATTGGTGATATAGCTCAGGTGGTTAGAGCGCAGCACTCATAACGCTGAGGTCGGTGGTTCAAATCCACCTATCACCACCAAATTTAAGCAACGTGATCAATAGATTACGTTGCTTTTTTCTTGTGCGCTCGGTAGAGCGCACAAGAAAACCCCGCCGTTAGACTTGCTGAGATTGATTGTTAATAATTTTAGTATTTACATACGGCGGGTGAAGAATACAGGTCAATGACGCTCGTTTTGTACTTGTTTATTCGTTGTATTCTTCTATATTAGTGATTCTCTTGTTGCAATTGATGCAGGTTTTGCTGTTTATTTGCTACGCTCCTGGTCAATTGTAGTGCCTAATCGCGAAAGTTCTGGCCGACTGGCTGCATATAATCTGTTTGAATGTGTGCATGCATCATAGTTCTACCGTCCCGCGAGTTCATTTCAAAACTTACCATCAATAATAAGGAATTTTAATGCTGTTATTTTTTCCGTCACGCGCCCTGGGTGCACTGTTGTTTACTGTGATATGCGTGATGAATGTTCATGCTCAATCGTTGCCCGTTTTGCCCATTTTGCCCGTTTTGCCCGATGCACCCAGCGTGGAGGCACGCAACTATGTATTGTTAGATCCGGTTTCAGGACAGATACTGGCGGCACGTAAGGCGGATGAGCCAACACCACCGGCGAGTATTACCAAACTGATGACGGCCTATCTGACTTTTCAGGCGCTGGCTAGGGGGAGTCTGAAGCTTGATCAGCAGATACCTGTTAGCGTGGCTGCCTGGAAGGCAGGCGGCTCGACTATGTTTCTTGAACCCAATCTGCCGGCGACCGTGGAACAAATGATCAGCGGCATGGTTGTGGTGTCGGGAAACGATGCGGCAGTGGCGTTGGCTGAAGCGGTTGCCGGCAACACCGACAGCTTTGTGCAAATGATGAACGCGACAGCACGCCAGCTTGGTATGAACAAAAGCCACTTTGATAACGTCAACGGATTGCCAACGCCAACTCATCTTGTCAGCGCACGGGATATTGCGGTACTCACTGAAGACATCATGCGGCAGTATCCTCAATATACTCATTATTTCGCTGAACATACTTTCACCTACAATAAAGTCACTCAGCAAAACTGGAATCCCCTGGTGTTCAGTGATCCATCTGTTACGGGAATGAAGACCGGTCATACGGATGAGGCAGGCTATTGTCTGGATGCGACTGCGGTGCGAAATGGGCGTCCATTAATTGCGGTCGTACTGGGCTCTACGACACGTCAATCCAGTGCGCAGGCAGCCGAGGCTCTGCTGGATTATGGCTACCGGTTTTTCGAAACGCATCGGGCATATAAAGCCGGCCAAGTGCTGGGTATGGTGCAAAATAGTCTGGCAAATCCTGCCGGCATACCGTTAGGTGTCGCCGCTGATGTTTGGGTAACCGTGCCTGTCGGGCGCTATACCTCACTCAAGCCTCGCTTGGATATTCCCGTTAAAATAGCGCTGCCATTAAAACGTGGTCAACCCGTTGGCAGGCTGATTCTGAGCAATGATAATCAAACCGTCATTGAGGTGCCACTGGTCTCTCTGGGGGAAGTCGAACACGCTGGCTGGTTGAGGCATTGGTGGAATGTTATTCGCGCCAGCAAATGATCGTGAACGCGTTGTCAGTCACTGCGCCGCTATCTGGAATCGCATCAGGACGGCCTAACATCAGTTATTTATAATAAACCTTCTTGAAATTCCGGGAGGTATAATGCCTGCCCGGCTAGGTATATTCCTAGTGTTGTGTGTCATTTGTCCGGGATGCGTATCGCTGTTAATCGGATTACTTTTATGTCATTTCAAATTTTTAACCAAACACCGTTAAAGATTCCTTTGTTGAGTTCCTTTCAGCAAAATCTGATTTATGCTTTCCTGTTGTTACTTACGTTGATCTCCCTGGCCTTAGGCTGGCAGCATATCAGCGCGCACTATCAGCATAACCTTGATAAACACTTTCAGTCTGAAAGTGACAGGATCAATACCGTATTGATCGAGCGTCTTAACGCAGATTCCAATACGCTACGCGGTGGCGCTGGACTCTTTGCTGCTTCTGGGATTGTTACCCGCGAAGCATTTCATCATTATGTTGAAAAACTCGATCTTGAGCATAATCTCAAGGGCGTTCAGGGCGTGGGATACGCCCGGTTAATTCGCCCGCAGCAAATGGAGGCTCATATAGCGGCGGTGCGTCGTGAAGGTTATCCGGCTTATAGCGTCAAGCCTGCCGGTAAGCGCATAAGCTATACCAGTATCATTTATCTTGAACCTTTTTCCGGGCGTAACCTGCGGGCTTTCGGTTTTGATATGTGCACTGAACCGGTACGTTGTGCCGCAATGGAATTAGCGCGTGACTCCGGTAAAGTGGCTTATAGCGGCAAAGTAAAATTAATACAGGAAACAAGCAAGGATGTGCAGGCAGGCATTTTAGTTTATCAGCCCGTTTATGATAATGGTAAATTACAACAAACACGAGAACAGCGCCGCGCCGCTCTGCTGGGATGGGTCTATAGTCCCTATCGCATGAATGATTTTATCGCAGGCATGATAGGGTCTAACCTTAATAAAATGCACCTGGAAATTTATGATGGCAAGGTGATCAAACCCGAAGCCTTGTTGTTTGATAGCTTGCCTTTGCACGCTCAAGCGCCCATTCACTATACTCGTATTTTCCACAAGGAATTGGGAGGGAGGACCTGGACACTACGTTACACCGATCTGCCCGGCTTTATAGAAACAGCCAGTTTTCAGTCACCCTCGATGCAGTTTGTTGCGCTTTTGGCTTGTGGCTTGCTGATGTTGATCAGCATCTTATTGACCTTTAAAAGTAACAAAAATAGAAAGCTGGCAGAACAGTTGGCTGTTGCCAATGCCGATCTTGTCGTTCATGCAGGGGAGCTTGACCTTGTTAGCAAAGCAATCGGTGCCGCCAGTCTGGCCAAGAGTCAGTTTTTAGCAAATATGAGTCATGAGCTACGCACACCGCTAAACGGTATTTTGGGTATGGCGCAAATTTTAGTGCAGCCCAACATTAAGGAGGTTGACCGATTGAATTATGCAAGGGTCATCCTTCAATCCGGCAATAATCTACTCTCGCTTCTCAACGACATTCTGGATATTTCCAAAATAGAGGCCGGAAAAATTGATCTGGAGTCTATCGTTTTTTCACCGCTTAGTATCATCGATGAGGTCAAAACCCTCTATGTCGAGGTCGCGAGGAACAAGGACTTAAAAGTCCAGATCAATGCTCAGTTTCCTCTGGATCAGCAGTATTTGGGTGACCCGAACCGCGTGCGCCAGATGCTCAATAATCTGCTGAGCAACGCCATCAAGTTTACCAACAGCGGCCAGGTGCAGATCGAAGGGCGTGAAATTTCACGCGACAAAGACGAGGTGCTGCTGGAGTTTGCCGTTACTGACACGGGGATCGGTATTGCAAATGATAAGTTGGCGACGCTGTTCCAACCCTTCACTCAGCTAGATAGTTCGATCTCCCGTCAGTTTGGCGGTACAGGGCTGGGTTTATCTATCGTAGATAAATTTGCCGTTCAAATGGGCGGGCAGGCCGGGGTATCCAGTGAAGCTGAGGTAGGTTCGCGTTTCTGGTTTAACTTCAGAGCTAAATTGGTTAATCATAATAGTGTCATAAAGCCTTGGGTTGAGCCTGTGAAGGTCAACCTGGCGCAATTGAGTGGCCGCGTGTTGCTGGTTGATGATAGTGAAATTAACAGTAGCGTTATTACAGGGATTTTCAAACAATCAAATATAGTCGTGACGGTGGTTGAGAACGGGCTATTGGCGCTCAACCGGATTACCAGCGGCGAGCCTGTCGATCTGGTTTTGATGGATATACAGATGCCCGTCATGAACGGATATGAGGCCACGCTAAAAATTCGTCTATGGGAGGCGGAGGGTAATCGAACTCGTCTGCCCATCATCGCACTGACAGCCAATGCGTATGATGAGGATCGTCAGCATTGTCTGTCCGCCGGGATGGATGACTTTATAGCCAAACCGATTGATTTCGAACAACTGATCATTATGCTGACTCGCCATCTGCCTTGCGTGAGCGTATGTTTGGCAGCGACGCAGTACAGCGTACCGGATGAGCGGGAAATAAATAATACCGCTCAGGCCGCATTGCTATACCAGCAGCTCGAAATAATGCTTACAAAAAACAAATTTGACGCAATCTTTCAGTTTAGAAAATTGCAGGAGACCTGCGTTTCCGGCAATCTGGCGGCAGAGCTTGCCCGCATTGCACGCCTTCTTGAAACATTGAATTTTGAAGATACACTGAAACAGTTAGCGCCCATCGCACTCGCGCAGGGCTGGAAAGATATAAACCCATGAACATATACCGTCCCCGTATCCTGGCTATTGATGACGTGCCCGCTAATATGCATATACTGGGTGCGGCCATGCATGAGGAATTTGAACTGCAAATCGCCTCTTCGGGTGCCATAGGCTTGAGTTTGGCGGAAAGCTCCCCGCCTGATCTGATTTTGCTGGATGTGATGATGCCGCAAATGGATGGCTATGAAACCTTGCGGCGACTCAAGGCAAATCCTGCCTTGCGTATGATTCCGGTGATCTTCATTACCGCCTTGAGCGATATCGATTCGGAAAATGCAGGGCTGAAAATGGGCGTTGCAGATTACATCACTAAGCCGATCAAAATCGAGATCACCTTAAATCGCATCCGTAATATTCTGGAGCGTGAGCAGTTGCGCCGGGAAGTGGAAGCCCATCGCGATCAATTGGAAGACCAAGTAAGGATTCGCACCTCGGCGCTGTCTGCCGCACTGGAGATGGCTGAAATCAATAATCGGGCCAAAAACCGGTTTCTTGTCAATATGAGTCACGAATTTCGCACCCCCTTGAATGGGATTCTGGGTGTGTCTGATCTGATGCTATATCGCTCTACCGACCCCACGCTGAAGGATCTGCTGGCCAAGGTCAGTATTTCTTCCGAAAACCTGCTGACGATTATCAATAACGTACTGGATCTGAGTCGCCTTGAAGCGGAAAAGCTGATTTTATTGCCGGTTAGTTTCAAACTGAGCACCCTTTTTGACTCCATGACCAGATTGTTCGGTAAGGCGGCACAGGACAAGGGATTAAAATTCACCATCGAATCCACTGTATGTGATCAATTTGTAGAGGCTGATTTTGAACGTCTGGTTCAGGTGCTACAAAATATGGTTGGCAATGCCATAAAATTTTCTGATACCGGCCAGGTCAGTATATTGAGCTCGCCACTCGATGAGAGCGAGGCGGATCTGCTGGTGCGCTTCGAGGTGCAAGATAGCGGTATCGGTATTTCCCTTGAAGATCAAAAGTGCCTGTTTAATGCGTTTGATCAGGCGGATAATTCGACGACCCGCCAGTATGGCGGAGCGGGTGTGGGATTGGCGATCAGTAAACATCTGGCCGCGCTGTTAGGCGGTGAGATAGGCGTTGAGAGTCAGGCTGGCAGGGGTAGTTCGTTCTGGTTTACCGCCCGCCTGAAGAAGACTATTCAGGCCGAAATGGTGAGTCTGCCCAGTTCTGCAAAGGAGTGCGTAAAACAAAATTATCCGGGGGCAAGAATTTTGCTGGTTGAAGCGGATCCTTTATACAAGGTAATCATGACCGTTATACTGGAAGATAACGGCTTCGTGGTTGATGTGGTCAGGGATAGTGACAGTGCGATGGCGATGGCGAGCACAGCGACGTACCTGGCGATGATCATCGATGAGAAATTGATGGCGCTTAATGACCCGCAGATAGTTGGACTCATCCGCGGACTGTCGGGCTGTGAACAGCTTGCCGTATTAACAATCACAGATGATGAGACTGATGTTTATCATCAAGGCGGGATAACTGACATCGTCAGCATCATGCCCTTAGATCAGGAAAAGTTTTTTACGGCGTTAAATAGATGTCTGCTAACTAAATTAAATCCATCGCTCTAAAACACCAATAAATTATTGTTTTTTAGTAACTGCTCGCCCCTGGTAAAAATACTTCAAAAAGTGCTTGACAGGTTTTTGGGTGCGAAATGCATCTGTTTTGTTGTTCG
>CAIOSY010000060.1 GCA_903861075.1 uncultured Nitrosomonadales bacterium
CATTGCATAATTTTCCATCAGCAATTAAGGGGGGTAATGACCAAACGCGAGCCTTCCAGATGTATTTGAGCGGGCTTTCCACGTACATTTTCTGCAACATCCTCTTCAAAAACCTTAAAACAACCCGAGATAGATAACAACTCCGCTTCCATCCCTTGCACAAAAATACGGGCACCATCATTACCCTTCGCCCCGGCTATCGCCTTCCCTCGCATCGGAGCGTACACATGAATATCACCATCGGCAATCACTTCAGCCCCCGCATTGACGATAGCCAGAACCACCAGATCACCGCCTTCAGCATAAATACGCTGACCCGTCCGAACAGGTTTATCTATCACCAGGGTCGGCTTGTGTAACTTAACGGGCACCGTTTCAACAGGAGCCACTTCAACAGGCTCAGGCTGAACAATTTGTTCAATGACAGCCGGCACTTCAACTTGTTTGGGCAGCGCAATTCGACTCGGGGCATCCGGGAACAAAGCTAAACCCGCCGCCACAGCAGCTTCGCGCTGTTTAACAGAACCATCCACCACACCGACCGCACACATCCCCCTAACCCGCATGAAGGACACCAAACTCGCAATATCAACATCCTCAACACAGGCATTGATTGCCGAAAGTTCCAAAACGATGGGGGTATTTGCAAAGAAATCCGGTGTCTGACTTAAACGCAAACCCAACTGTTGCTTTAGCGCAGACATATCACTTTGCAGCACATGCAGTTGCAATACAGGTAAATTACCCGTCTTAATTTTAAATGCAGGTTCTGTGCTCTTCATAGATTGATTACTCAAGAAAATAAACGGGATTAGATTTTTACCATCATTAAAGACTAATTTTAATGCAAGACACCGATTTTGACACAAAAAAATCCGCAGCAAGAAAAATCCCTCTGCCCGACGGACAGAGGGATTTAGCAGAATACCCTTTGCGAGGGGTCAAATAGGCATTCCGCGGTCGATTATAGCCTATTTTTATTCATTTATTTCCCCCGGGGGGAAAGTGATTATCCTGGGTTTCGCCCTGTATTGACCCAGATTTTATCTGGCTTTCGTTTTTCTCGCCCCTGAATAGGGAGAATTAATTTTTTTGCACCCAACCTTCATCACTCATTATCCACCAACCACGCTGTGCATATTTTAACCAGCGCGGCGCAAAAACCGTACGAATAGACGATTGCCATTCAGGATGAGCATTGGCATTGGCAATTTCGGCATAAAGCTTATCACGATCCAAATTTTCAGCATCAACCAAAGCACGCAACTTTCGTCTCATAGCCAAGGGCACCGACGCCTCATCTCGCAGTACAATATTCCCATCCAATCCCAAACCGACAGCACCACTGGCGTAATAAGCAGCCAACTGAGGATGCCGCATCTGCATCTGTGCCGTGACAGCGCGTACCGCAGGCGTATCAATCTCAATATTGACAGCGGCATATATATTGGGCGCCATGAGCAAAAAAAACCAAAGAAATACAGAGTAAGTCAATTTCATTTTGCATCTTTCAAATCAGAGCGCGTATGCAATGGCTGCCATACATCTTGAATAATACTATCAGCAACCGTTTGCACAGCGGCCTTGGGAAAATACACATCAACAGATGCACATGAGACCAGCATCACCAGCGAAAATATAATCCAGACTCGTTTCATTACCACTCCTTGTATAGGCTATGTGTACTACCGAAGGAATTTTAGCTTCAAATTTACTGTTACGAAAAATTAAGTTATCTTTCCTCCCCCGATGGGATTCACTTCGACTGATGACGAATTTTATAACGAGACCGCAGCCACATTGCAAATCCTGCGCACACAATTATCACAAGCACGACGACCTCCAGCTTTCTTAAATCCGCAAAAAACAGCGCCAGCGCGTGCCCGAAAAAGTAACCTGCTCCAGCAATACCAACCGCCCATATTGCGGCGCCCAGTGCATTAAAAACCATAAACCGTCCAGCGCTAACAACGCTCATTCCCAACGCCATAGGCCCTACGGTACGCAAGCCATAAACAAACCGGACACTCACGATGAGAAACTCATGGTAAAGCTCAATTAAAGCAGCCGCACGATCAAACAAGGGAATCAACCGGGGAAAATGCGACAACACCCATGCCCCATGCCGCCTGCCCAGCCAGAAATAGATCTGATCCCCCAGAAATCCTCCGACCATTGCCACCACCATAACCCATGGCAGTTGCAAATACCCCTGATACGCTGCAAAACCCGCCAGAATCAGCACGGTTTCACCCTCGAATAAGCAGCCAATAAATAACGCAACATAACCATACTGTGCGATGAGTGGCGCGAAATTCATAACTCAATACTCATCTAACGACACCTTATGTCACTTAAAATTACAGGTTATATTGATAAATTCAGGTTAAACAAATCCGGCATCAACGAGCACACGAACATAAAAAATCTTCAAGTTCTGCGCACACACTCGATCCATTAACTTTTCAGCGCTCAATTCATCAAGTATAAATTCTACTTTTATCGCAAGTTCACCGGCTAACTCAAAGAAAGTTTCTTCATGCAAACGTTGGTGTCGTCCAAATCCTGCAATGGCACGAAATACCGAACCTCCGTGTACGCCTGCACGCTTTGCTTCTTCAAGCAACCATTCATATAAGGGGATACCCGCATACAACTGCTTTTCATTGACATAAAAAATGAGCTGATTCATTAGCCGTCCCCTTGTAACCATTTCATCGTCTGAATACCCAACACCGTCATCAAGAGTGACCCGCCCATGTGCGCAACAATAATTCCCGCAACCCACGCATACTGACCGCGTAACAACAACGTCACCGTCTCAGCGGAAAAAGTAGAAAAAGTCGTCAGCCCCCCCAGAAAACCGGTGATTATAAGTAAACGCCATTCAGGAGAAAGTCCGGGGTGTTGTAGAAAAAAAGCAATTGCCAGTCCAATCAAATAACCGCCTATCATATTGGCGGTAAGCGTACCCAACGGCATTTCCGGCAGTGCAGGATTGAGCCACAAACCCAAACCCCAGCGTAGCCACGCACCCAAAGCAGCCCCGATACCAATTGCTAAAAACGAAGCGACCATACTTACCCTTTTTAATCCAGGACACGCACGGGGGAAAAACCGCCCCCCTGAGTGCGAAAGTTTGTTGTTTGCCCCTGATATAGTCGAGCTGCAAGCAGTTGAATTTCTCCATCGTAGACATAACAACGAACATCGTATTTAAGCACCACCCCTTCTGCAACACAACGCTCACCCGGAACAGCCAGTTGTTGAGCTACATAATCTGAGCGTAATATATCGCCAAACACGCGGCGGGTGAGCTTCTCACCGCGATAAGCACCTCGGCCGCCAAATCCACAGTTGGGCTTAAAAAACAATTTTTTTCTATGCATCCATAAGGTTTCCTGCTGATCTGCCTGAACCAAAAACGTATGTGGAATGCCGGCTTGTAACGTGGCAATATCGATCTCATTCACACCTAATTGACGCAAATAATCCTTATCCGTCAGCCTCACTAAATTACGTTTATCAGCATAACAAGCATAATGAACCGGCTTGGGCGTGACAACAACCAGACCTGCCGAATCGGCCTGCAACAACGCAGGATATTGTTGCAAAGAAAAATCCGTTAAGCGGTTGTAGACAAAATCAACCTTAATATCCAGGAAATACAAACCTTCTTCGCGCATATGTAAATCAGCAGGATCTACGATGATCGTCCTTATTCCGGCGCGTTCAAACAGGCGCTGAGCCAAAATAAACTCAGGATACAAATATTGTTGCTCCGGTTGCTCATCAACGATAGCAATACAGTTAAGTGGCAGATCACCGCGCGCTAATTGCCATTCATTACGGAACATAGCAACAAAGATATCATCAAGATGGGCTTGGGCAACCGCATTTCCTGGCAAATCACACTGACTTTCAATTAAAACAGCATTTAAAAAACCGCCACCCGCATTAGTATTGATCTCAATCAGATGCACACCGTCTTCATTCAGATGGAAATCATAACCGTAAAATACCCCTTTGGCATCACTATTCTCCGTTTTCAACGCCTGGGGTTTTTTCTGTCCGTCAACACAATGAGCTTGCCAATGGTCATTTTTAACAACCCGCTCTACGGCCGCAATCACGTTCTCCATGTGTTGTAATTGAGCTGTGCTGATAAACACGCACACATCGGAAAACAGATAAGCATCTTGCTTGCTAATCAGTTCGTACCAGACATCACCGATCTCTCGCAAACGCTGCACCAGTAGCACACGATTTAATCGGCCCGACTGCCATGCTGCGTTCAGTTGCTGCGCCTTAATCATTATTCAACGGCCCCTCTTCATTATGGTCTGCCCTACAGAGACGCAAATACCCCGGCCGCCCCCATGCCTGTTTCCACACACATACTAATCATGCTGTATTTTTGCTCCCGACGTTTCAATCCATGCAATAAAGTCGCCGTACGAATCGCATCTGCAGCCCCTAGAGGATGCCCTAAAGCGATTGCATCACCTAACGAATTTACCCGAACAGAATTTAAACCGAGTTTTCGAATGACGGCCAGCGACTGTGCGGCAAAAGTTTCATTGAGTTCTATCCAATCCATGTCAGATAAATTCATTCCTAGCTGACGCGAAACCCGGGGAATCGCGACTACAGACCCCACACCCACCACCTCAGCGAGTACGCCTGCCACCGAAAACCCAGAAATTTCGCCATAGACGTGAGATTAAACAACGGATTACTGCATAGGCGGCGGAGCATCACTACCCACACCGATCACAACAAATACCAAAATTAAAATCAACACTATCGCTAGCGCATAAATACCCAATGTAAACCAAATACTTTTTTTTCCAGTGAACTGACTCGGGGTCTTAGTTGATTGCCTCATACCGCGCCAATTACAAACTTGACATCGATAAAAACGAAATCCCAGACGAGTGCACATAAAATTTTCAAACAAGGTACGCGTACGACTATAGCGCAAACGGTTCGCGCGACATTTAGGACAAATCTTCATTAAAAAATCACTTATAAAATAGGGAATCGACAGCGGCAATACCGGCACCACAACAATTTTAACAGCCACACTCGATTTTACTTCCTCAACGACTTACCATTTTTCAACATCTATTCAATGCGCGCCTGCGTCTTATCCGTTAAGAACCGCGCCATAAAATTTTTCCGCTCCAAATCAAGCAACCATTATTCATCAACCCGAGAACCCGCATCCACATCGCCACCGCACAGCGTTTCGACAATGCAACAACCGGCATTGTAATCGTGTTGAAAAATAAACCTACCTACTTTCATATTAACCCTCACCGCTTTCAAGGTGGCAATCTGCACACCCATCACCCCGGCACCGAGTATGGCAACTTTCGCTAAAAACCCTGCAGAGCTCAAATCCCCTCGTTATTAAATACATTAAGCCGTGCTCAAGATCCCACGTGTACAGCACGCGGTTTACGATTCTCATCAACCGCCACATAGGTGAGCATCGCCTCGGTCACTTTTACGCACACAGGACAAGCAGGATCACGCTGCACATAGACTTCAACATTGACCGTAATGGATGTGTGTCCCACTTTATCAATTTGCGCATAAAAGCTGACAATATCACCCATAAAAACCGGTTGTTTGAAATGAAATGAATTAACCGCAACCGTCGCCACACGCCCGCGCGCCAAGTGCACGGCAGGAATACTACCCGCAATATCCACTTGCGCCATAATCCAACCACCAAACACATCGCCCGTATAACTACAATCAGCCTGCATCGTAACCATACGCAGCGTCGGCTGCCGATCGGGCAGACGTGTCATTTCACTCATTGTCAATGTCCTTGGTATAAATGTCTGATTTGTCCGGCATAACGCAGACTCACATCATCTCGTTTGAGCTTTAAAGTCGGCGTAAGCAGTCCATTCTCGATACTCCACGCCTCACGCAAGAGCAACACGCGATTGACTTTAGCGTAACCCGGAAAACCGCGCAGATTGCGTGCAATACGCCGCAAAATCTTCGCTTCCACCCGGCTGTCGGTTAAGGCTTCCGGCATATCAGGACGTATCCCCACTTCGCTTGCAAAATGCAGCCACACCTCAGGATTGATCACAGCAATTGCCACAAGATAAGGATGCGCCTCACCGAATATCATCACCTGATCAAACAAAGGATCATGCAAAATCGCCAACTCCATATCTGTAGGCGGAATTTTTTCACCATTGGACATAACAATAATATCTTTTAGTCGACCGGTAATATACACATGTCCCGTATCAGAAATATGCGCAATATCGCCGGTACTAAACCATACATCACTATCTATGGCTTGCGCAGTCGCAGTCGGATTATGCCAATAACCCATCATCACACCGGGGCCTTTGACCTGCAGCTCAGCCTGAATACCCAAACGTAACTGCATACCCTGAATCGGCGGCCCGACGCTATCCGGATAATTGCTCAATA
>CAIOSY010000061.1 GCA_903861075.1 uncultured Nitrosomonadales bacterium
CCGTGCTTCTGGGCCAGCTCCGCGCCGTAAGCCACCATCTTCTCGCTATTATCGACGGCGATCAAACCCGATATATAACGGCGCACAAAGCCGGCATCAAGAAGTTGCTGCTGAAAGAGTCATGCAATCTACTCGTAACCATCAGCTATGACCGGAGCATCGCATGCTGGCAGATTTCAAGACTGAATAATAGCCACCCAGAATTGACGGAGATTTCCCGTTCGACGCTACCCGCTCTGATCTGGGCAAGAGCCGCCACTTTTCTGGATGATACAAAAATAGCCCTGGGTACTTTTGGCTCGCGTTATGCCACATTCGACTGGCGCAATGGCATCTGGGACCTGTCGGGCATTGAGCTGAGTAAAAGTCTGAATGCCATTGCCACGATCGGTCCGGATGTTTATGTCGTTGGAGACGCCGGTAGCGTATTCAAAAACGGGGAAAAATATAGCGAAATGGGCAGTCTGTGCAATTTTCTGTTGCCCGCAGATGACTGGCTGCTGACAGGCGGTCAGATGGGATTGCTGTTGGATGCACATACCGGACAAATACTGTATGAACATCATTCGCCTCTAAATTGCGGCGTAGCCTTTTACCGTGACGGAAAACTGCACGCGGCAATAGGCAGTTATACAGGAGAGGTGCTGGTGTTCGTGCTGGAGCCTCACCTGCATTTGGTGTTCAGCCAAAAGATTCATGAGAATGCTGTCAAGGGGCTGGCTGCCAATGACCAGATGCTGTTTTCAGTCTGCGCCAACACCAATGTCGCCTGGCAGAGTATCGCAACACTTGATGTTGTTGAGATTGTGGAAAATGCGCATGAGCGCATTGCCAATGGCTGCTGCAGACTCGGTACATCAGGGTTTGCCAGTATAGGGCGTGACCTGAAATTGCAAATTTATACGCCGCAATCCCGGGAAGTCTATGAAACACCGCATCGAAATTCCGTGAAATGCATCGCAGCCAGTGCTGACGGCAAAAGGATCATGACAGGCAGCTATGGCGGCACGCTGGCAGGCTTCGATGTAAGTTGCAAACAATGGCTAGCTTTTTCCCGACCCACTGCCTCCGGCATTTCCGCACTTGCCTATGACCCGCTACAGGATCGTTTTCTGGCCACTTCTTATAATGGCTGCATTTACCCCGTGAAGGAATGATGAATATACTGCTTTTCCCAGCCAGCTTGCGAAAGCATTCATACAACCGGCTGCTGCTCAACTACCTGGCTGAATTATTGGGTGAAGAATACAAGATAGACATTCTCTCGGCCGATGAATTCACGCTTCCTTTGTTTAATCAGGATTTGGAGTGCGACGAGGAGATCATTGCCGAAGTGGCTGCTGTCTATCATCGTTTCAATCTGGCAGATGGTCTGATCATTGGCTCGCCTGAATACAACGGGCATGTTTCGCCATACCTGAAAAATACGCTGGATTGGGTGTCGCGACTGCAACGCATCCGCAATCCGGTTTTTCCGGCGAACCCGTTTTTTAATAAGCCGGTACTGCTTGCCAGCGCTACGACCGGCTGGACTGGCGGCTTGCTGGGCCTGCAAGATGCCAGGTCAATTTTCGGCTACCTCGGTTGTCTGGTGATGCCGGGGCAACTCTGCATTTCAAATGCAGAAAACGTGTTTACCGGGAACGGTATCTGTTTTGATCCAGACTATGCCAATTACATTGAATCTATCGTCGGACAGTTTCGAAATCTAGTACAAAAACACAAGTAATAAGGACGACATAATGAACGAAAAAAAAAGCTGGCACTGGCCAATAATCGAAGGCGTACTGTGTGGCACTATGACAGACAGGGAGCGTCTCGGTTTGCCTGATTGCTTCATGCCATCCCGTTATGAAGACATTACGCCTCAGATTTACCGCGATTTGCTAAGCCGCGAGGTTAAGGAATATGTGGCGATGGTCGAAGATGGAACGCTTGCATTAGCTACGCGACTGGTCGCAGGCAATATTCTTGCGCTGCTCGGTGACCCTCGCATCAAACCACTGCAACCGGAAATGATTGCAATCCCGGGCGGGAACATCAGTATCGGACTGGACGAATCAGAAATTAGTGTCGTGATGAATCGTTTTCAGCATATCGGGCTGGATGAAAAATGGATACGAAAAGAATGTCCCAGACATATCGTCGCGTTGAAAAACTTTGCGATAGCCAAGTATCCGGTCACCAACTCGGAATACCGTGAATTTCTGCTTGACAGTAAATATGCCGAACTGCCTACCAGCTGGGAGTATCGCCGGTATCCAGTGGAGAAATCCAACCATCCGGTATTTACTATCAGCGCAGAGGCTGCCGATGCATATGCAAACTGGTTGTCACAAAAAACCGGTCGTGCTTTTCGTCTTCCCGGTGAAGCCGAATGGGAATATGCCGCAGCAGGCCCTGAAGGGCTTGAATTCCCCTGGGGCAATGATTTTGAGCCCGATTTTGCCAACACGGTAGAAACGGGGATTTTCTCGACCACGCCGGTGGGTATCTTTGTGGAGGGAAACTCACCGTTTGGTGTCTCCGACATGGCCGGCAACGTAGAGGAATATGTGCTCGATGTCTATGGCGCTTATTTGCATGGGGAATTCATAAGCGATCATCTGGTTCAACTGAATGGTGCATATCGCATCGCACGCGGCGGCTGCTTCTCGCGTCTGCGTGATCTGGCCAGAACCCGCAGACGTCATGGACGCAATCCTGCATCTCAAACCTATTCAATGGGCTTTCGTCTGCTCGAGGAATCCTAATCAAATATGACAATCTGTTTACGAAGTTTATGTACCGGAAATTGTCAACCTAGTTGTCGCC
>CAIOSY010000062.1 GCA_903861075.1 uncultured Nitrosomonadales bacterium
GCTAAAACCTGACGGCAAAACGGCTGGTGGCAGTAAAGATCATCGCCCAACACCGTCATGCCGCGTGTCGCATAATGTGCGCCCCACTGATTCAACCAGCGCGTGGAGGCGGCCAGTTCGCAATCCTGTTTCTCGTGACCGTCTTGCGGTTGGACAAACTGGGGCGGCAGCGCAATCACGTTGCTGTGTCCAGGTGCCACGATAACCGGTGTCACCGCAATATGCCGGTAACGCGTGCTGCCATTTTTAAGCACGGATTTTGTGCAGTGGTCGCAGGAAATATTCTCTGACGAAAAGAAATCCGTACCGTCAAGCGCGATTAATAAGGTGTTGTTTATGGAACGATAGCTATCGAGATACCCCATATTAAACAACATATTGCCGATATCAACGATCAGGGGGAATAGAATGTCTGGCGGTACGCTATCGAGCAGATTTCGGATTTGTGCAGCCGATGGAATCTGGTGAACCCCAAACAGGGAGCTCGCGTTGTTCTTGCCGGTCGTCTCTTGCATTCTGATCTGCCAATCTAGAAAAGACGGACTTTGCGTGAAGAAAACAGAAAAGGCTGATAACCCCGCATCAATCATCTCAAATTGAGTCGCGTTGCTCGGACGCCTGCTATCGGGAAGACCGGCAAAAGCCAACCGAACCTGTTCAATCAGGCTTGCATGGGTAGGCGCAGAAATGGCTGAAGTATTGATAATGCGGAATACAAATTGAATGGCATGTGACTTTTTACATCCGGGCAGCGGCAATGTACAGAGAAATCAGAAATATTCTCACTTGTAAAATGAAAGCGCTTGGTTAAACGAGGATTAAATCCTGAGCAGCCCTGATTTTAGCCTGGCTGGATTGTGAATTTAGAATTGCTGGCAGAGTGAGGCATTAATAAAAATTGTTTTTGTGAATGTGGTAGAATGCGCCCCCCATACATTTAGCAAGGCTGTATCCATGTCACGCCAACTTCGCAATATCGCTATTATCGCTCACGTCGATCACGGTAAAACTACTCTGGTTGATAAACTGCTGTCTCAGGCAGGTTCTTTCTCCGCTCATCAACACGTTGCAGAACGTGTTATGGATAATAACGATCTGGAAAAGGAGCGTGGGATTACCATTCTGGCGAAAAATTGCGCTGTAGAATTTAAGGGTGTGCATATCAATATCGTCGACACCCCGGGTCACGCCGACTTCGGTGGTGAGGTTGAGCGTGTGCTGGGTATGGTTGACGGTGTGTTGCTGCTGGTTGATGCGGTTGACGGCCCTATGCCTCAGACCCGTTTTGTGACCAAAAAAGCGCTGGCATTGGGTCTGCGTCCTATCGTGGTCATAAATAAGGTTGACCGTCCAGGCGCACGTCCTGATTGGGTTGTAGACCAAACTTTCGATTTGTTCGACAAGTTAGGCGCGACTGACGAACAGTTGGATTTTCCGGTTGTTTACGCGTCTGCATTGAACGGTTATGCAATGACCGAACTGGAAAACGTCACTGACAATATGTTCGCATTGTTGGATGTGGTTTTGGAAAACGTACCCGCTCCTAGCGTGTCTGCGACTGAAGAGCCTTTGCAATTACAAATCTCTGCGCTGGATTACTCCAGTTTCGTGGGTCGTATCGGTGTAGGTCGCGTAACACGCGGCAAGATTCGTCCAGGCCAGGAAGTGAGGGTAATGAATGGCGATAAGTCTGCCAAGAAGGCACGCGTCAATCAGGTTCTGGGTTTCCGTGGTATCGAACGTGTATTGCTGGAAGAAGCTATGGCTGGCGACATCGTGCTGATCAATGGTATCGATGAAATCGGTATCGGCGTAACCATCGCTGACGTAAGCCGCCCTGAAGCATTGCCATTGCCTAAGATAGATGAGCCAACCTTGAGCATGAATTTGATGGTGAACACCTCGCCCTTGTGCGGTCAAGAAGGCAAAATGATCACGAGCCGTCAGATTCGTGATCGTCTGAACAAAGAATTGCTGGTCAACGTCGCCTTGCGTGTTGAAGAAACAGACAATACCGACGTATTCCTGTTGTCAGGTCGCGGCGAATTGCATCTGACGATTCTGTTGGAAAATATGCGTCGTGAAGGTTTTGAGATGGGCGTTGGTAAGCCGCGTGTTGTGTACCGTGAAATCAACGGCGAAAAGTGTGAACCGTTCGAAATGCTGACCGTGGACGTAGAAGATACCAACCAGGGCGCAGTCATGGAAGAATTGGGTCGTCGTCGTGGCGATTTGCAAGACATGCAACCGGATGGCCATGGTCGCGTGCGTCTGGAATACCGTATTCCTGCGCGCGGCCTGATCGGCTTCCAGTCTGAATTTATGACGTTGACTCGCGGTACCGGCATTATGGCTCACGTGTTTGATGACTACGCACCGGTTAAGGCCGATATGCCAGGTCGTCGTAACGGCGTGTTGATTTCATCCGAACAAGGCGATGCCGTTGCTTATGCATTGTGGAAACTGGAAGATCGCGGTCGCATGATCGTGGTTCCCGGCGATAAATTATATGAAGGTATGATTATCGGTATACATAGTCGTGATAACGATCTGATCGTGAATCCAATCAAGGGTAAGCAATTGACCAACGTACGTTCATCCGGCACCGATGAAGCCGTTCGTCTAACCCCGCCTGTCCGCCTGACGTTGGAATCAGCCGTTGAGTTCATCGACGACGATGAATTGGTTGAAATTACACCGGTTTCAATTCGTGTTCGTAAACGTTTTTTGACAGAAAACGAACGCAAGCGTAACGTTCGCGGTATGTAATCAGTTAGTTGTCTACAAAAAAGCCGTCCGGTTATTAACCGGGCGGCTTTTTTACGATAGTGCAAGGAGCGTGTCGCAACCCCTTACGCTTGTTTCCCTCTGTTATTCTTCCGTGCTGCCAAGTGATGTGGTGTTAAAGCCGCCATCGACATAAGTAATTTCTCCTGTGATACCACTGGCCAGATCGCTGCATAAAAATGCCGCTGCATTACCGACTTCCTCAACGGTAACATTGCGCTTGAGCGGTGCGTGTTTTTCGTTGTAACCGAGTAATTTGCCAAAATCAGCGATGCCAGCAGCTGCCAGGGTTCGTATAGGTCCGGCAGAAATCGCATTGGCACGGATACCTTTGCTGCCCAGTTGCATGGCAAGGTATCGCACGCTAGCTTCAAGGCTGGCCTTGGCCATGCCCATCACGTTATAGTGTGGCATGGTTCGAACCGCGCCCAGATAACTCAAGGTCAGAATCGCCGCCCGGCGACCTTCCATCATCGGAAGAGCCGCTTTTGCCATAGCGGGGAAACTGTAGGCGCTGATGTCGTGCGCCATACGGAAGGCTTCCCGGCTGAAGCCATCGAGAAATTCACCTTCTAATGCTTCGCGAGGGGCGAAGGCTATCGCATGTACGAAGCCATCAAAGCCATCCCAGTGTTGTTTTAAATCGATGAAGAGTTGGTCTATATCAGTGTCATTTGCGACATCGCATTGAAATACCAAATCGCTATCAAACTCCTTTGCCAGGCCCAGTACGCGTTCACGTACACGTTCTCCCTGATAAGTAAAAGCAAGACAGGCTCCTTCTCTGTGCATAGACTGCGCAATTCCGTAGGCAATGGAGCGGGTGCTGATCATCCCGGTAATCAAGATGCGTTTGTTGGCCAAAAATCCCATGTGCGTCCTTTAAGGTTGGTCAAAAGTTGTCAGATTATAAAGCAATGCTGTGCAATCGTCTGATGCATTCGTATATAATCCAAAGTTGTTCAATTTCAGGTTTCTTTTCATGCTGGAAATCAGCAATCTTGCTTGTAGCCGGGGTGATCATCGCTTGTTTGCGGGATTAAGCTTTGAGCTTCACCCCGGGCAAATTCTACAAATTCAGGGGAAAAATGGTAGCGGGAAGACCAGTCTGCTGCGTACGCTATGCGGTTTCATCACGCCTGATGAAGGGAAAATAGCCTGGTGTGGTGAGGATGTGCGTGACCTTGATGAAGATTATTTTGCCAGGATGATCTATCTTGGCCATTTAAACGCGATTAAGGACGAGTTGAGTGCGCTGGAAAATCTGCGTATTTCTGCGGGTTTGTCTGGTATTGAGCTGAATGAGCTGAATGCGATTGCGGCTTTAAGACGTATGGGTTTGAAAGGGCGTGAGCGCTTACCGACCAAGGTGCTCTCTCAAGGTCAGCGCCGCCGTGTTGCTTTAGCGCGTCTGTTGGTGAGTCATGCAACCTTATGGGTGCTCGATGAACCCTTGACAGCTTTAGATGTGGGAGCGGTGACCCTGATGGGGGAATTGATAGGAGAGCATTTGGCGCAGCAAGGTATGGTCATTTATACGACGCATCAACCGCTGATTGTTCCGGGTGTTGAAATTGCCAGTTTGTCTTTGTCATGAAGAAATTATCCCTGCTTTCCCTGTTAATATTGGTTGTCCGTCGAGACTTGATACTGGCGATGCGCCGCCGTGCAGATGTGCTGACAACTTTGTTCTTTTTCGTGATGGTTGTGAGTCTTTTTCCTTTGGGTGTCGGGCCGGAAATGGATATGTTGCGCAAGATGGCGCCCGGCGTATTGTGGGTAGCAGCCTTACTTGCATCAATGTTGTCGTTAGGCAGGCTATTTTCGGCTGACTATTTGGATGGTACGCTAGAGCAAATGCTGCTCGCGCCGCAGTCTTTGTCTCTTCTTGTGCTGGGTAAGATGGCTGCGCACTGGATGGTATCCGGCCTGCCGCTGGCGTTGATGACGCCTGTGTTGGGACTGCAGTTTGATATGTCGGTTGAGGCGATCGGCGTGCTGATGTTGACCCTGATACTCGGGACGCCGATATTGAGCATGATAGGTGCAATTGGCGCGGCATTAACCCTGGGGTTGCGTGGTGGCGGAGTATTGCTGTCCTTGCTGGTCTTGCCCTTATGTATCCCGGTGTTGATTTTTGGCACAGGTGCGGTACAGGCAGTGACGTCGGGTTTGAATGTGTCAGCACATTTGTCTTTGATGGGTGCATTGTTACTGTTGGCTCTGGTGTTTACACCATGGGTTACGGCACAGGCATTAAGAATTTCGATGGAGTGAGTTTATGGCAATTAACTGGTTTAAATATTCAGCACCTACTACTTTTTATCCTTTGGCTGGAAAGTTGATTCCCTGGTTTGCCGTTTCATCGGCAATTTTGTTCGCAATCGGTCTGTATATCGGCTTTGTTATCGCGCCGGCCGATGCAACACAGGGTGAGTTTTATCGCATTATCTTCATTCATGTACCATCCTCAATCATTTCGATGTTTTTGTATCTGATCATGGCGGCTTATGCTGCGCTGGGTCTGATTTTCAATACGCGCTTATCCTCTATGATGGCCAGTGCAATTGCACCGACCGGTGCTTTGTTTGCCTTTATTTCCTTGTGGACAGGGGCTTTGTGGGGAAAACCGATGTGGGGTGCATGGTGGGTTTGGGATGCGCGACTGACCTCTGAATTGATTTTGCTGTTTTTATATTTAGGCTTTATCGCCCTGCACGCATCAATAGATGATCCGCGTCGAGCCGACCGTGCTGCTGCCTTATTGGCACTCGTCGGGTCAGTGAATGTACCTATTATTTATTTTTCGGTTAAATGGTGGAATACCTTGCATCAGGGTTCGACCATTAAGTATTCGGGAACTTCAATGCACGTTGCGATGCAACAAGCGATGTTCACCATGTTGGCCGCCTGCTGGTTGTATGCGATTACGATTGCCTTGATGCGGGTGCGCAGTATCATCCTTGAGCGCGAAAAAAATACCAAATGGATCACTGAATTGGCGGAGGTAAAGTAATGGGTCTGGATATCTGGATGAGAGAAAATCCGCTTACCTATATTTGGGTAGGCTCTTACGCGGTCGCTTTTATTATTTTCCTGATTGAAATAATAATGGTCATACATAAACGAAAAAATACCCTGCAACAGTTGCGTCTGATGCGTGAAGCATTGGAAGAGGAATAATATGAAACCGCGTCAAAAAAGAGCTTTATATATCGTGGTTGCCATTATCGCCGTGGGTCTTGCGGTGGGCTTGGTACTCAATGCGCTAAAAGATAACGTCAGCCTTTACTTTACACCGACGCAGGTATTTAACAATGAAGCGCCTCAGGGTCACAATTTTCGTATTGGCGGCCTGGTAGAAGAGGGCAGCATACAGCGTGAAAAAGACGGCCTGACCGTACATTTTATGATTACCGATCTTAAGCGAAAATTGCCCGTGGTCTACAAGGGTATTTTGCCAGATTTGTTTAAAGAAGGTAAAGGCGTGGTCGCTCAAGGGAAAATGGAGGCGGATGGTGTGATGCACGCCTCTGAAGTACTGGCTAAACATGATGAAAACTATATGCCACCTGAAGCGGCTGATGCCTTGAAAAGGGCTGGCGCGGACAATGCAATATCTAGCGTTCCTGCTATAAAATAAACCAGAAAGATCGTACATGATTCCAGAACTAGGTCATTTTTCACTTATCATTGCGCTGTGTTTAGCGATGGTTTTAGGCGTGCTGCCGATATTGGGTGCCGCGCGCAATAATCAGGTCTTTATGGGATTCGCACGTCCTCTGGCTTACGGCCAGTTGTTGTTTGTGGGGCTGGCATTTTCCGCACTGGCTCACGCCTTTATGAGCAACGATTTTTCTGTGCTGTATGTGGCTCAGCATTCCAACTCTCAACTGCCCGGTCAATACCGTTTTGCCGCCATCTGGGGTGGGCATGAAGGTTCATTGTTGCTGTGGGCTTTGTTTTTGTCGGTGTGGACTGCAGCCGTTGCGGTTTTTAGTCGTCATTTGCCTGAAGAAATGGTCGCACGTGTTCTGGGTGTGATGGGGCTAATTTCGGTAGGTTTTATTTTATTCATGCTGTTTACCAGTAGTCCCTTTGAGCGTTTACTGCCTGCCGCCGCCGATGGCAGGGATTTGAATCCCTTGTTGCAGGATCCCGGTTTAGTGATCCATCCGCCCATGCTTTATATGGGGTATGTTGGATTTTCAGTCGCTTATGCATTTGCCATCTCCGCATTGTTAGGGGGGAAACTTGATGCCACCTGGGCGCGCTGGTCACGTCCCTGGACGACGGTCGCCTGGGTGTTTATGACTATCGGTATCGGATTGGGTAGTGGTTGGGCGTATTACGAACTGGGCTGGGGTGGATGGTGGTTCTGGGATCCTGTGGAAAATGCTTCATTTATGCCCTGGTTGCTGGGTACGGCCTTGATACATTCACTGGCCGTGACAGAAAAACGGGGTGCGTTTAAAAGTTGGACGGTGCTTTTGGCGATTGCGGCATTTTCATTGAGTCTGCTGGGTACCTTCTTAGTGCGTTCCGGCGTACTGACCTCTGTGCATTCGTTTGCTGCCGATCCTAAACGCGGTATTTTTATTCTGAGTTTTCTGGTGCTGGTCATCGGAGCCTCCTTGCTACTGTTCGCCTGGCGTGCACCTAAAGTCGGCTTGGGCGGGAAGTTCGATATGTTGTCACGCGAATCATTGCTGCTCTCGAACAACGTTCTGCTCTCCGTCGCGTCCGCTTCGGTGTTTATCGGCACGTTATATCCGCTGTTCATGGATGCATTGGGTTATGGCAAGTTGTCGGTCGGCCCCCCGTACTTTGAAGCCGTTTTCGTTCCGTTGATGCTGCCTATGGTATTTATGATGGGACTCGGACCGCTGGCGCGATGGAAAAAAATGGCCGTGCCTGATCTGGCGCAGCGTGTGAAATGGGCGTTTGCCAGTGCGCTGGTATTAGCTTTGCTATTGCCGTTGTTGATGGGTAAGTTTTTATCGCTGGAATCCAATAAATGGTCTCCAATGATCGTATTGGGTCTGTTGATGGCGTTCTGGATCATCGCAACGCTCTTTGTCGGTTTGCGTCAGCGTTTGGCCGGGTCGGGCAGCTTAATGACACGGATACGTAAGCAGAGTCTGAGTTATTACGGTATGCAGTTAGCCCATTTGGGTGTTGCTTTTTTCATAGTCGGAGTGACCCTGGTGAAAGGCTATGAAACCGAACGTGATGTGCGTATGAACGTCGGTGATACGGTAGCCGCCGGGGGTTACGAGTTTCGTTTTAATGGCGTGACTGAAAGCGAAGGGCCTAACTATATTGCGGGTGTAGGTCATGTTACCGTCAGTCATGATGGCAAAATAGTCGGTGAGTTAACGCCTGAAAAACGCCAGTACAATGTCTCCGGTATGCCATTAACGGAGGCGGCTATACAAACTGGCGTGTTTAGAGATTTATATGTTTCGCTAGGTGAAGCCATTCCTGAATCCGATGGCGCATGGGCGGTTCGAGTTTACATTAAACCTTTCATAGACTGGATTTGGGCTGGCTGTTTCTTAATGGCGCTGGGCGGTATCTTGGCTGTGTCAGATCGTCGTTACCGCATCCATAAAAAACCTGTTGCCAAGGTAGATTCCCCGGTTGTCAGTATTCAGGCATCTGTACCTGTTCTACCAGAAGGAGCTGCATCATGATGCGTTTTATTTTACCTTTTATCATTTTTCTGGTTCTGTCGGTATTTTTATATAAAGGCTTGGGACGCGATACACGCGAAGTGCCCTCGCCGCTGGTCGGTAAGGCCGCACCAGCCTTTGTTTTACCGTTATTACATGAACCGGCTCAGCAGTTTTCTCCTAAAGATATGCAGGGCAAAGTCTGGCTGCTGAATGTCTGGGCATCCTGGTGTGGTGCTTGTAAGGATGAACATCCGGTCTTGATGGCGCTCGCCAGTCAGAATATCCTGCCCATCGTTGGTTTGGACTATAAGGATAAGCGTGAAGATGGTGAGTTGACGCTCAAAAAAGCAGGCGATCCTTACTCACTGGTGATTGCCGATATGGATGGCCGGGTCGGCTTTGATTACGGTGTGTATGGTGTGCCGGAAACCTATGTGATCGACAAACAGGGCATGATAGCCTACAAGTTGATCGGGGCGGTGACGGCAGAAAATCTGCGGGAAAAAATTCTGCCTCTGGTTGCGGAGTTAAAAGCTAAATGAGATATTTTTTAATTGGATTGCTGTGTTTGCTGCCGATGTTTGCCCAAGGCGCGGTGGCGACAGATATTGCCGATGATCCGGTGACGGAACGTCGTATGATGCTGTTAGCCGAAAAAGTGCGATGTCTGGTCTGTCAAAGTGAACCTGTTTCAAATTCACATTCAGATTGGTCCAAGGATGTGCGTCAGATCATGCGTGACAAGATGAAGGCAGGCGCGACAGACCAGCAGATACTGGATCTTTTGGTTGAACGTTTTGGCAAGTCGGTTTTGTTCGATCCCCCCGTTGACAAGGAAACTATGCCACTTTGGGCTGCTCCTTTTGTTTTGTTACTGCTGGGGGGGCTAGGTTTGGGTTATCAGTTGCGGAAACGAAGCAGTGTTGTTCAGGAAGCTGAGTTATCCGCAGCCGATGAGCTGCGGGTTGCGAGTTTGCTTAATGAAACTGTTAGTGCGCAAACCCGTGCGTCTAACCCTATGAAGGATCCAAAAGCATGAGTTTGTTCTGGATATACGGTATCTTGCTGCTGGTTGCGGCCTTACCCTTTGTTTTATGGCCGTTGTTGCGCAGAACTGCGTTCAATAACGATGTGTTGCGCGATGCAGCTAATCTGGAAATCTTGCGCGATCAGGCGAGTGAACTTGAAACGGATTTAAGCAATAGCCTGTTGTCACAGGATACCTTTGAGCAAGGGCGGCGTGAACTTCAAGTCCGTCTTTTGGAGGAGGTTAAAACAACCGTCTCTCCCGTTGTCGAACCTCGTCATCCGTCAAAATTACTTGCGTTGATTTTACTTGTGCTGATTCCTTTGACCAGTATTGCGTTATACAGCATGTTGGGCAATCCAAAAGCGCTCTTGCCGCCACAGCAAAATGAAGCGGCTGAAGGCTTTGGGGTGTTGCGTTCGGAAGCAGCTTTGCAGGAATTGGAAGCGAAACTGGTAAAAATGCCGGAAAATCCGGATGGATGGCTGATGCTGGCAAGATCCTATACTGAATTGCAGCGCTATACTGATGCGATTCGGGCCTATGAACAACTGGTAAAACTCGTTCCCAATGAGTCGCAAATTTGGACGAATTATGCTGATGCGATGGCAATGGCTAATAATCAGTCTTTGTTGGGAGAGCCAACTAAGTTTATTAAAAAGGCGCTGGCTTTGGATCCGGAAAACACCACGGCATTAGCACTGGCAGGTTCTTCCGATATGGAACAGGGCGATTATCCGGCTGCGATCACCCATTGGCAAAAACTCGTGAGTTTACTGCCGCCGGATTATCCGCAAATTCAGATGATACATGACGGTATTAATCAGGCGCGTGAATATCTGACTCAGCAAAAAGGCGGTAAGGAGCAGCTGGCTAAATTGTCCACAGCGTCTGTACCCGATAAAGCCCCTGAAAAACTGACCGCTAATCCGGCTGTTGCGATTACAGGACGCGTCACATTGAGCCCGGCTTTATTAGCCCAAACATCACCAACCGATGTCGTGTTCATACTGGCTCGGGCGGCAGAAGGGCCGAAAATGCCCCTGGCTGTACTACGTAAACAGGTAAAAGATTTACCGCTGGACTTTACATTGGATGACAGTATGGCGATGCAACCTCAATTAAAACTCTCCGGGTTTGATAAGGTAATCGTGTTAGCACGTATCTCAAAAACAGGTACGCCCATGGCGCAACCGGGTGATTTGCAAGGTTCTGCTGGTATGGTTAAACCGGGTAGCAAAGGCTTGAGTATCACTATAGACAGTGCCGTTAAATAATTTAATTTTATCTGGATAGATTGAAAATAATAAATGAAAAAAATTAGCCTAATTACCTCTTTGTTGCTTGCCAGTCAGTTTGCTTATGCAGATGGTAGCGGTATTCAGGGCGTAGATGACAACCCTGTTTCTTCATCTGTCGTGCCATGGAAATTTACCCTGGGAGCAGGCATAGCCTCTGTGCCTCGTTATGAGGGGTCGGCAAGCAATCGCTTGCGCGCCGTACCGTTATTTGAAGTACAGGATGGTCATTTTTTCGCCGGCACTTCGCGTGGTATAGGGTATAACTTCTCAGAAGTGCAAGATATGCAATATGGTCTGCGTCTGACGATGGCGCCGAGCCGTAAAGAAAATGTGGATACGCATTTAAATGGAATGGGTAATCTGGCATATGCCGCTGAATTAGGCGGGTTTGTCAATGCACGCTTTTCACCGTGGTATGTCACGTCCAGTCTCGCAGCCAGTTCACGAGGTTCACGTGTTGAGCTGGGTGGCGGGTATGATCTGACATTGTCTGATGCAGATAAAGTGCGTGCAGGCTTAGAACTGGATTGGGCCGATTCTAAATATATGCAGAGTTACTTTGGCGTTTCTGCTGCCCAATCCCTGGCTTCCGGCGGCGTTTTGACCGCGTACAATGCGACGTCTGGCATTAAGGATGCCGCGCTGAAACTTCATTGGACACACAGCTATTCAAAATCATGGTTTAGCAATGCAGGCGTGTCTTTTAAGGCGCTAAATAGCAGCGCTAAAAATAGTCCTTTGACGATGCGTAATTCTGCAACGACAGTCAATTTTGTTGTAGGTTACAATTTTTAAATAAATCCGCTTAGTTCGAGAGGTACAACGTGTACTTCTCGGATGTAATCGGTATTTTGTTATATTCTTGCGCTTCCCTTGTTCGTCTTTGTTATTCTGCTGTTAATTGTGATAACACCTAATTAAATTATGCCAAAAAATTCCAGCCCGGATCACGCACGTCTTGACCGCGTCGTTGCTCAAGCACGTCAAAATAGCGCATTACGTGAAGCCGGTTATCGTGAACGTGCGCTTAAATTGTATCCCTGGATTTGTGGACGCTGTGCGAGAGAGTTTTCAGGTGTACGTTTGCGCGAATTGACGGTGCATCATAAAGATCACAATCACGAAAATAACCCGGTAGATGGCAGTAATTGGGAATTGCTATGTTTGTATTGTCATGATAATGAACACGCACGAGTACTTGAGGAGCAGGGCAGAAGTCGCGGTTTGGATGATCATAAGCTGGCGACCCATAACCCTTTTGCCGCCCTTGAGCGCTTATTGAAAAAATGAACAACGCCCGTCTTTTTTTGCCCGTCTTTGTTGTGCCTTATGTTAAGTAAACTCAATGCCGTTCAGCGTGAGGCTGCGATGTATCTGGATGGCCCGTTGCTGGTGCTGGCAGGTGCGGGTAGTGGTAAGACACGTGTTATTACGCACAAAATTGCATATTTGGTTGAAGAGTGTGGCTATGCCGCACGTAATATTGCGGCGATCACGTTTACCAATAAGGCCGCCAATGAAATGCGCGATCGAGTCGGTGTGCTATTACAAGGTAAAAATGCTAAAGGTTTGATGGTCAGTACCTTTCATTCTCTGGGTATGACGATCTTACGATCTGAAGCGACTTTGTTAGGTTATAAGCCGCAGTTCTCAATTTTTGATAGTAGTGATACATGGAAAATTATCAGTGAACTGACAAACTCCGGGGATAAGCAGGAGTTGCGGGATATACAGACGCAGTTATCGAACTGGAAGTCGGCGTTTATTTCACCTGAGCAGGCTTTGGTTGTCGCAGACAGTGCTGAACTTGAAGCTTATGCTCAGATTTACCGGCGTTATCAGGATACGTTGAGAGCTTATCAAGCCGTGGACTTTGATGATCTGATTCATTTGCCTGTGGTGTTATTTAATGCGCATCCTGAAGCCCTGTTGCGTTGGCAAAATAAGTTGCGCTATTTATTGATTGATGAATATCAAGATACCAATGATTGCCAATATCAGTTAACCCGCTTATTGGCGGGTAAGCGAGCCGCCTTTACTGCGGTTGGGGATGACGATCAGGCAATCTATGCCTGGCGTGGTGCGAGTGTGGAGAATTTGCATAACTTGCGCAACGATTATAGTGCGTTGCGAGTTATTAAGCTGGAGCAGAATTACCGTTCTTCACAGCGTATTTTGCAAGTTGCGAATGGGTTGATCAATCACAATACTAAAGTGTTTGAAAAAAATCTCTGGAGTGATCACGGGATAGGAGACCTTATCCGTATTTATGCGGCGCGAGATGAAGCGCATGAGGCCGAAGCGGTTGTAATGAAGCTGATTACGCACAAGGTTGAGCATCAAACCCAATTTTCTGATTATGCGATTTTATATCGCAGTAATTATCTGTCTCGCGCTTTTGAAGAGCAACTGCGCACTCAACGGGTGCCTTATACCGTCAGTGGGGGAACGTCCTTTTTTGACAAACCTGAGATTAAGGATATTACGGCATATTTGAGACTGATTGCTAATTTGGATGATGATCCCGCTTTTATACGTGCAATTACAACGCCCAAGCGCGGTATAGGCAATGTCACGCTGGAAAAACTGGGTAGTTATGCCGGTGCGCATCACCTCAGTTTGTTTGAAGCCGCTTTCGATGCGGCAATAGAGCCGTTGCTCCCCCCCCGACAATACGAAGAATTGATGATATTTTGTCGTTTTATCAATCGTCTGGAAGATCGTGCGGACTCTGATCCTTGTGGTGAACTACTCGATGAATTGCTGCGTGCCATTAATTATGAAGCCTGGTTGTACGATGGACAGGAAGCCCGGCAGGCCGAAGCCCGCTGGAAAAATGTACTGGACTTTATAGGCTGGCTCAAGCGTAAATCTGAAGCCGATGACAAGAGTTTGCTTGATATGGTGCAAACTATTGCACTTATCAATATGCTGGAAGGTAAAGATAAAGATCCCGATGCCGTGACACTGTCTACTTTACATGCGGCTAAAGGTTTGGAATTTCCCCATGTATTTATTATCGGAGCCGAAGAGGATATTTTGCCGTTTAGGGATAGCGACGAAAAAGGCATAGAAGAAGAGCGTCGCCTGATGTATGTTGGAATTACCAGGGCGGAACGAAGTTTGCAGATCAGTTATTGCAGTCGCCGCCGGCGCGGTAAGGATTGGGCTCTGTGTGAACCCAGTCGATTTATGGCTGAAATGCCTCAGGGTGAATTGATTTTTGCGGGAGGGCACGCAGATGCCGTTCCTGTTGTAACAAAAAATGAAGGTTTGGATAAATTGGCGAGATTAAAGGCAATGCTGGCTAACGGGCAATAAATTGGATTAGCTTGAGGGTGTTTGGAATAAAACGATGAATTCAACAGAATTAAGGCAAGCTGCGCTGTTTTTACTGGCGATGCGCGATGCGCAGCAGAAAATGACAGGAGTGCGCCAGCTCGCTATACGCTGGCTATCCGGTGAGCTTAGTCTTGATACTCAGGCTGTTTTGCTTTCCCCCCTCCTGATTCCCGGTCGTCCGAAGAAGCCTGAGCTTGTGCCACCCCGGCAAGTCAAGCGTCGTTCCATGGTCACGCACGAAGGGCGCGCTATCTTATTGCATGCTTTGGTACACATAGAATTTAATGCTATCAATCTGGCCTTGGATGCTATTTGGCGTTTTTCGGATATGCCACCTGAGTATTATGCAGATTGGTTGCGCGTAGCTGATGAGGAGGCGCTGCATTTTTCTTTGCTGTCCGTTCATCTGCAAAAACAAGGTTATGTGTATGGCGATTTTCCAGGTCACAGTAGTCTTTGGGAAATGGTCGATAAGACCTGTGGTGATGTTCTGGCGCGTATGGCGCTCGTGCCCAGAACGATGGAAGCGCGCGGTTTGGATGCGGTTCCTGTCTTGCGGGACAAACTAAAGCAGGCGGGGGATGACCTAGCCGCTGAAATCATGGATATTATCCTGAGGGACGAAATTGGTCATGTTGCGATTGGCAATCGCTGGTATGGCTATTTGTGCCGTGAACGAAATCTTGACCCTGTTGCCACTTACGCTCAGCTCGCCCGACATTATGCCGCACCTGTTCTACGCGGCCCTTTTAATTTAATTGCACGTCGCGCGGCAGGATTTTCCGAGGCCGAGCTGTCAGTACTGGTGTCTTTGGCTGATGAGCCTACTCCAAATTACATAGCGCCATAATATTCATCAATCAACAGCGTATAAGCGCAGGATTTAGATTTTTCCGTTATCCTGATCGTGGCCATGGCGTTGATAGAGCGCAGTCATGATGCCGGAGAGCATTAAGCCAAAGACTAAAATGATAAAGTAAATGCTCAGTTGTAGCTTTTCCATGACAGCATAAAGCGCCAGCATGGCGAAAATGCTTAAGTTTTCATTGAAATTCTGTACGGCGATGGAGCTGCCTGCCCCCATTAACAGGTGACCTCGATGTTGTAGTAACGCATTCATGGGTACGACGAAATAACCACCCATGGCACCTATGACAATCAACAGCAGTATCGCCAGATTGCTGTCGGTGACGGGGATCATGAACAGGACAACCAATCCCATTGCGATACCGATCGGTAATACTCTCACCGAATTTTCAAGTTTGACGAATTTGGCTGCCATGATAGAGCCGATAGCAATACCGATAGCGACCCAGGCGGTCAATTTTGCAGCGCTTGCCATATCATAATGCAGTGCTACAGCAGACCAACTCAGTACCAGCAGGCGTAAGGTCGCGCCCGTCCCCCAAAATAAAGTGGTCACTGCCAGTGAGACCCGGCCTAAGGGGTCTTTCCAAAGCAGGGTGAAATTGTGTCCGAACTCCGAGAGCAAAAAGATCGGATTGCGGCTTAAGGGTTTGTGATCCAACGCGACACGCGGGATATACAAGTTGAAGAGTGCGGCTGTAAAGTAGATGGCAACGATAATGGCAATCGCAAGTTTTGGCGAGGTATCAATGCCGGTTTCAATAAAGGGGATGTCCCAGAGTTGTAGCATGGGCAAGGACATCGAAGGGCTGATCAATACGCCGCCGATGACAGCGCCCAGAACAATAGCCAGTACGGTTAGTCCTTCCATCCAGCTATTGGCTATTACCAGTTTTTCGGGTGGCAGGTATTCGGTGAGTATGCCGTATTTGGCCGGTGAGTATGCCGCAGCGCCTAAACCTACCAGCCCGTAAGCAATCAAAGGGTTAATGCCAAGCAGCATGGCTACACAACCCAAAATTTTAATGTTATTGCTGACAAACATCACCCGCCCTTTAGGCAGTGAATCGGCAAAGGCACCGACGAAGGGGGCTAATACGATATAAGAAAAAATAAAGGCTTCCTGCAGCACGGGTGTGTGCCAGGAAGGGGCGTGCAGGTCTTTAAGAAGGGCGATCGCGGCGAACAACAACGCATTGTCGGCAAGCGCTGAGGTGAATTGCGCTGCGAGTATGATGTAAAAGCCGATATTCATTGAACGGAAGTATTTTTTATCAGTTCGTTTTATATCATAGAAGTAGTGCCCCTGCTATCATTACGTAAATTAACCACCCGTTGAGCTGAAGATTCATGCCTCGTCCCATACAAATTTATATTGATCAAAGTGCCCTGGAAAATAATTTACACCGGGTACGGCAAGTGACATCCGCTCGTATCATGGCGGTCATTAAAGCTAATGGTTACGGGCATGGTTTGCTGCGTGTAGCTGAAGCGCTGGCCGCTGCTGATGGCTTTGCGATGCTCGATATTCAGGATGCAGTACGTTTGCGTGAGCAAGGATATCGCCAGACCTTATTGTTGCTGGAAGGGTATTTTGATAAATCGGATTTGGCGTTGATTGCTGAATACAATCTGAGTTGTGTGATACACAGTCAATGGCAGATACAATTATTGGACGCTTATCCCGGTCGAGCTACGTTGGACGTTTGGCTTAAGGTGAATAGCGGTATGCACCGATTGGGATTTGCACCGGCTCAGGTTTCCGCTGCGATGGAGTCGTTACGTCGTCATCCCGCCATTCGAGAAATCACATTGATGAGTCATTTTTCTCATGCCGATGAAGCGCGTGGCGTGTCATCCCAGTTAGAAGTTATCAATGAAATTGGGGCTGAATATCGGATTGCCCGCAGTATGGCGAATTCTGCTGCCTTGTTGCGTTATCCAGCCACACATGGAGATTGGGTGCGTCCCGGCATCATGTTGTATGGTGCATCACCTTTTGCAGATACCAGTGCCCGGCAGTTGGGGCTCAAACCCGTAATGACCTTGAGTAGTCGTATTATTGCGACGCAAGATCTTAGCGCCGGGGATGAAGTGGGTTATGCAGGGCAATTCCGTGCGGATAGAGCGATGCGGATCGGTGTGGTGGCCTGCGGTTATGCCGATGGTTATCCTCGTCATGCACCTACAGGCACGCAGTTGAACGTGGATGGTCAGAAAACACAGTTGCTGGGACGCGTTTCTATGGATATGTTATGTGTGGATTTAACCCATTTGCCTCAAGCGGGTGAGGGGAGTACGGTTACACTTTGGGGTGGCGACTTGCCGATTGAAACTGTGGCGGCATCAGCAAAAACCATTAGTTATGATTTGATGTGTGCGGTTACTGCACGTGTGCCTGTTCGGATTTAAAGGATAAATTATGTTAGGTATTATCGGTGGTAGCGGCGTGTATGATATCGAAGGATTGGAAAACCCCCGCTGGGTTAAGGTCGCCTCCTCTTTTGGTGAGCCTTCAGATGAAATTTTACTCGCCGAATTGGCGGGGCAGCCTATTGCATTTTTGCCACGACACGGGAGGGGGCATCGCATCTCGCCGTCTGATATTAATTTCCGTGCCAATATCGATGCCATGAAACGCCTCGGTGTGACCGATATTATTTCGGTTAGTGCTGTGGGTTCATTGCGTGAAGATTTGCCTCCGGGAACGTTTGTAATCGTCGATCAATTTATAGACCGCACGTTTGCACGTGAGAAAAGCTTCTTCGGCACGGGGTTGGTGGCCCATGTTTCGATGGCGCATCCGGTATGTAACCGTTTAGGCCATCATCTGTTTTTAGCAGCCAAACAGTTGGCCATCCCGGTTTCTCGTGGAGGAACATATCTGGCAATGGAAGGGATGCAATTTTCAAGTCTTGCCGAATCTGAACTATACCGTTCCTGGCAATGCGATGTGATAGGTATGACCAATATGCCTGAAGCGAAACTTGCCCGTGAGGCAGAAATTTGTTACGCCACGGTGGCGATGGTGACGGATTTTGATTGCTGGCATCCGGATCATGACAATGTTACGGTGGATGCGATTGTTAAAGTCTTGTTGGCGAATGCTGATAAGGCACGCGCTTTGGTTAAGGAAGTCGCACAGCCTGTTCATGCTGATGCCTGTGCTGATAATTGCGCTTGTCGCAGTGCTTTGCAATATGCAATTTTGACCGCGCCTGAAGCCCGTGATGCCGCTATGCTTGAAAAATTGTCTGCGGTTGCAGGACGTCTACTAAATTCTAAATCCTAAAATTATTATTATGCTCAAATCTCTCATTCGTACGGTTCCTCACTACCCTCATCAGGGCATTATGTTTCGCGATATTACGACTTTGCTTAAAGACTCGATCGGGTTGAGAGCAATGGTCGGCCAAATCGTTGCGCGTTATGGCGATGTAAAAATAGACAAGATCGTCGGGATCGAATCTCGGGGATTCATTGTCGGTACACCTGTTGCTTACGAGTTAAATCTGGGTTTTGTGCCTATTCGTAAACAAGGAAAATTACCCGCCGAAACGCTGGGTCGTGATTATGCGCTTGAATACGGCAGCGACAGAATCGAGATTCATGTCGATGCGATTGAAAAAGGTGATCGTGTACTGCTGGTGGATGATCTGATTGCGACCGGCGGTACGGCAGAAGCCGCAGTGAAACTCATCGAAGAAATGGGGGGCGTTGTGGTTGAGTGTTGTTTTGTGATCGATTTGCCGGATGTGGGGGGGCGTGCGCGTCTGGAAGCAATGGGGCAGAAAGTTTTTGCGCTGTGTGAATTTGCTGGTGACTAGCCAGGTGAAGAATGATCATTATTTTTTAGCATGAAACTAATTACGTCATGACCCTATACACGCAACTCCAGCAATCCCCTTCACGGAAGCGGAAGTCGGCACGCCGTATCGTTTTGAATCCGACTTCATGGTGCAATATTTGGCGGGATTACCCGAACTCACCCTTAGTAAAAGGGGGAGGAGTGAAACGGAAGGGGGATTTTTGTCAGCTGAAGCACTCGCCGTTTTCGATGCCTGACGTGTTTTATGGCAGGCGTATTTCGCCGATATCGATGTGGGCTTATCATATCCGCAATGCCTTTAAAGCTCGCAACGCCAGTTGTGATAACGCATTCGTTGGCTTTACTCCGTTTGAAACAGCCTAGAAAACTTTGAGCGACAAGCTGCAACCACAAGTTCTTGAGTTAGGATTTTTAAGATGAAAATTAATGGAGCACCTTCTCGCACCATCTGGACGACTTCTGATGGGGCGCTTGAAATCATCGACCAGACCCGTTTGCCGCACGAGTTTATCACTGTTCGTCTTGAAACCATGCGTGATGCGGAACAGGCAATACGATCCATGCAGGTGCGCGGTGCACCGCTGATAGGCGTGACGGCGGCTTATGGCATTGCCCTGTCTATGAAACATCATGCATCGGATGCGGCACTGAAAGCGAGCTGCGATATGCTAGTTAAGGCCAGACCCACGGCGGTGAATCTGCGTTGGGCGGTGGAGCACATGCGTGAATTTTTGTTGCCACTGACGGCTACAGAGCGCGGTCGAGCGGCATGGGATGAGGCAGGAAGGATGGCGGATCAGGACGTGGCGATCAATGCCGCGATCGGGCAATGCGGTCTGGAGATTATCCGCGAATTTCATCAGAAGACGGGGAAAACGGTCAATATATTGACGCATTGCAACGCGGGGTGGCTGGCGACGGTCGATTGGGGAACGGCGTTAGCGCCCGTCTATGCGGCGCAGGCGGCTGGAATTCCCGTGCATGTCTGGGTGGATGAAACCCGCCCGCGCAATCAGGGGGCGAGTCTGACCGCCTGGGAGTTGGCGCAGCAGGGCGTGTTACACACCGTGATTGTGGACAACGCGGGTGGACATCTGATGCAGCATGGTTTGGTGGATATCGCGATTGTTGGAACAGACCGGGTTACCGCAACCGGCGATGTCTGCAACAAGATAGGTACTTATCTCAAGGCATTGGCCGCGTTCGACAATGGTGTGCCTTTTTATGTGGCGATGCCGGTTTCGACGCTGGACTGGACCTTGCAGGATGGGGTTAAGGAAATTCCCATCGAGGAGCGCGGTGAGGAAGAAGTCACACACCTTTCCGGGCTTTGTGATGACGGACAGATTCGTCGCGTTCAACTAACGCCGACGGGTTCGCCTGCCGCTAATTACGGTTTTGATGTGACGCCGGCGCGTCTGGTGACGGGTTTGATCACAGAGCGTGGTTTGGTGGCTGTAAATGTGGAAGCCATACGATCAGCATTGTCTGACACCCCTCGCCCGGAAGCGGGAGAGGGACTGGGGGAGTGGGAAAATGAATGAACAAAATCTGCGCGCCGAGTTGGTTCGCATTACGAAGCAACTGGATGCCCAAGGCTTGAGCCACGGGACATCGGGAAATTTTAGTGTGCGTTACGGTGAGGGGTTTTTGATTACGCCCTCCGGTTTTGGCGCAGAAGGTTTGAGTATCGACGACATTGTGTTCGTGCATTTGTCCGGGCAGGCAACGGGGCGGTGGCAACCGTCAAGCGAGTGGTTGTTTCACCGCGACATCTACCATGAGCGACCCGAATTTGGCGCCATTGTTCATACTCATTCAAATGCAGCGACCAGTTTAGCCTGTTTGCGGCGTGACATTCCGCCTTTTCATTACATGCTGGCTTTGCTGGGGGGCAATAGTTTGCGTTGCGCTCGCTATGCGACTTTCGGCACGCAAGCCTTGTCTGATAATGCCCTGCTTGCGATGAAAGACCGTAAAGCCTGTTTGCTCGCGAATCACGGCATGATCGCAGCGGGGGGAGATTTGGCAGAGGCTTTTAAATACACCATTGAGGTGGAAAATCTGAGTGAGCTTTACTTGCGTGCGCTTTCGGTTGGTGAGCCGGTATTACTAACAGAAGCGGAATTTTTTGATGCGCAGCGTCAATTTGCCGGTTATGGAAAACCTAAGCAATAATGAATAACTCACCTCGTTGCGATATTTTTTGCAATGTCATTGATAACTATGGGGATGTCGGTGTGAGCTGGCGCCTGGCGCGGCAACTGGCAAATGAATTTAGTTGTAAGGTGCGCTTATGGGTAGATGACCTGCAAAGCTTTGTAAAACTGTGCCCTGAAGCAGATGTGAAGCTAACTGTTCAGCGCAACCGCGGGGTTGAGATCCATTTATGGTGCGATACATTCGAGGGGGTATGCGCTGCCGATTTTGTTATTGAAGCCTTTGCGTGCAATATGCCGGATGTTTATCTTGCAGCGATGGCGGCGCGAGATAAGGAGCCTGTCTGGGTAAATCTGGAGTATCTGTCTGCTGAAGCCTGGATTGAAGGTTGTCATAAGTTACCATCGCCAAAACCACCGCTGACACGTTATTTTTTCTTTCCCGGTTTTACCAGGCGGACGGGTGGATTATTGCTGGAGCATGATTTGCTGGCAAGACGAGATGAATTTCAATCAGATACCGTGCAACAAGCGAATTATTGGAAATCGCTAGGTATTAAAACTCCGGATGCCCGCACCTTGAAAATTTCCATGTTCGCCTATGAAAATGAGGCCTTGTCAGCTTTGTTCGACGTCTGGGTGCATGGCTGTCAGCCGATTTTGTGCTTAGTGCCTGAAGGGCGAATTTTGCCTCAAGTGTTGCATTACTTTGGTAATTGCACCGGATTAAGTTCCGGGGTTCGACATTACTTGCGCGGTAATCTTGAGGTGGTTGTTTTGTCTTTTGTTGAGCAGGAACGTTATGACGAGTTACTTTGGGCGTGTGATATTAACTTCGTGCGCGGTGAAGACTCCTGTGTACGGGCGCAGTGGGCAGGCAAACCCTTTGTTTGGCAAATTTATCCGCAACATGATGCCGTTCACCGGGATAAATTGCAGGCGTTTTTGGACTTGTATGGTAGGAGGCTCAGTTTGCCGGTTGTACAGGCAATGCACGATTTATGGCGCATATGGAATGGTGAGTCGGGGGGGGCGAATGTGGAAAGTTCAGTTTGTACCGCATGGCTCTCAACTCTCACGGTACGGGAAGAATGGAATGAACATGCCACATCTTGGGCGCTGGAATTGTCTAAAAATACCCTGGCATTGAATTTGCTGGATTTTTTTCAGGAAATCGGTAGAATTCGCGCCTTCGAAATTGAAGAGCAGTGAACATGAAAACAGCACAAGAATTACGCGCCGGTAACGTCATTATGGTGGGTGCGGATCCCATGGTTATTTTGAAGGCTGAATACAGCCGTTCAGGCCGTAACGGTTCAGTCGTCAAGATGAAAATGAAGAATTTGCTGACTGAATCAGCCAAGGAAACGGTATTCGCCGCAGACGATAAATTCGATCAGGTTATTCTGGATCGCAAAGAAGTAACCTATTCATACTTTGCTGAGCCTATGTATGTCTTTATGGATGAAGATTACAACCAGTACGAAATTGAAGTTGAATGCATGGGAGATGCGCTTAACTATGTTGAAGATGGTATGCCGTGTGAAGTGGTATTTTACAACGACAAGGCGATTTCAGTTGAGTTGCCTAACACGATTGTGCGTGAAGTGATCTACACAGAACCCGCTGTTCGTGGCGATACCTCGGGTAAGGTTATGAAGCCGGCAAAAATTAATGGTGGTTTTGAATTGCCTGTTGCGGCATTTGTTGAAATCGGCGATAAAATCGAGATCGACACGCGTACCAACGAGTTCAAGAAACGCGCTTAATTTTTTTCATTCTGTATTAAAAAATTACCCGGACGTGTTTTTGTTCGGGTAATTTTTTGAGTGAATTTTAAAGTCGCTACAGTTAAACCTATTAAAAAAATTTATCCGCAGATTGCACAGATTAAAACCCATTAAAACCCATTAAAACCCATTAAAACCCATTAAAACCCATTAAAACAGAGGCTTATAAGAAGGCCTGTGGCAAACCATCAGGTGAAAGTACCAATGGCTGTAATTGCTTGAAAATCTGCGGATCGAACTGAGGTTTTTAAGTTAAACCCTGTATTTTCGAACCAGACCTGTCAGCACCCCAAATATTTCCAGGGTCCCTTGCGGACGGATGATGGGATAGGCAGAATTGGCCGGGCAAAGAATAAAGGCCCCTTTTTCGCGACCTAGTGTTTTGAGGGTAAATTCATCATCTACGATCGCGACGACAATGTCGCCGATATTTGCCGTCAGTCGTTTTTCTACGATGGCCACGTCACCTTCATGTATGCCTGCATCTATCATCGAATCTCCTTTGACGGTGATCAGGGTAGTTTTCGAGGGTGTATCGATTAACATTTCATCAATGACGAAGAAATCGGCTTGCGCTTGTGTCACGGCAACCGGCATCCCGGCCTGAATAGTTGCTTGTGCTAAAGAGCGTTCGAAAAACTTTCGTGTGGGAACCCATGTGCCATCCGGTGTGCGCTCGATTAAATAGGCCTCTTCTAATCGGGTTAATATGGTTTTCACCCAGGATTTTGAAGCTATCCCGAACACCTCACACAGGCGTGCGTAAGAAGGTATGTTTTTCCAGTTGGCGTAGTAATCTTGAAGCCGGCTGAGATATTCGGTGTCTTTGTTATCACCCATGATTATTTGCTTGAGAACGAACGTGTTGTGTAATATAAAGAACGTTCGTTCTGGTGTCAATGTGTATCATCGCAACCAGCATGTGGTTCGCAGTGTTTCCCGGTTTTCTCAGGCTAATTGACGACTACGCGTGCATTCCCCGGTTTCATCTCGCCGATAACAGTCGCCTGTTCAAATCCCGCTGCGTGAAAACAGCGCAACACCTCATCCACGCCTTCTGGTGCCACAGAAACTAATAAACCGCCACTGGTTTGTGCATCTGCTAATAGTCGGCGTTGCCAGTCTGTTAGTTCAGCTGAAAATTGTACATCGCAACCATAGCTTTCCATGTTGCGTTCAATCGCGCCCGGACCATAACCTTGTTCTGCCAATGGTAACGCCTCGGACAAAACAGGAATGTTTTTGAATATCAATTCTCCCGTTAAATTAGCGCCCCGGCACATTTCCAGTAAGTGCCCGAGCAGGCCGAATCCGGTCACGTCGGTTAGTGCATGGACGGCATTGATTGTTGAAAGTGTTGTGCCGACGGTATTAAGTTGAGTGGTATTCGCGATGAGTTGCGCATATCCTGCTGTTGACAGTGCGCCTTTTTTCAATGCGGCAGCCAAAATACCCACACCTAAACCTTTCCCCAGTATCAGTACATCGCCTGATATTGCCGCACTATTTTTTTTGAGTCTGTCCGGGTGTACGATGCCGATGGCGACCAAACCATAGATGGGTTCGGGAGAATCGATGGAATGTCCGCCGGCAAGGGGAATTCCTGCTGTGCGACAGACAGATTCACCGCCTTGTAAAATGGCGCGTATCGCTGCAATGGGCAGTTTATTGATGGGCATACCCACAATGGCTAAAGCCATAATCGGCGTCCCTCCCATTGCATATACATCGGATAAAGCGTTAGTGGCGGCGATGCGGCCAAAATCAAAGGGATCATCAACGATAGGCATGAAAAAATCGGTCGTGGCAATGATAGCCTGACTATCATTTAAGCGGTACACAGCCGCATCATCACAGGTGTCAAGACCGACCAGAAGATCAGGGTAGGGAAGTTTTTCCTTGATATCCCCTAAAATTTTTTGTAATAAAGCCGGGGCAATTTTACAGCCGCAGCCACCACCGTGCGATAATTCGGTAAGCTTAATTTTTATTTCCGACATGGGTTTCTCATTTATATGCTGTTCAGAACCGCAAACCTATCACAGCTGGCCGAGTTTGACGATATTATTGATGTACGTACTCCCTCTGAGTTTGCCGAAGATCATCTGCCCGGGGCGATAAATTGCCCGGTATTCTCTGATGAAGAACGCATCATCGTCGGTACATTGTATAAACAGGTTTCTCCCTTTGAAGCTCGTAAAGTGGGTGCGGCGATGGCGGCAATAAATATCGCTCATCACTTGCAAGTGCGTTTTTATGATCGCCCTAAATCCTGGCGTCCGCTTATCTATTGTTGGCGAGGGGGACAACGCAGTGGCGCGATGTGTATTATTCTGGCGCAAGTGGGTTGGGCAGCACATAAGCTTGAGGGGGGGTATAAGACGTATAGGCGCAACGTACTTGCGCAACTCGAGATCCTGCCAGCTACGCTTGGTTTTCAAGTGGTATGCGGTCCGACAGGTTCGGGTAAGAGCCGCTTGCTTCATGTGCTGGCAGCCCAAGGTCAGCAGGTTCTGGATTTGGAAAAGTTAGCGCAACACCGGGGTTCTATTTGGGGTCGCTTACCGGGAAAGGATCAGCCTGGTCAGAAATATTTTGACAGTGAGCTGCTGCTTGCATTGCAGAAAATGGATCCCTCCTATCCTGTTTATGTGGAAGCTGAGAGTAATAAAATTGGTCAGCTGACTTTGCCTCCCGCACTCGTTCGCGCCATGCATTTGGGGTCATGTTTACTAATTGAAACGCCGATGGTCTCGCGTATTGCTGGATTACAGGAAGATTATCCACACTACATCGATAATCCGCCGTTACTTATTGCTCACCTGCAGGCGTTGCACCGTTTTCACGGTGAAAAACAACTACAGTGCTGGATTGAATTGATACAGGCGGGTAATTTTTCTATGTTAGTCGGTGAGTTACTCTCCTTACATTATGATCCGAGTTATCTGCGTGCTACCTCGAAACATTATGTGAATTTACCCTCGGCGCGTAGCGTTAGGCTGGTGGATTTATCAGCAGATACCCTCAATTATGTTGCTGCCAGCGTTGTCGCAGAAAGGGCTGCACTTATTGTGTCGTGTTAATATTGTCAATAAATCAGGAGATTTTTATGCAAGAGTTTCATTTGAACGGCGAATATGTCGAGCTTAACCAATTACTTAAAATGTCGGGGTTATGTGATAGCGGGGGCGCGGGTAAAGTATTGGTGGCGGAGGGTGTTGTATCTGTTGACGGTGAGATTGAGTTGAGAAAAACGGCCAAGATACGCGCAGGATCATTTGTGACGCTTGGTGATGTAACGATTAGTGTGCTGGCGCATGAATAAATTATTTCAAAGATTATCAGGCATCACAGTCTGCCTGTTTGCCTTAATTTCATGCGCAGCAATCATTCCCAAACAACATTTGATTCCAAAAGATCAATTAACCGGTACGATGCAAAAACAGTTTCCATTGCACTGGGAAAAGGGCGGCGGCTTGTTGGGGCTCACAATAGATCAGCCTCAATTAACACTGAATTCGCAACAAAATCGCCTGGCGTTAAGTGGACACTTCATTGCTCATGTCGCCTTGATTGATATCGATGGCGATTTCGCATCCAGCAGTATGCTGCATTATGATTCCAGTCAGCGGGCGGTATTCTTGCAAGACGTAAAGGTCGATACACTTAGGGTAAAGCAGCAGGGCAACCGTTACACCGAGATTTTGCGAGCCGAAGTGAATCGCATTCTGAAAGATTACGCATCGAGTCACCCTATATATCGTTTTAAAACAGATGAACTTGTAGTGCTGGGTATGCAAGTTGATGTCGCCAATATAAGTGTGGTTCAGGAAGGGTTAATGCTGCAACTTCATGCGATGTAGTCATATGAACTTAAAATAAATGCAAGGGTTTCAGGTCGTGTTAAATTTTTTGGCTGAGAAGAAAGACGTGTTTTCTGCGGCGTTTGATAAACATCTTAAGGGTGAGTTGGTTGCAGCCGAAGCGCTTTACAGAGATTTGATTTATCGTTTTCCTGATGACCCGGAGATTAAGCACTATCTGGGTTTTTTGTTGCAACAAACAAATAGACTTGCGGAGGCGCAGGTGTTGCTGACAACGGCTATCACCTTGGATGGCAGTCATTCTGTATGGCATTTTAATCTAGCTATTGTACTGTCCAGACAAGGACAAATTACCGCTGCGATAGACGCATTTAGCTGTGCCATCGCGATAGACGCAGACCGGTATTTCTACTGGACTAATCTGGGTGTCTCATTTGAATTAAATAACGAAGGGCTACGTGCCGAGCAATGCTTTAATGTGGCAATCAATATTGATCCTAATTGCCCGGATGCATATTATTTACTGGCGGCCTTATGTTTGAAGCAGGCGCGTTTTGAAGAATCTAAACAGCTTAATTATCGTGGCATAATCTTAGATCCTCAGCACGGCAATTCAAAAATTCTTTTGGGGCAGGCCTATTATGAATTAGGACGCATAAACGATGCGATTAGCGTATTTGAAAACTGGCTGGCAATCGAGCCTGGCCATCCTGTCGCCATTCATCTGTTAGCCGCTTATCAGGGACAGAAAATTCCTGAACAATGCACATCCCAGTATATTGAACAAACATTTGACCAGTTCGCTGGCAGTTTTGATTCGGTTCTGGGTCGGTTGAACTATTGCGGTCCGGACCGGGTGCAGGCTTTTCTGGAGGAGATTGATGTTCCTCGTCACAGCCTGAGTGTTCTTGATTTGGGCTGTGGTACAGGTCTTATTGGTGTCGTACTTCATTCTTATGCACATACTTTAATTGGCGTTGATTTAAGTGTGGCCATGTTGTCGCAAGCAGCGCAAAAGCAGTGCTATCATCAATTGCACGCAACCGATATTTTGAGTTTTTTACGTGCCTGTACTTTTCAGTATGATTTAATTGTCTGTATGGACACATTTATTTATTTTGGTCGGTTGGAAGAGGTTTTTAAGAATATTTATCAACATCTTAAGGTTGGCGGTCGATTTATATTCAGTACGGAAAAGCTGTCAGGGGATGTCAGTATTACGCTCAAGTTGAATATCAGTGGCAGATATAGTCATCATTCTGACTATCTGGTTAGCCGCTTGAATAAGGCTGGATTTGTGATTTGTGAACAAGCCGACGTTGTTATTCGGAAAGAATCAGGTTGTCCGATTGACGGGCAGTTTTTTAGCGCGATGCGAACTCAATAGTCGGCTTAATAGTGTTTTTTGAGCCACGAAAAATTTCAGCCGGTTTGTACGGTTTTGGGCGTCAATTCCTTATCCAGAACGTCTGTATTATAAATTCATGCTTAGTATTCAGACTTGCTAATAGGGGGCGGCGGTCGTTTTTCAGTTAAACTCCGGCTATGAAAAAAGTTCACCTTCTTATTGCTGATTTATTCCTGCCTAAAGACGTTGCCTCTGAGGTGTGCGCGGGATTGCATCTGCCGGCACTGGAAAAAATTTTGGCTCGTAGCAAAGAGGGCACTGCGATCACCGCAATGTCTCTTGATGAGGCTTTATGCCGTCTCTTCGGTCTGTCCGGTGATGTGGGTGTTGCCCCTGTTTGTGCCTCGTTTGACGGTTTGGAGGAAGGTATCTGGATGCGGGCTGATCCTGTGCATGTACGCTTGCAACGTGAACAAGTGGTCTTGTTGCCAGATATAACAATTTCTCCAGAGGAAACGCAGCAGTTTTGCCTTAGTTTGAATGCCCATTTTCAAAATGAAGGAATGATGTTTTTTGCGCCTCACCCGCAGCGCTGGTATGTGAAGCTTTACAAACAGCCTGATATTACAACGGTTTCCTTGTCTCAGGCATCGGGAAATAATATTCATGGCAATCTTCCCAAAGGATTGGAAGCGCGTTTTTGGCATCAGCGTTTTAACGAAATTCAAATGTTGTTGTACTCTCATCCTGTTAACGAGAATCGGGAGGCGCGTGGAGAATTGACCGTCAATAGTCTCTGGTTCTGGGGAAATGGCGTATCCGGTATTCCCGTTATCAATCAATTTAATTATGTATGCTCGAATGAAGTGTTGGTTGAAATCCTTGCTGCAGGCGCGAAACTACCCTGTTCAAAGTGGTTACCCGCGTGGCAGGAAGAGGCTGACTTGTTAGTTTGGACAGGCTTGCGTGCTGCATTACAAGCCGGAAATCTGTCTGCCTGGCGAGATGCTTTACAGGAGTTTGAAACAGGTTATGCGCAACCATTATGGAAAGCCTTGTGTCGCGGAAAGATACAGCAGTTGCAAATCGATATTTTGGGTGGTGAACATCCAAAACAGCTAAATTTATCCCGGGCAGACTGTCTTGCCGTATGGCGGCGACCTAAAAATCTTGCGAACTATTCCTAAGTATCGAATAAATAGAGGTGATTATGGAATTATGGCATAAGGCGAGCGCTTACTTTTGGCACGAGGAAGCGCTATTAGTATTTTTATCCGCGCTTGGAATGTCTTTTTTTCTATATACCTATCTGAAAGACGATCGTAATCGTGTCTTCAATACACTAATTTTATTTTTGATCTGTCAGGCGTTCGCTCTTTTGAGTGGTTTGGTCTATGCCTTGCAATTTTCTTTTGCTGCGGTCGTGCGGGAAGCCGCTTTTATCGGTATGGGAATTGCCCTTATTCGATTATGGGGACAATTGGTATTTCGTATTTTATTGCCGATAGCCAGGCTGAAACCGCCGAGTATTGCCGAAGATATTTTTGTCATTATCGCCTACCTTGCCTGGGGTTTAGTGCGATTGCGATATGCGGGAATGGATCTGGGCAGTCTGGTTGCAACCTCGGCCATGATTACCGCAGTCGTTGCTTTTGCCATGCAGGACACTTTGGGTAACGTGCTCGGCGGCTTGGCTTTGCAGCTAGATAACTCGGTTGATATCGGCGATTGGATCAAGGTGGATGACGTTACAGGTAGAGTCGTCGATATACGTTGGCGTTCGACGCTGGTTGAAACACGTAATTGGGAAACCGTGGTATTTCCTAACAGTCAGTTAATGAAAAATAAGTTCACCGTGTTAGGACGGCGTATCGGTGAGCCTGTGCAATTGCGTCGCTGGATTTGGTTTGATGTTGAACTTGAGACAACACCCCGTAAAGTGATTGATGCGGTCGAGAAAACGATCGTTCAAGCAGAAATAATCAATGTCGCCAAATTGCCTCAACCCAGTTGTGTCTTAATGGAAATTGACAAGGGCGTAGCACGCTATGCTTTGCGGTATTGGCTGACTGATTTAGTGGCGGATGATGCAACGGATGCCATGGTGCGCTGGCATGTTTATACTGCATTAGAGCGTGCAGGGATTTACTTAACGGTAGAAAAGCAAAATATTCACTACGTTAAGGAAAATGAAAAATACCAGGGTGTTGTCCATCAGCATGAAGCGCATCAGCGCGTCAAAACGCTAAAACAGGTTGAATTGTTTGAAAATATTTCTGAAGCCGAATTGCTGGTATTAGCCGAAAGATTGAAATATGCGCAGTTTTCCCAGGGCAATCTTATTTCCCAGCAGGGGGCAATCGCACACTGGTTGTACATCATCATTAGCGGTGAGGCGGAAGTTTTTCTGGAAACACCCAGCGGCGAGCGACGTAGTGTAAATGTATTGAATGAGGGAGATTTTTTTGGAGAGATGGGTATGATGACGGGGGCGGCACGCTCAGCCTCAGTGATCGCTAAAACAGATGTCGAATGCTATCGTCTTGATAAGGAGGCTTTCGCCGGAATTATGCAAGCCAGACCTAATCTTGCTGAAGAAATTACGCATATTTTGGTTGAAAGGAGGGCGCAAATGAATCAGGTATTGCATCATCTGGATAATCAAACAAGACAGCAGGAAAAGACCTCGCAGCATAACGAACTGTTGGTGAGTGTTAAACGCTTCTTCGGTTTGTAGTATCATCGCATCACAGTCGGTTGTGTTTACGCCGGAAGAATTTTACTCAACAGCGAGTAGCGCATCGCTCCTAGCCTACCCTTAGCGGAGCTATCAGCTTTCAGCCGCCAGCTCATAGCCAGGATTAAATATGAAAATTACATTTTTGGATTTTGAAACTCCCATCGCCGAGTTGGAAGACAAGATCGAGCAATTGCGTAACGTACACGATGACACGGCTGCGCTAGACATTGCCGATGAAATTTCACAGTTATCGCAGAAAAGCGAAATGCTCACTAAAGATATTTATGCGAAGCTGACTTCCTGGCAAATATCCAAGGTATCACGTCATCCGCAAAGACCCTATACACTGGATTATATAGAGCATTTATTTACAGACTTTGAAGAATTACACGGTGATCGTAATTTCGCAGATGATCGCGCTATTATCGGTGGTCTGGCGCGTTTCAACGGTCAGAGTGTCATGGTTATTGGCCATCAAAAGGGGCGGGACACCAAGGAAAAAATCGCTCGTAACTTTGGTATGCCGCGTCCTGAAGGTTATCGTAAAGCCATGCGTTTGATGCGTCTGGCCGAAAAATTTGGCATTCCTATTATGACTTTTATTGATACCCCGGGTGCGTACCCCGGTGTCAATGCAGAAGAGCGTGGCCAGTCCGAGGCGATAGGCCGAAACTTATATGAAATGAGTGAGTTGCGTGTGCCGGTTATCTGTACGGTGATTGGTGAAGGCGGTTCGGGCGGAGCCTTGGCGATTGCGGTTGGTGATGCGTTGCTGATGCTGCAATATAGTACTTATTCGGTTATTTCCCCTGAGGGTTGTGCGTCTATTTTATGGAAGAGTGCTGATAAGGCTGAGGATGCGGCAGAAATTTTGGGGATTACCGCGACGCGTTTAAAATCACTCGGTATTGTCGATAAAATTATCACGGAACCTTTGGGGGGCGCGCATCGTAATTATCCATTGTTAATGCAAAACGTTAAAAAAGCGTTGCAGGATGCATTGAAAGCAGCACAGAAAAAATCAACGAATGATTTATTGCGTGATCGCTTCAATCGCTTGATGAGTTACGGTAAATTCAAGGAAGTTGAGCTATAGCAAAAAATCGCGTGACTATGTTAGAGCTTGCCGGCCGGATAGAGGCAAATCTTGTTTCGCTTGTGCCGCCAGGAAGCGCTATTTTGATCGGGTTGAGTGGCGGTGTGGACTCAGTGGTTCTGTTGTATCTGTTAAGTCAGTTATCCCCCCGTTATTCCTGGGTCTTGTCAGCGCTGCATGTCCATCATGGTATTAGTCCGAATGCAGATCACTGGGCTGATTTTTGTGCCGGGCTTTGTAAAAAACTAGGCATTCCCATTCGTATTGTTCGGGTCGATATTACCCCGTTGCGCGCGCTGGGTTTAGAGGCGGCCGCGCGAAAACTACGTAATGAGGTCTTTGCCCGGCAGCACGGTGAATTTGTTGCGTTAGCGCATCATGCGGATGATCAGGTAGAAACCCTGTTGTTACAGTTACTCCGTGGTTCAGGAGTAAAAGGAGCGTGCGCCATGCCTGAGTTGTCAGCCGTTCTTGCTGCAGGGTATCAGCTTGTTCGTCCGTTGTTGTCGATAACACGCCAGGAAATTTTAGCCTGTGCGCGTGAAAATAATTTGCAATGGATAGAAGACGAAAGCAATGCAGATGACAGCTACCCGCGCAATTTTCTGCGTCATCAACTATTACCTTTATTGAGCGAAAAGTTTCCTGCTTATCGGGATACGATGGTACGGAGTACGCAGCATTTTGCCGAAGCGAGTGCATTGCTCGATGATTTAGCCCGTTTGGATGCACAGGATGTATTTGCTGGCGAAACGGCAGGGGTGTTAGGTCGGGACTTCATTCTTACTGTTGCACGCCTTCAGGTGCTTGCGTTATCGCGCCGTAAAAATTTATTGCGCTACTACCTTGATCAACAGGGGGCGCCTATGCCGCAAACGGTGCAGTTGGACGATATGCTTAAGCAACTTTGTGGCGCACGCCAGGATGCAATGCTGTGCATTCGTTTTGCAAAGGGTTGGCAGGTGCGCCGTTATCAGGGTGGAATTTATGTTCTACGTGATTTTGTAGCGTTTGATCGTCATTTTGTGTGGCTCTGGCGGGGTGAAAAAAGTCTCAACTGGCCGGCATTGGCGGTGATCCTGACTTTTACTTCAAGCGTGGGGGAAGGGATGAGTCTATCCTCATTGCAGGACGAGCCTGTTACTGTGCGATTTCGACAGGGCGGTGAGGTGATACGCCCTTTTTTGCATGGGCCAAATCGAACATTAAAAAATTTATTTCAGGAGTACGGTGTTCCACCCTGGCAGCGGGATCGTTTTCCATTGTTGTATTGTGGTGAGGTATTAGTGTGTGTGCCGGGTATCGTGATTGCAGCAAATTATCAGGCAAATAAATTTGAAGCGGGAATTTTGGTTAATTTTTAGCTTTTTTTATCGAAAATTGGAAAATTCCTAGATAAAATATGAATATTCTTATATCAAATTATGTTTATTTCTGTAATTATTCAAAAAGTTCCTGACACTGTCATTTTATGGTTATGGGAATCTGCGCCAGGTTAAATAAAAGTGAAACGTAAATTAAGGGAGAGTGTAATGAATCATATTAAAACGGGAAATTTTTCAACTGATGCAAAATTGCCAGGTCGTTTTAAGCCTGTTTTGTGCCTTGTGTTATTGGGTGGATTGTTGACGGGTTGTACGCCACCCCAGGTGATTGTTCAGGCACCCCAGTCAGCACAAATGCCGACTCGTTCTGCGCCTTATGGTGATATTAAACTCTCAGCGGTTGGATATGGTTCGAGTAGTTCTTTCGAAGGTTATACCGCCGGACAAAAAAGACTGATGGCAATGCGGGCTTCAAAACTAGATGCGTATCGTTCATTGGCAGAGCAGGTTCAGGGTGTGCGAGTTAATGGCAATAGTACCGTCGCCGGAGCGATGGTGCAAATAGATAGTTTCCGCGTCCTTGTCGATGCTTATTTGCGTGGTGCTCAAGTTGTTAGCGTGACTCCTATGGCTGATGGTAACTACGAAACAACCGTAGAATTGACTTTGGATAGCAAGTTCTTTAATTCAGCTCCTCAGCAATATAGAGATTTTGTTCCTACTGCCATTGTTGGATCAAATATCAAAGGGGCAGTTGGCCCCGGCGCATCATATGGTACTAACTTCTATTATTCAGAGTAAAGCGTGTGTTCAGTCATAAATTATCTATGTAAATACGGCCTGTTCGTGGTATTCGTGAGCGTGACACTGGGTGTCGCACAAGCAGAATCACTGCGCTCGGGTCTAGTGCGCGTAGAGGGTGTGGCTGAAATTTTGCAGGGTGATTTGAGTTTGGCAAAGCAAAAGGCACTGTCTGATGCGTTGCATCACGCCTCGTTAGTGTTGGGTATGCACGTTATGGCTGCGGAAAATATCAGTTCGGCTGATATGGTGTTACGTAGTCAGCAAGTACGACCCGTGCAGAAAATTTCCGGCTTTTCCATTCTGGAAGAATGGGCATCAGGTGAAATATATCATGTGGTTATCAGTGTAGATGAGGTCTTGGATGAGTCGCTGCAAGAAAAAATGAGTCGTATTCATTCTGTGAAAAAGAAAGTTGCTTTTGTCCAGTTTGATGCGGTAAATACAGCCCAGTGGCCTGATATGCGTGATATCTATAGTGAACTACCCAAAGATATATTAAATCGCCTGGAAACATCCGGCGGTATTTTGGCTCAATATGTAAATGGTGTTTTACCCAGAAATTCTGAGGCATCGCAACGTGACATAGTTATGCAAATAGCCAAAAAAACAGGATCTCAATTTGTGGTGTCCGGCTTAATATTGGATGCAGGAAAACATGTTGATGAAGGTTTTATTGAGTCTATAATTGGCGCGGAAAAAAGACTGTTCAAGGTCGAGATTGTCATGCACGATGGATTAACGGGGGCCAAATTAGCGTCGCATAGTTTTGAAGCGTTGATAGATAATTCCATTGATAGCGGGGTTTCAAAGCATTTTGGTGGCCGTGCGTTTTTTTCTACCGAATCGGGTCATGCGCTTAATAGTTTGATAGACATAGCAACTAAAGATGTTCGAGCGGTATTGTCCTGTGTGCCCTTTGCTGCACAAGTGGTGCGGGTTGAAGGAAATAACGTTTATCTTGATGCCGGTGCTGTTTCTATGCTGAAAGTGGGTGATCAGCTCATTATTTATAGCTCCGAGTTTAATTTGCCTGTTGTAACGTTGGGAGGCGCCATGCTGGGTATGTCAGAGCATCCTTCTTCGACGGTTACCCTGGTTAAAACTCAACCGCTTTTTTCTATCGGGGAATTGAAGGATGATGCCAAAAAGCTAGGTGTAAAGCCGGGAAGTTTTGCAAGATTTGAATTTTCGGAAAAGGGTTTGTATTCCACCTGCCCGCAATGAACTTAATTTTAGGAGAGACCGATGAAATACAAATATAGTTTGTATGTCTTGTTGATGTGCGTTGGACTGGGATCAATGGCTCCTGCTGAAGCGGTGGTGCGAAGACATCGCGCAGTAAAGAAAGTGACGGTGAGTGAATTGCAGCGCAATGTTGAACAATTGAGAAGCAGTCAATTTGAGCAAGCTGCACTTGCTGAAAGAGAGCGCTATGCGTTAGAAGAAAAAATGCGCATGCTGGAAGTAAAATTAACTCAGCCCGATATAACGAGAAAGTTTACACCTTATTCGTATCCATAACTGACTCACTACGCGCCCAACGACTTGAGCGCGTAGTGACTTCATACGATATAAAGTAATTTATGTTCTGATTCGGTTTCTTATCGGAACGTTGTACTTTTGAACTCTGTTCTCATCCGGGCCATCGTGCCTGCCCAAATAATCATCAGTCCTGGTTGGCCGGCCATTTTCTTTGGGATTTGTTGCGTGGCGCACTTAACCATCGCATGAAAAAACTTCATTTAATCCTCGTCTTGAATTTCGCTCGCCTTTAAGCTGATGTGATCTTTTGCATAACGCCAGCTAACGACAGAATGTGTAAAATCTGCTAATATACGCGGTCGTTATTTTATCAATCCCCGTTTGGAGAAATTAGCATGACTGTTGAACGTACTCTGTCTATTATCAAACCTGATGCTGTTGCCAAAAATGTCATCGGTCAAATTTATTCCCGTTTTGAAGGTGCTGGTCTTAAAGTGATCGCCGCACGTATGACCCAATTGTCACGTGCTGACGCTGAAGGCTTTTATGCTGTTCATGCTGCACGCCCATTCTTTAATGATTTGGTTAGTTTCATGATTTCAGGCCCCGTGATGATCCAGGCGCTGGAAGGCGAAGGCGCGATTTTGAAGAATCGTGACCTGATGGGTGCAACAGATCCTAAAAAGGCTGATAAAGGTACGATTCGTGCTGATTTCGCTGATAGTATTGATGCAAATGCAGTTCACGGTTCTGATGCAGCTGAAACAGCGGCTGTTGAAATCGCGTATTTCTTCCCCGCATTGAACGTTTACTCGCGTTAATTATTGAAAAAAGCAATGCAAAATCTCCTTGATCTTGATGCCCATGCGCTCACTGCGTATTTCACCGAAATGGGCGAAAAGCCGTTTCGTGCAAAGCAGTTACTGCGCTGGATTTACCAGGTCGGGGAGTCCGATTTTTCTGCGATGACTGATATTGCAGGCACATTGCGCGCTAAGCTTGCGCAGTGTGCAAGTATTACTGTGCCTGATATTGTGAAAGAAGCGTTGTCCGACGATGGCACGCGTAAGTGGTTGCTCAGTGTCGGTACGGGTAATGCCATTGAAGCGGTGTATATACCTGAAGCGACACGAGGCACGCTGTGTATTTCATCTCAGGCGGGTTGTGCACTTGATTGCTCATTTTGTTCTACAGGCAAACAGGGGTTTAATCGTAACTTAAGTGTTGCCGAGATTATTGGTCAATTATGGTGGGCAAACCATCAGTTAGGCAAGAATGCTGAAGGTAATTGGCAGGTAAGTAACGTGGTGATGATGGGGATGGGTGAACCTTTGCTCAATTTCGACAATACAGTCAGTGCGTTACGGCTGATGTTGGATGATCAGGCTTATGGTCTGTCGCGCCGTCGTGTGACGGTTTCAACTTCAGGTATCGTGCCCGCAATGGACAGATTACGCGAGGAGTGTCCTGTTGCCTTGGCTGTTTCTTTGCATGCGCCGAATGATGCGCTGCGGGATCAGTTGGTGCCTATCAATCAAAAATACCCCCTGAAACAATTATTGTTGGCCTGTAAACGCTACCTTGAACGGGCGCCGCGCGATTTTATAACCTTTGAGTATGTGATGCTGGATGGGGTAAACGATAGCGTGCAGCATGCGCATGAATTGGTGAGGCTAGTACGCGATTTACCTTGTAAATTTAACTTGATTCCTTTTAATCCTTTTCCGCTGTCGCCTTATAAGCGCTCAAAGTTAGATGCGATTCAGCGATTTCGTGATGTGTTGATGCAGGCGGATATTATTACCACTACCCGAAAAACACGAGGGGATGACATTGCCGCAGCATGTGGGCAATTGGCAGGTCAGGTGTTAGATAAAACAAAACGTACTCGCCCGGTCGTATTTTATGGTGTAGAGGCGTAATAATGCACATTAACTTTATGACCTGTGGGAAATAATGGACAAGTTACAAGAAAATAATTCAGAATCGGGTGTGACGCTTGCATCAGCAGATAACGATGTGAGTCACGCATCTGTTGGTCAGCGTCTGAAATTGGCTCGTGAACGGTTGGGTTTGACAATTGAAGATGTGGTTTTGCAAATTAAATTGGCGCCTCGTCAAATTGTTGCACTAGAATCGGATGATTTTAATGCCTTGCCTGAGATAGCTTATGTACGGGGTTTCGTTCGCAGCTATGCTAAATTACTGCAAATTGATCCTCAGCCTATCCTTGATGTCCTGCCCGGCCCCGTACAGATTAAAATTGAGCCTGTGCTCCCTGATCCATCATTGATTTTAAATCGGGCGCACGGCTTGAAAAATATTAATTACCTTCTCGCTGCTGTGTCAGTTGTGTTGTTGATTGTGGGGGTGTTGGTGTGGAAATTGTATGTGCAGCATCCGGTCGCGACTCCTATTGTCGTTGATGATGTCGCATCGAATGTTGCCTATCTTCCCTTGCCGGAGCAATTGCCAGTTTTAGATGCATCGGGTGTGCCAGAGGCGGGGGTGCCTGAATCTGCTGTTGTCAGTGCCGCACCCGCCGTGATAGCTATAAATGCAACTAAAACTAATTTGCGTTTGGTATTCGATAAGGGATCCTGGACGGATATTAGGGAACATTCCGGTAAACCGTTATCGAAGCAATATAATTTGCCGGGTAGTGAACTAAAGCTTGAAGGCGTAGCCCCTTTTACGTTGGTGATAGGTCATGCAAAGTCGGTACGTTTGTATTATCGAGATAAATTGGTTGATTTGACTCCTTATATTAAAGCGGGCAGTGATGTCGCGCGCGTGACGCTGGAATAGAATATGAGTGCTCTTATACGACGCCCCTCCAGGCGGGTAATAGTTGGCGGAGTAATGTTGGGCGGCGGTGCGCCTATCGTTGTGCAATCGATGACTAATACTGATACTGCCGATATAGACTCAACCACCAGGCAGGTTCTTGAACTTGCCAAAGCAGGTTCAGAATTGGTGCGAATTACAGTCAATACGCCAGAGGCTGCGGCGGCTGTCTCGCATATACGCAGAAGGCTGGATGTTCTTGGCTGTTCCGTGCCCCTCGTGGGGGACTTTCATTACAACGGCCATCGACTGCTGACCACTTATCCGGATTGTGCACAGGCGTTGGCTAAATACCGCATCAATCCGGGAAATGTCGGACGTAATCGAGAAGAAGATGATCCTTTTACCATCATGATTCAGACGGCGATACGCTATGATAAGCCGGTGCGTATCGGAGTTAATTGGGGAAGTTTAGATCAGAATTTAGTGGTGCGCATGATGGATGAAAATGCGCGACTTTCTGAACCGCTTGATGTAAAAGAAGTCACCCGAGCGGCGTTGATTGCTTCTGCACTCGAAAGTGCGCAACGCGCACAAAATTTAGGTATGCAAGCTAATCGTATCGTCCTGTCTTGCAAGGTGAGTGACGTACAGGATTTGATTGCCGTATACCGCACGTTAAAGCTGCAATGTGATTATGCCTTACATTTGGGTTTGACTGAAGCGGGTATGGGTTCAAAAGGGATCGTTGCGTCTACCGCTGCCTTGGCAGTGTTGTTGCAAGAGGGCATAGGCGACACCATACGAATTTCTCTGACTCCCGAACCCGGCGGGGATCGCACCCAAGAAGTGCTGGTTGGACAGGAAATATTACAAACCATGGGTTTGCGTGCATTTGCGCCTATGGTCACAGCTTGCCCTGGTTGTGGTCGGACAACCAGCAGTTTTTTCCAGGAACTGGCACAAAGCATACAGCGACATTTACGCACACAGATGCCGCTCTGGCGTGAACAGTATGTGGGGGTAGAGAATATGACGGTCGCAGTGATGGGATGTGTCGTAAATGGACCAGGTGAGAGCAAATTAGCTAATATCGGCATTAGCCTGCCAGGGACGGGAGAGACGCCTGCTGCGCCGGTTTATATCGATGGTGAGAAGGCAATGACGTTGCGTGGCGATCACATTGCTGCGGAGTTTACAAGTATCGTCGATGATTATGTGGCTAGAAAATACATAAGGCGGCCATAGGCTGTCGATAATCTGGTCATTCAAACTGACCATTTTGTGTGCCACTGAATTTAATGTCCTCCTCTGCACATGATCAAATGTTGATTTTCATGTCACGAACTCGAAATGAAACGTCTGTTGTTATGGCTGTTATGGCGTAATTTTTTATTTATCCTGTTTTGTCTGGGCGGATGCAATAGGCCATTTAATGGGATATTCCATCAGTTTCAGAAGATCCGCGAACAAGGTGAGTTCTTCCTCGAACCTTATACATTCCTCGAACCTTATGCGTTAATTCGCATTTAATATGCGTTACTCCGCGTACCCTATCACCTCACCCTCACGCTGAAATCGGAATAGTAGAAAACATGCTGCCTGCTGCATTGACGGCCGGTTAAGGATGCGTGTTATCATTGCCACTATGAAAATTCAGCCTGATACGTTACAGCACTTTTTATTTGAACACGCCCCTGTCCGGGGTGAAAGAGTTCATCTTGATGCATCCTGGTGTGGTGTTTTGGAATGCCATGATTATCCTACCGTGTTACGGCAAATGCTGGGGGAGTTGACTGCAGCGGCAGTACTGTTGGCAGGTACGCTTAAACTGGAGGGTTCTCTTTTATTGCAAATGCAGGGTAATGGTGCAATTAGTTTGTTAGTGGTTGAATGTAGTGGAGATTTGCAACTGCGCGCAACGGCGAAGTGGGAAGGTGAGTTGCAAGGCAGTTTGACAGAGCTCTTTGGCGATGGACGTTTGGTTATCACGCTAGTGCAAAAAGAAGGTAAGCCGGCTTATCAGGGTGTCGTGGCGCTTGATGGAGATAGTATCCCGGAGATTTTGCAGAACTATATGTCCATATCCGAACAATTGGAGACTCGTTTGTGGCTGGCGGTCGGTGAGAATTCAGTTTCGGGTATGCTATTGCAGAAAATGCCAGATGAAGCGGAAGAGGATACCGATGCTTGGTCGCGTTTGACCCAACTGACGGATACTTTGCAAAATAATGAATTGATGCAGTTAGCGACACAGGATTTGCTGCAGCGGTTATTTCATGAGGAAGACTTGCGCTTGTTCGAAGGAAAACCTGTTACTTTTCATTGTCGCTGCTCTCGAGATAATGTCGCTCAGATGTTGCGTATGTTCGGTGTGGCGGAAATCGAGTCCATTTTAACTGAAAGAGCAACCATAGAGGTGCATTGCGAATTTTGCAATTATTGCTATGAATTTGACAAAGTCGATGCGCTACAATTGTTTTCTGCTACCGCTCAGCTTGCGACCAGTGAAACTCGTCATTGATCCTTACTGCCTGAGCTCTATTTGTTACTCATTTCAACTGACTGAACACCATTACTTCAACGCTGAATTTCCCGCCTCTTATTTTCCCTATATTAGATTTTTCTATGAATAATATTGCCATTATTGAAGCAACACGTTTGTTAGAAACCCATCCTGACTATAAAGTAATACGACGTATTGTGCAGCGGACTGAATTTCCTGATAGCGGCGAACGTATACTGTCAGTCGGGGTGGTGGTTGATACTGAAACAACGGGTATTCAGCCAGATAAAGATGCAATTATAGAACTCGGTATGGTGATGTTTGAGTTTGATCCCCAAACGGGTGAAATTTTTCGGATTTTAGAATCATTTGATCAGCTCGAAGATCCGGGTTTTTCTATTCCACCTGAATCGACTGCGATACATGGTATTACAGATGATATGGTTCAGGGTCAGCAAATTGATGATGATTTGGTGGCTGATTTTCTCGAAGGTGTAAATTTGGTAATTGCGCATAACTCGAGATTTGATCGGGTATTTCTTGAGAAACGCCTGCCTGTTTTTGAATCATTACCTTGGGGATGTTCGCTGGTTCAAGTGGACTGGCGAGGGGAGGGAATTGCGTCGGCGAAACTTGACTATATCGCTTATCAATATGGCTTCTTTTTTGAAGCACATCGGGCAGAAGAGGATTGCTTTGCTTTGCTGGAAATATTGCAGCAGCGCTTACCTAAATCAGGGGAATCGGTACTCAAGTCGATTTTGAATGAACTGGGGCAAAAAAGTTACCAGATTTTTGCAATTGGTTCACCTTTTGAAACCAAGGATCTACTTAAATCTCGTGGCTATCGTTGGGATGCAGATAAAAAATGTTGGCATATTACGGTTTCAGGTGATGAAGCAATCAAAGCCGAAGTAAACTGGCTTAAAAAGCAAGTGTATGCTGATAAAAAAGCACGCGTGGAAATAGAGGTGAAAAACTGTTTGATTCGTTTTTCAAATCGTATCGGAAATCGTGCTGTAAGAGATATTTAATTGCATAAGGCCTGGCGCAGGCTGAAGGCGCACATCTGTATAAGTAATCGGAGGTAGGGCGTGAGTTCAAGTTATGACGAATCGTCATTCAAAGTGTTACGCGGGTTGGAGCCGGTGCGTCAGCGCCCGGGCATGTATACCACATTGGATAACCCTAATCATATTATTGCTGAAATTATTGATAATGCCTGCGATGAAGCGCTGGCAGGTTACTCAAAAAACATCAAAGTCACAGCTCATGTTGATGGTTCTGTTTCTGTGCAAGATGAGGGGCGCGGTATTCCCGTGGGAATACATCCAGAAGAAGGTGTATCTGTCGTAGAAGTCGCTTTTACGGTGCTGCACTCAGGAGGGAAATTTGATAAGGAGTCAGTTGGCGGGGCTTATCGGTTTGCCGGGGGTTTGCACGGGGTGGGAGTGGCTGTAACAAATGCGTTGTCCACAGCACTCGAGGTTACTGTTTTTCGTGATGGCGGAGAGTATTTTCTGCGTTTTGAACAGGGTGTGGCGATAACGCCGCTAACTTGTGTCAATACTTGTGCCAGGCGCAAGACAGGTACCACGGTACGTGCTTGGCCGGATACCAAGTATTTTGACAGTCCCGAAATCAATATGGCCCAATTAGAACGAGCGCTGCGCGCCAAGGCAGTCTTGTTGCCAGGCGTGACGATCACGTTGCAGATTGAAAAAACCAAAGAGAAAAAATCTTGGTCGTACCCCGATGGTTTACGAGGTTATTTGTCTCAAGCCTTAGCAAATGAGGAGTTGGCAGCCCCGATATTTAGCGGTGAGCGATATATTGCACGCGGTGGAGATGATGTTTTTGTCGAGGGGGAAGGCGCTGAGTGGGCTTTTGCTTGGGCAGAAGAAGGAGGGATTACCCGTGAGTCTTACGTTAATCTTATTCCTACCTGGTCCGGTGGTACGCATGATGCAGGGATGCGAGATGGTATATTCAATGCTGTTAAAAGCTTTATCGAACTCCATGGCATGCTACCAAAAGGGGTAAAACTTGCATCCGATGATGTGTTTTGCCGTGTCAGTTTTATCTTGTCTACTAAATTACTTGATCCTTCTTTTCAAGGACAGACCAAGGAAAAACTAGTTTCTCGTAATGCTTTGCGTTTGGTATCGACCATGGTAAGTGATCCACTACTGCTGTGGCTGAACGAACATGTCGAATATGGTAAGAAAATAGCCGAGATTTCTATTCGTCAGGCACAAAGCCGTATGAAATCAACGCAGAAGATTGAAAAGAAAAAAGGCTCTTCTGTTGCCGTATTGCCGGGCAAACTCACCGATGCGGCGGAATTTAATCCTGAGCGTAATGAGTTGTTTCTAGTTGAAGGTGATTCGGCTGGCGGTTCGGCAAAGCAGGGGCGCAATAAGGAATTTCAGGCTATTTTGCCTTTGCGGGGCAAGGTGCTCAACACTTTTGAAGTGGAGCGAGATCGCTTATTTTCAAATGCTGAAGTGCACGATATTGCCGTTGCTATCGGTATGGATCCACATAACATGGGAGATAAGGTTAACCTGGCTGGTTTGCGCTATCACAGTATTTATATCATGGCTGATGCTGACGTGGATGGCTCACATATTGCCACACTGTTGCTGACGCTTTTTTTCCGGCATTTTCCTCAAGTTATTGCGGCTGGTCATATTTATTTAGCACAACCGCCCCTATTTCGAATCGATGTTGCAGCACAAGGCAAGAAGCCATTGCGCAAATTTTATGCCTTAAATAATGATGAATTGACATCGATAGAGGATAGGCTGCGAAAAGAAAAAGTGCGGGAAGGTTCATGGAGTATTTCGCGATTTAAAGGTTTGGGTGAAATGAATCCACTGCAGTTATGGGAGACTACAATGTGTCCTGATACGCGCCGTGCGCTGCGGGTTGAACTCGATAGTGTGTCTTTTTTAGCTGCGGAAAATACGATGACCATGTTAATGGCAAAAAAAGAGTCCGGCTCCAGGCGCGAATGGCTGGAATTTCACGGTAACGAGGTAACAGCGGATGTCTGATATACAAAAGGATTTATTTGAAACGAGTTTGGTGGAACCTGCCCCTGAATGTACACCCCTTGCTCCTTCAGTTCCGGGAAAAATCCCCCGTCATTTTTTGCCCTTGCCGGATCTGCCGGAAGGCGATTCAGTGCCGCTTGCACAATATGCCGAAAGAGCTTACCTGGAATATGCCGTATCCGTGGTTAAGGGGCGTGCGTTGCCAGATGTGTGTGATGGACAAAAACCTGTTCAGCGCCGCATTTTGTACGCCATGAGAGAAATGGGGCTGACGCATAACAGCACTTTTGTAAAGTCTGCCCGAGTCGTCGGTGAAGTGCTGGGGAAGTTTCATCCTCATGGTGATTCTTCTGCTTATGATGCGATGGTGCGCCTGGCGCAAAATTTTTCCTTGCGTTATCCGCTCGTCGATGGACAAGGTAATTTTGGTTCACGGGATGGCGATAATTCTGCAGCTATGCGTTATACAGAAGCACGTTTGACCCCGATAGCCGCCGTTCTATTATCCGAACTTGATATGGGAACAGTGGATATGATTGCCAATTACGACGGGCATTTTCAAGAGCCTGCCATGTTGCCTGCCCGTTTGCCTATGGTGTTGCTCAATGGTGCTTCGGGTATTGCCGTGGGTATGGCTACGGAAATTCCATCGCATAACTTACGCGAAGTGGGGACGGCAGCAGCGCTGTGCGTGCGCAATCCCTTGTGTGCAGATGAGGAGTTATTAAGTTCAATTGCCGGCCCCGATTTACCCAGTGGCGGACAAATTATTTCCTCAGCGTTGGAGATAAGGGAGTGTTATCGCGTTGGACGCGGTTCACTCAAGATGCGCGCGCGTTGGCGAATTGAAGAATTGGCGCGTGGTCAATGGCGTGTTGCGGTTTATGAATTGCCTCACGGGGTTTCTTCCCGGAAAATCATGGAAGAAATTGAGGAGTTGACTAACCCCAGGTTTAGGCCGAACAAAAAGTCGTTGACCGTTGATCAGGCTCACAATAAGGGCTTGCTTTTATCGGTGCTCGATAAAGTCGCAGATGAATCTGATAAGGATCAGGCCGTCCGTTTGGTTTTTGAACCTAAGTCGGCTCGTCAGCCTATCGATGAACTCATGGCGATTTTGTTGGCGCATACCAGTTTGGAATGTTCGCTGTCTATCAATATGGTGATGATAGGCATAGACGGCCGGCCAAAACAAAAACCGCTTACCGATATTATCCGTGAATGGGCGCAATTTAGAGTTTTAACAGTCGGACGCCGCTGTTCGCATCGTTTGGGACAAATCAATGAGCGTGTACACGTGCTCGAAGGTCGTATGATCGTGTTCCTGAATCTTGATGAGGTGATTGCGCTGATACGCGAGTCGGACGATCCTAAAGCAGCACTTATTGCACGTTTTGCCTTATCTGATCGTCAAGCTGAAGATATTCTGGAAATTCGCCTGCGCCAGTTAGCAAAAATGGAAGGTATTAAGATAGAGCGTGAACTGAAAAAGCTACAGGATGAAGGTGCTGACCTTGGAAAACTATTAGGCTCGAATTCCTTGATGCGTCGTCGTGTGGCACGAGAAATTGATGATGATATTAAGGTTTTTTCTGATGACAGGCGTACCTTAATAGAGCAAGCTGAGCGGGTAGTGTTGACGAATCTGATTGTTGATGAGCCGGTTACGGTCGTTGTTTCAAGTAAGTATTGGGCACGAACCCGATTGGGGCACGGACTTGATCTGTCGAGTGCAGGGTTTAAAGAAGGTGATTGTTTGCTGACGTCATTTGAATGCCGCAGTACTGATCAATGCATCGTGTTTTGCAATAATGGTCGGGTGTGCAGTATTGCAGTCTCGCAATTGCCTGGTGGACGTGGCGATGGTGTGCCCTTGTCCACGCTGATAGATGTCGCGCCTGGCGCTAAGATAGTGCATGTGATTTGCGGTGGGGTAACGCAGAATGTATTGATTGCGACCGCAGCCAGCTATGGTTTTATTTGTAAGATAAACGATATGGTCGTTCGCAACAAGGCGGGTAAGCAATTTATCACGATAGAAGAGGGTGAGTCGATTTTAGCACCGGTCTTATTTTCCCCGTCAGAACAATCCTGGGTCATATCGGCCAGTCGTTCTGGGCGCTTGTTGGCTTTTTCGTTACTTGAGATGAAATATCTTGCATCAGGTGGTCGGGGTCTGATTGTGATGGGCTTGGATGAAGGTGATGTACTTGCATCGCTCATCGTAACGAGAAAAACAAAGCTGTTGATTCGTACTCAGATGCCATCAGGTCGTGAGCAGTTGCTCAAGTTGTCCGAAAGTGATTTACAGTCCCATTTTGGCAAACGCGCTAGAATGGGACGTATGCTGCCACTGAAAGCAAAGTTCTTTGTATCGAAGATGGTATTGGAGTCATCGGGCGTGACAATCTGACAAGCAACGTTTTTCGTTAAAATTCTAGCAGATTTGTCATGATTTAAGTGTGCCTAGGTTGATTCTATCTTTGTTAAGATGGTCAGTGCGTGGCACAATTGCAACATTATTTTTAATAACCTCTGTTACCTTCATGCTGAGCTATCGTCACGCCTTTCACGCCGGCAATCACGCCGACGTTTTGAAACATTTTATCGAATTGCAATTGTTGCGTTACTTGAAGCAAAAGGAAAAACCTTATTGGTACATTGATACCCATGCAGGGGCGGGATGCTATTCGCTCGATAGTGCTTATGCGGCACAAAATGCTGAATATGAAACTGGCATTGCAAAGTTGTGGGATCGCAATGATTTACCTGAGGCATTAGCAGATTATGTTGCGCAGATTAAGTCTATGAATCCCGGTGGGCAGTTGAAGCTCTATCCTGGGTCGCCCTTGATTGCAGAAGCGGTGCTGCGCGAGAGCGATAAAATGCGTTTGTTTGAATTGCATCCCAGTGATAGTGTGCTTCTCAATGAAAATTTTTCGGGATATGGTACGCAAGTATTAATACAGGCTGCCGATGGATTCAGTGCGCTGAAGGCTTTATTACCCCCGCCGCCGCGCCGCGCCCTTGTGTTAATCGATCCACCTTATGAAGATAAACAAGATTATCAACGTGTGGTTCTGGCCTTAACAGAAGGACTTAAACGTTTCTCAAGTGGGATATATGCAGTCTGGTATCCACAATTGCAGCGTGCAGATGCTAGACAGTTACCTGAGCAATTAAAAAAATTACCCGTCAAGAGTTGGCTAAATGTTTCGCTTAGTGTGCAAGGTTTGAGTGAAGATGGTTTTGGGATGTACGGAAGTGGAATGTTTATTCTTAATCCGCCTTTTAATTTACATAAGATATTGACAGAAGTCATGCCCTACCTGCTCAATGTTTTGGGGCAAGGTGAACAAGCATCCTATACCCTGGAGTGCAAACAGGTATGAAGTTGTCTATTCCCTCAGCAGGTGTATGTCGCTGTTGTCCTCGCTTGAGTCTTTTTCTCGACGAAGTTAAACTTGCTCACCCTGAGTATCATGCCGCACCGGTTGCACCCTTCGGGCCTGCGGGTAGTGGTTTTTTAATTGTCGGCTTAGCACCGGGTATGCACGGTGCTAACCGTACGGGGCGTCCTTTTACGGGAGATCATGCAGGTATTTTGTTGTATGAGTCCTTGTATAAATTTGGCTTTGCTACGCAATCTCAGTCGTTAAATGAATCAGGTAATGCGGATGCCAATTTACACTTAATTAATTGTCGTATTACCAATGCGGTACGCTGTCTACCTCCGCAAAATAAACCTGAAACACGTGAAGTTATAGAGTGTAATCACTACCTGGCTAGCGAGTTGGCTTTAGTGCCAGACGGTGGGGCAGTCCTTGCATTGGGTGCGATTGCGCATCACGCTGTATTACGAGCACAACAATTGCGTAAAGCAGATTATGTATTCAGTCATGGTGCGCAACATTTGATGCCATCCGGGCTGACTCTGTTTGACAGCTATCATTGTAGTCGCTATAACACGCAAACTCGCCGGTTAACAACAGCGATGTTTGAATCCGTAATTTCCTCTGTTGTAGCTCATCTTGAACCGGGTTAAATTTGATCCAAAACCGATTTTGGCGAGCCTGCCTTTATTGCCAGGCGTGTACCGCTATTACGATAATTTGGATACAGTGCTTTATGTAGGTAAAGCAAAACAGCTCAAAAAACGTGTCTCATCCTATTTTCAGAAGACGATGGTGTCGCCTCGTATCCGCCTGATGATTTCGCATATTGCGCGCATTGAAATTACGGTCACACGGACTGAGGCGGAAGCCTTGCTGCTGGAAAATAACTTAATAAAATCCTTAAAGCCACGTTATAACATATTGTTTAGGGATGATAAATCTTATCCTTATATTGTATTGACAGGGAATAAGTATCCTCGTTTGACTTATTTTAGGGGAGGGGCAAATCGTCAGCATCAATACTTCGGTCCCTACCCTAACTCCTATGCCGCACGTGAAACAATACAGTTATTGCAAAAACTTTTTCGTCTTCGTACTTGTGAAGATAGTGTATTCAATAACCGTACTCGTCCGTGTTTGTTGCACCAGATCAATCGTTGCACAGCACCTTGCGTTGATTTAATTACAGAGATTAATTATCAGGCTGATATTCGTTGCGCAGTATTGTTATTGCAAGGAAAACACAAAGAGGTTGAGTCTACGCTAAGGTTGGCGATGGAGCAGGAAGCGCAAGCGCAACGTTATGAACAGGCTGCCGTGCTTCGCGATCAGATGAGGGCTTTACACACCGTTCAACAAAAACAGTTTGTTGAGTCTACTGGCGGCGCAACCGATGCTGATGTTGTTGCCCTAGTAATGCAGCAGAATCTGGTTTGTGTCAATCTTGCCATGATAAGAGGTGGGCGTCATTTGGGGGATAAAAGCTTTTTCCCTGAGCATGCGGAGGGTTTACAGGCTGAGGATGTTGTGTATGCATTTATTACCCAGCATTATCTTAATAAAAGTGTGCCGCCATTGCTGCTGTTGGCTGCAGGTTGTACGGATGATACCTTATCGGCAGTGCTTAGTGAGCAAGCGGGTCATCCTGTCAGGTTGATTTCTGCGATCACAGGGGAGCGGCGACAATGGTTGGAGATGGCTCAGCGCAACGCTGAATTAGCCTTGGGACAACGTCTTTTACAGCAGGGCGGGCAGCAGCTTAGACTAGATCGCTTACGCCATCTACTTGACTTGCCATTACTGCAGCGGGTTGAATGTTTTGATATTAGTCACACAATGGGGGAGGCAACGGTAGCTTCATGTGTAGTGTACGATAATCTGGCAATGCGTCCGGCACAATATAGACGCTATAACATTGCAACGCGCAGCGGGATTGTTGATGCTGGCATCATACCGGGTGATGACTATGCAGCAATGCGTGTGGTATTAACGCGCCGTTATCATAAGCTACAAACAGGGGAGGGGGTTCGTCCTGATCTTGTCTTGATTGATGGAGGTTTGGGGCAGTTACATGTTGCGATGCAGGTGATGCAGGAATTGTGTATGGATTTGACGCTGATTGGGGTTGCAAAAGGCGTGGAGCGAAAAGCGGGTATGGAACAGTTGATTTTTCCTGACGGAACAGTGCGTCAATTGCCTGCTGATGAACCTGCCTTGCATTTTATTCAGCAAATTAGGGATGAAGCGCATCGTTTCGCTATTACAGGGCATCGTGCTCGTCGCAGCAAGGCGCGTACAGCATCTAGCCTTGAAGAAATATCGGGGGTTGGGGAAAAGCGTCGTCGTAACTTATTAATGCACTTTGGTGGTCTTCGTGAGGTCATGGCTGCAAGTGTTGAGCAACTCTGTCAGGTAGAGGGAATTAGTCTTTCGCTGGCACGGCTAATTTATCAGCAACTACATCCATAAATAAAGCTGAGCTATTCATGTGGTGAAGTGAAAATGGAAAACCCGCTAATTTTTTGAATTAGCGGGTTTTATTTGGGGTGGCTGATGGGGCTCGAACCCACGACAACAGGAA
>CAIOSY010000063.1 GCA_903861075.1 uncultured Nitrosomonadales bacterium
ATGCTTCGTAAATGCCGGCTGTATGCAAAAACTCGGCAAAATGAGTTAACTGCCCATTGGGTGTGGCGCTGGATTCAGTATCCCACTGCACGTGTATTCGCCCACCTGGCGTGTCGACAATCATTGGCTGGCACAGGAGTTTTTTGCCACGGTGCAAAACAAAGTTCATTAAGCCATTCATGCTAGTTGCACAGTGAGATAAATCCAGCTCACGCAATGTGGATTTTCCGCAATTTTTAAAGTTAAGGCAAAAAACTGCCCTTTTAAAAGGCGTTACAGCGCCCTGCCAGACAGCAGGCAAGGGCGTGACATGGCTTGCAACGAGAAATCCGCTATAGAACGATTGGGTGCATTTTTTGAGTTTCGGCTGTGGTTCACGCTGTTTCACGTGAAACATTGAATAAGAATTTTTGGGAAATAGTGCGTTTTTGACTTTATGATATTTTGTGTGATGTAGAAAAATCCCACAATACCGCAGGTCTGCTACCTGCGGCGGTTGCACTTGGAACTTGAATGCGCGATTAAATTTACACTCGTTGAGAGAACTTGGAAATATTGTCGCGTTCAGCCAAAACTGTAATCATGTGATTTCTAAGTGAGCTGAGCAGTTGTAATTCACTCTTTTCCACGATACCCGTCGTTCCTATCGCCCAGTCTGCGTAGAGCAAACCTACAGGTTTACCATTCAAAGATAAGGGTAAAAGAATAAACGCGCGCACATCATGTAATACCTTATTAAAACCTATCGGCATACAGGTTTCAGGTTTCATGGAAGCCACTTTTTCAATGAATATATCGGCATTGTTAGTCAACGCCAAATGAAATACATTCGGTGAGTAAATATTAGAAAATTCAAGATTATTTAAAATCTTGGGCATCATGGCACCGAAACCGGCCCGTGCACAAAATGAAGAACCATCATGTAAAAATCCGATGACGCGATTAAAACGCATACTGCCAAACATTGTTTCAAGCACCAAATTCAGCGCCTTACTAAAAGTAATGCCATCAGTTAGCGCGCTAATAGCCTCACTCACCCCTGCACTTAAACGCTTTCCTGAATCGATAGGCTTGCCGTGATCCGCTTTCACAGGATTACTTTTGCAAGACTCTTTAACAGTATTGGTGGCGGCTTGAAATGAATGCATAATTTGATCAGCAGGCATCAACAAAGCATCTGAATAATGAGTAACAAGTTCAGTGAAACTCTCGCTTAAGCTCCCCTCCTTACTGGAAATAGATACCGCATCCGAAGCAAAACAGGCAAGTGTTTTGAGCCATTTTGGTGATCCTGGTGTACTACCTTCATCGGACACACGGGGCGAAGTCATACTCTTGGAAATCTTTTGAGGCAAACGCCAAAATGCAGCCACTTCAACGGAAAGCTCATCCAGACTCATGCCGATAATTTTTAGTGTAGCCATATTGTCAGACTCGGTTGTTCCCGATGACAATCTCTTAATTTTTTTCCATTCTTCCGGAAAATAAAACACTAATAACAATCGACTCAGGTTATGCATTAACGCACAAACAATAGCCTCTTCACCCTCTGCTATATTCGTTTTACCCACAACACTTCTGGCAATTTCTCCCGCTAATATGACGCGCTGCAATTGAACATTAGCTTCCTCGGTATCAGGTGCCGTGATAGAAAAGGTATCAATTAAGCGCACACTGAGTGCAATATGCGAAACAACATCGAGACCCAATATCATCAGCGCCCGGGTCACCGTGGTAACTTCCCCGCCCATACCTGCATACATAGCTGAATTGGCGAGGCGTATTACTTTTTGGGTTAACGCAAAGTCACTTAGTATGACCCGGGTAATTTCAGAGCTGCTACTGTTTTCATCATGCGTCACATCCGTTAGCTCTTCCAGCGCCTTGGCAAAAGCAGGAAACTCCCCTTTTTTTGACATACGATTGCGAAGAAGCGCTATAAAACCTTCTTTACCATTACTTATTTGTGAAATCAGCGTGTACATAATATTAATTTTTCTTCAAAATCCGACGCCGTCATGGGTTTTCCTGTGTAATATCCTTGTACTAAATCACAATTTTTTGATTTAAGAAATTCCAATTGCTCCTTAATTTCAACACCTTCTGCCACAACAACGAGTCCTAATCCTAAAGCCAGTTCCAATATAGCTAAAACAATAGCGGTATCCTTAGGGTCTTGCGGGATATGATCCACGAAAGATTTATCAATCTTTAATACGCTCAATGGAAATTTCTTCAAGTAGGACAACGAAGAATATCCAGTACCAAAGTCATCTATGGCTATTTTAATACCTGATTCGCTAAAACCGGAAATAATTGAAATTGTATTCTCCGGGTCTTGCATAAGAACGCCTTCCGTTATTTCCAGCATTAAGGAAGAAGGTTCAAGTTCTGAGTCTGTCAAGGTACGGTTTACCAAACCTGTAAAGTCAAGCTGTCGAAACTGACTAGGTGATACGTTAACAGAAACATAAAATTTCATTTTCCCTGCAACTTGCCATGCCCGGGCTTGACGACAGGCCGTACGCAACGCCCATGCACCCAAAATATTTATCAAGCCACTTCTTTCAGCCAGAGGAATGAACACAACCGGCGAAATCCAACCATGTTCGGGATGACACCAACGCATCAATGACTCACACCCCCTGAGTTCACCGGTTTTAATACAAAAAATGGGCTGGTAAACAAGTGAGAATTCACCATTGAGCAACCCTTCGTGCATAACAGATTCAAGTAGCGCCAGGTTCTTGGATTCTAGCCTATCCAACTTCTGGCTGTAAATTTCCCAGTTATTTTTACCCTGACTTTTTGCATTGCGCATTGCAAACCCGGCATGCTTTAGTAAATGCGAGGCAGTAATGCCATGTTCCGGGTATATAGACACCCCAATGCTAGATCCGATGCGGATAGTTTGATCTGCGATTTCAAAAGGTCGCATGATCATAGGGAGAATTTTTTTGGCTATCGCTTCGACATCTTTTAAGCGATTATTGACAGAAACAGGCATGATCAGCACAAACTCATACATTGCGGTATTAAACAGCATCCCCGTATGAGAACTAATTGTTCGTAACCTTTCAGCTACTGAGTAAACCAGGCTATTGCCAAATTCGTAACCAAAGGAGTCATCAACATAAATATAACTTTGTAAACGAATAATAAAAATAGCAAATTCTTTATTTTCCCTCATACCGGTATCAATAAAGAGTGAAATACTTTCATTCAGTAATTTTCGACTTGGCAAACCTGTCAGCACATCTTCAGTTATTTTATGGTTTAACCGGGCTTCACTTTCTTTCCAGTGTGAGGCATCTAAACCAAGCAGAATATACTCATCGCTATCTTCAATATGGTACAACCTGCAATCTACCCATATTGGTAAGGCCTGTTGATTCAACAAACAGCAAACGAAGGACTGCTTATTACCGGTAAGAGTGGCTAATTCTTGCGCTTGACTAAAAACGACCCAATCCTCTTCCTGGATGATTTTCTGTACAGACGTGCCTTCAATACTGTCGAACAAACCCAGCAATAAAAGCGACCGAGCTGATATTTGCTGAATAATGCCATTTTTATCAAAACGAATGGCAAAATCAGTCAACAAGGAAAACTGTCTAAAAAAATTGGAGTTATTCAAAGTAAAGATACATTCATAAATCGAGGGATGGCTAGCCTTATGCTTCAGATTATTCTTACGCTATCTAAATATTCAAAAAATAACAATCAAGCAATTGTTTTTTATAAATATTTGATCATTTTCGCATACTGTTAAACCCGAATCAAGCATAAATAATCATTAACTCATAACGGTTAACGACAACAATATTCAGGAAATTAATGTGGCGGGGATTACGTATTATTTCAAGGGGTTATTAAGGGATTTTTGTCCCTCCCCCACTTTGTTTCACATGGAGCCCTAGCAATTAAAAAGGCCACGTGTAACCGCAGCCTTTTAATACCCACTACCTTCGGTGCTTACACATCCAGATTTTTTGCACCCAGTGCATTTTTTTCAATAAATGCCCGGCGAGGTTCAACCAAGTCGCCCATCAAGGTTGTGAATACCTCGTCTGCGGCTATGGTATCTTCAATACGAACTTTAAGCAAAATCCTATTTTTTACAAACATCGTTGTTTCCCATAACTGCTCAGGATTCATTTCCCCCAAGCCCTTGTAGCGTTGTATTGATAATCCACGCTTAGCTTCTTCAAGCAGCCATTCTATCGCCTGCTTAAAACTTGAAACACCTCTTTTTTGTTCTCCCCGCGAAACATAGGCACTCGGACTCATCAATCCCTCTAAGGCATCCGCGGTTTGACGTATCTGTCTGTAATCCCCTCCTTTTAAAAAAGCCTTATCCAGATAACTGATTGAATAGTTACCATAATAGAGTTTTTCTAAGCGCAGACGAAGTTCACCATCTTCTTTTTGATCAACGCTGACTTTAATGACACCACCACTCGCCCCTTCGAGCAGTTCTGCACTTCGTTGTGCTTGAGTTTCATCATCAAGTGACAAAGTTGGTAAAGTAAGTAAAGCATGAGAGGCTTCCGGTGCAATAAAATGTGACAGTCGATCAATCACGGCTTCGGCCATAAAGTATTGTTTAGCAATCTGCGCCAGAGTCTCCCCTTCAATAGATACCGCATCTAGTGACGGATACAGAGCCGCATCCTTAAGGGCATTGCCCAACAGATAACTTTTCATCTCAAGATCATCCTTGAGATAACGCTCGTCTCGCCCCTGTTTTATTTTATACAAAGGAGGTTGTGCGATGTAAATATGGCCACGCTCAACCAACTCAGGCATTTGACGGTAAAAGAAGGTGAGCAGCAAGGTACGGATATGTGATCCATCCACATCCGCATCGGTCATAATAATAATGCGGTGGTAACGCAACTTATCAGGATTGTATTCATCTTTGCCGATGCCTGTACCCAACACCGTAATCAAGGTTGCGATTTCCTGGGAGCTAATTAACTTCTCAAATCTAGCCTTTTCCACATTCAGAATTTTTCCCTTTAGCGGTAAAATAGCCTGAAATTTACGATCACGACCTTGCTTGGCTGAGCCACCCGCAGAATCCCCTTCGACCAGATAAAGCTCCGATAAAGCAGGATCTTTTTCCTGACAATCAGCCAATTTACCGGGCAAACCCATACCATCGAGTACGCCTTTACGACGGGTTAAGTCGCGGGCTTTACGCGCGGCTTCCCGGGCTCGGGCCGCTTCAATAATTTTACCGACAATTATTTTTGCATCATTCGGCCTTTCCAGCAAAAAGGCGCTCATTTGCTGGCCGATCAATTCTTCAATAACGGGACGAACTTCAGAGGAAACTAATTTATCCTTGGTTTGTGATGAAAATTTTGGATCGGGTAGTTTGACGGACAAAACGGCGGTAAGACCTTCACGCATATCATCGCCAGTAGGTTCCACCTTGGCTTTTTTTGCCAACTGCTCAGCTTCAATGTAGTTATTCAAGGTTCGGGTCATGGCAGCGCGCATTGCCGTCAAATGCGTACCCCCATCTCGTTGAGGAATGTTATTTGTAAAACATTGCACATTTTCCTGATAACTATCATTCCATTGCATCGCAATTTCAGCAGTCATGCCGTCTTTTTCACCTACAGCATGAAAAACAGTGGGATGCAGTGCTGTTTTATTGCGGTTCATGTATTGTACAAATCCCATGATACCGCCGGTAAAGGAAAAGTTTTCTTCCTTACCATTGCGCTGATCTATCAGTGCAATTTTAACGCCATTATTCAAAAATGATAATTCACGCAATCGTTTAGCTAAAATATCAAAATGAAATTCAATCAAACCAAAAGTTTCTTTTGCGGCCAAAAAATGAACCAACGTTCCTTTCTTTTTTGAATCCCCTATAATTTTTAATGGCTCAACAGGGTCTCCGTGGCGAAATTCCATGAAGTGCTCTTTACCATCGCGGTATATCGTCAGCTTTAGCCATTCAGATAAAGCATTAACCACAGAGACACCCACGCCATGCAAACCACCGGACACTTTATAGGAGTTACTATCAAACTTACCCCCGGCATGCAAAATGGTCATAATAACTTCCGCTGCTGACCGACCTTCTTCTTTGTGAATATCCGTCGGAATTCCCCGGCCGTTATCACTGACGCTAATTGAATTATCTGCATGAATAATTACATTAATTTCATTACAGTGACCTGCAAGTGCTTCGTCGACTGCATTGTCAACCGCTTCAAATACCATATGATGCAAACCAGTACCGTCGTTCGTGTCTCCAATATACATGCCGGGACGTTTACGGACTGCTTCTAGGCCTTTAAGAACCTTGATGCTACTGGAATCATATTCACTCATGAGTTTCTTTCCTGGTATGGGTTTGTTTCACGTGAAACTTTATATTTTAAACAATTTGTCACCGGTCTTCAGGCCGGGGCTGTAAATCGGATCGGAATCCGGACAAACAGGCAACTAAATACGCATCGGCATTACCACATATCTAAAAGTCAAATCCTCAGGTGAGGTAATCAAAATACTGCTATTAGGACTACCAAATGAAAATATGGCCATCTCGGTATTGATACTATTCAAACCATCAATTAAGTAATTTACATTAAATCCAATATCTATTGCATCGCCGTGATAATCGGTTTCAATTTCCACTTGCGCTTCTTCTTGTTCACTATTGCTACTGATAATGCATAAATTCCTTTCTGTCAAAACAAAATGGACACCTCTGAACTTTTCATTTGACAAAATAGCCGCTCTTTGTAGCGATTGCAAAACCAGGGTTCTATTGATACTCAAATGATTGATATAATTTGGTATAACTCTTTGATAATCCGGGAATTTACCTTCTATTAATTTCGTTACAAGTTCAATTCCGGAAAATGTGGCTTTAAGTTGCTGAGTAGAAAATTCAAGTTCAATCGGATCATTACTGTCATTCAATAGCTTTGAAAGCTCTCCTATAGCCTTGCGAGGAATAATAATCTCACACTTTTCTAAGCTTACATCCAATGTTATTGCATTATAAGCAAGCCGGTGACCGTCCGTCGCGACAGCTCTGAATAAGTTATCCTCAATGACAAAAAGCACGCCGTTGAGATAATAACGTACATCTTGCTGAGCCATTGCGAATTGAACAGAGCATAGTAAGTTTTTTAAAGCCAATTGGCTAATTGTTATGGTTTTTGCATCATGACGCTGGTCATTAAGCTTTGGAAAATCAACGGCAGGGAGAGATTGTAAGTTAAAACGGCTTTTGTTTGATTTGATCTGAGCTTTATTATCTTTTACTTCTATTGATATTCTACTGTGATCGGGAAGAATACGTAATATTTCCTGAAACTTTTTACCTGCAACGGTAATAGCATAATAGCTTTTATCCTCTTCATCATCATCGACTTCAATTGAAGTCGTCATTTGAATTTCAAGATCGGTTGAAGTAAAAAAAATTTTACCTGATTCCTTTTCTATCAATACATTAGATAAAATTGGCATGGTTTGTTTACGCTCCACTATTCCCACAACGATTTGCAGTGGTTTTAGCAACGTTTCCTTTTCTATCTTCTTGATAAACATAGTATAAATTCCTAATTAGCGGCTAAATTTGTGAAATATCTAAATAAAATATTTTAAAAAACAGACCTTTTTTTGTAAGGGCTTATGCCTACATACAAATTTTTGTTGAATTGTGTAATTTAAACCACATCGTCATACACACGTAAAATCATTCAATAATATTAATAAAGTAATATAAATAACTAATAACAATAATAATGAAGATTTTTTTTGTTTATAACGTTATTTATATATAAAAAACATAATGTTACATAAAAATTAGCAACAGAGATTAGCTGTTGACAGTAAGCGGTGCAATTGTGGATAAGTGTGTAAAATTTTTAGCAAGACAAGATATACACATCTTACCAACAAGAAAATAACGCATTTATCCCGTAAGGGTTTGTAACAAAATTTTGTAATCAGCATCTATCGTTGAGTCACTTCCTCTAAGCTCTAACACGGTTTTACAGGCGTGAATAACGGTTGAATGATCTTTTCCGCCAAAGGCATTGCCTATCTCGGGTAAGCTCATCGAAGTCAGTTCCCGCGCCAGGCTCATGGCAATTTGTCTGGGGCGAGTCAAATTCCGGGTTCTTTTCTTCGATAACATATCTATAATTTTAATACGGAAATAATCAGCTACCGTTTTTTGAATATTTTCAATGGATATTTGCCGGCTTTGAGCAACTAAAATGTCTTTTAGGGCTTCCTTGGCCGTTTCAACGGAAATAATGCGCTTGTGAAATTTACTGTAAGCCTCTACACGCTTAAGAGCCCCTTCGAGTTCTCGTACATTTGAGTTGACATGTTTGGCAATGAAAAAGGCAACCGCATCGTCTAGGGTATAGCCACTGATAGCTGCTTTCTTAAGCAAAATAGCCACGCGCATTTCCAGTTCTGGTGGTTCTATCGCGATCGTTAGTCCCCATCCAAAACGCGAAACCAGTCGACTTTCTAATCCATTTATTTCTTTAGGAAAGGTGTCGCTAGTGAGGATAACTTGCTTATTTGAATCAACTAATGAGTTAAACGCATAGAAAAATTCTTCTTGTGTTTTGGCTTTTCCAGCAAAAAACTGAATATCATCAATAAGTAAAACATCTAAAGAATGATAATACTGTTTAAATTCTTCGAATTTATTCGTTTGATAGGCGCGTACAACGTCGGCGACAAAGCGCTCGGCATGCATGTAGCAAACCCGTGCCTCGGGTCGGTTATGACATATTTGATTGCCTATTGCCTGAGTTAAATGGGTTTTACCGAGCCCAACTCCACCATAGACAAACAGAGGATTGTAGGACACGCCAGGTAACTCGGCCACTTGAGTCGCAGCCGCAAAAGCCAATTGGTTGGCTTTACCAATAACAAAATTATCAAATGTTAGATTGGGATTGAGTTTCCCGTATCCTCTGAAAGAGGTTTCAATCTTGGGTTTCGTTTCGATGGTCGATTTTTTTGCTTCCACCGGGCGTGCTACAGGCACAGTGACCGAAGGTACAGACTCACAGACCCTGAATTCAAATTGAGGAACCACCGGATAAACTGTTTTAGCCAAACGCGAAATTTCAGGGAAAAAACGATCCTGCAAAATTTTCAGCGTAAATGTATTGGGTGCTGTCAAAATTAACCGGTCATTTTCACTGGATAATTTAACGGGCTTGATCCAGGAGTTGAATTGTTGGGGGGGCAGGCTCTGTTCAAATGAACTAAGACAACTATCCCAGAAGGAGTTTTCTTGCATATATACCTAGATGGACGCGCAAAATAGCATCAGATAGTCGACATTCTACAGACCCTGAGCAAACTTATCCACAGGCAATCCACAGTCCTTAAAGCAAATTTGTCTTGACAGAAGCACTCTAACCCATTGTAATATCGCGTTCTATGACTTCCCAAGGATAATTCAACATGAAACGTACATACCAACCCTCAGTTACCAAAAGAAAACGCACCCATGGATTTTTGGTTCGTATGAAAACACGCGGTGGCCGCGCCGTTATTCGCGCACGTCGTGCCAAAGGTCGTGCAAGACTCGCTGTCTAAGCATCCATATAGCTTTTCAGCTGCGCAACGTATCCCGCGCAGCGAAGGCTATGGACTATGCCTTAAGTCAACGATGCTGTCAGACAAGCATTTTAAGATTTTTTTTATACCAAATCAGTTTAAAAAAGCGCGATTGGGTATTGTAGTCGCCAAAAGAAATGTGCCGAAATCTGTCGATAGAAATCTGACTAAGCGTAAAATACGAGCCCTATTTCGTATTCATCAAATTAAAGAGTGTGGCATTGATATCGTTGTCATGACGCGTAACGGTGAACATTTAGATAACTTTGTTGATACATTGAGTAAACTTTTTAGTCGGGTGGCAACAAGATGCGCAGAATCCTGATTAAAATTATTCATATATATCAATATGTTATTAGCCCGATGCATCCACCAACTTGTCGTTTTATTCCAAGTTGTTCCCATTACGCATGTGAAGTATTAAGCAAACACGGCTTGTTCAAAGGCCTATGGTTGAGCATCAAGCGTCTGTTGCGCTGCAATCCCTGGCATCCAGGTGGTTTCGACCCCGCTCCCTAAATCAATTAAAAAATACCATCATGGACTTTCAAAGACTCTTCCTGTTTTTAATTTTTTCTTTTTCATTGATGATGGTTTGGGATGGCTGGCAACGCTATCAGCATCCACAAGAAATACAGACCGCTGCTGCGGTAAAGACTGTATTACCTGTGGCGGCGAATCCATCCGTAACGGCCTCTGCGAACAGCATCGTTGAGCAATCGCCGGCTATTGCATCTGGAAAAATTATTACGGTTAAAACTGACGTTTTAGATCTCCAGATCAATACCTTGGGTGGCGATATCCAACACCTGGATTTTTTGCAGCATGCGGATGGACAGGACAAGCAAAAACATTTTGTTTTGTTTGAGAAGGGGGCGGGCACTCATAACTATGTGACTCAGTCAGGTCTATTAGGTGCCGGTTTGCCGAATCACACCAGTTTATTTAGTGCCGGGCAAGATGCCTATGTCATGTCGGGGGATCAGCTTCAGGTTAAGCTTATTGCCGCGACAACAAATGGAATTACCGTCGCTAAGCTGCTTACTTTCCATAAGTCCAGCTATGTCATTGAGGTGGCTTATGAAATTATCAATAATAGCCCTGCTGCATTGACAGCTTCCGCCTATTATCAGTTTCAACGTGATGGTATAGATCCTGCTGGCGGCTCTAAAATGGTTCCGACCTATACTGGTGCGGCTGTTTATACAAACACGGAAAAATTTCAGAAAGTCAGTTTTTCTGATATAGACAAGAAAAAAGCAGGCTATCCCAAAGAAGCAGATAACGGCTGGATAGGCATGTTGCAGCATTATTTTGTCGCTGCATGGACGCCGAAAGATACCTTACAACGTGAATATTTCACTAAGAGCGAAGCGGGTATGTACACTGCAGGGGTGGTATTGCCTGTGTCAGCCATTGCTCCCGGTCAAACAGGGGGAATTAGCGTTCCTCTTTATGCGGGTCCTACTGAGTCTAAGCTGGATAGTATCGCACCGGGTTTAGGTTTGACGGTGGATTACGGTTGGCTAACAGTCATTGCAACACCAATTTTCTGGACGCTAACATTTATTCAGGGAATTGTTAAAAACTGGGGCGTTGCGATTATCCTGCTTACTGTATTGATTAAGCTTTTGTTTTTCCCTTTATCCGCAGCAAGTTATCGTTCCATGGCGAAAATGCGCCTGGTCGCACCCAAACTTGAAAAGATCAAAGCTCAATATGCTGATGATCGTGAAAAACTTAATAAAGCGATGATGGAGTTGTACAAGGTTGAAAAAATAAATCCATTGGGTGGTTGTCTACCTGTGATTATTCAGATTCCGGTATTTATCGCGCTGTACTGGTCAATTTTAGCCAGTGTTGAAATGCGTAATGCGCCCTTTTTTGCCTGGATTACCGACTTGTCTGCAGCGGATCCCTACTTTGTACTACCAATATTGATGGGTACGAGTATGTTCCTGCAATCGAAGTTAAATCCCGTTCCGCCGGATCCTATACAAGCTAAAATTATGAAAATCATGCCTATTGCCTTTAGCGTGGTGTTCTTCTGGTTCCCGGCAGGACTGGTGTTGTACTCTATTGTCAATAATGCGTTATCCATCGCACAACAATGGTATATCACACGCGGTATTGAGGTAGCTGGTGCTACCAAGCATTGATACGATAGCCGCAATTGCCACGGCGCAAGGTCGTGGTGGTGTAGGTGTAGTGCGTATCTCCGGCGGGGGGCTTGCGTATGTTGCTGAGGCAATATTAGGTAAGTTACCCAGTCCACGTCACGCCACTTTTTGTGATTTCAAGGACGCAGACGGTCAGGTTATCGATCAAGGCCTCGCACTCTTTTTTCCGGGACCGCATTCCTATACCGGTGAAGATGTACTTGAGTTACAAGGCCATGGCGGTTCTGCCATATTGCACTTGCTGCTGCAACGCTGTTTAAGTCTTGGGGTTCGCTTAGCTGAAGCAGGTGAGTTTACGCGTCGCGCTTTTTTGAATGACAAGATTGATTTAGCTCAAGCGGAGAGTGTTGCTGATTTAATTGAAGCGACCACGACCGAGGCTGCTCGTAGTGCGATGCGTTCATTGCATGGGGATTTTTCTGCGGCAATTAACGAATTAGTAGATAAAGTGATACTTTTGCGTATGCTGGTCGAAGCCATGCTCGATTTTCCTGAAGAGGATATTGATGTTATTGACACCACTCATCGTGATTTTCTTCTGCAAGAAATTAAAACTAAATTAGCAAAGACGTGTGATGCGGCAAAACAGGGAAGTTTACTTCGCGAAGGCGCGCACGTCGCCCTGGTAGGACAACCCAATGTGGGTAAATCCAGCCTGCTTAATCGCCTGGCGGGAGAAGAAATCGCTTTGGTCAGTGATGTGCCGGGAACAACACGTGACGTGATACGGCAAGCAATTCAAATACGCGGTGTACCCTTGCATATTATGGATACGGCTGGTTTACGAGACTCTGTGGATGAAGTCGAAAACATGGGAATGGCACGTACCCATCAGACAGTCGGTCGTGCCGATCTGATCCTGATGCTGCTGGATGCGGCTCGCGGCTGTAATGAAGATGATCTGGCTATCATCAATCGCTTCCCCTCGGATATTCCCCATTTACTTGTATTTAACAAGGCTGATCTGCTGAAAAGTGAAATTTGCAATCAGTCAGGTGTTTATATTTCGGCAAAATCCGGTCTAGGCATAGAAAAACTGCGCGAGAAAATACTCGAATTGATCGGTTGGCATAATCAGGAAGGTGGTACTTTCATTGCCCGTGAACGCCATTTGATTGCACTGAATTTAGCTCAGCGTCATCTTGAACAGGCCGGACAGCTGTTAAACCAAGCCGAATTATTTGCGGAACAATTACGTCTGACTCAACAGGCGTTAAACAGCATTACCGGTAAATTCACTGCTGATGATTTGTTAGGTGAAATTTTTAGTCGTTTTTGCATCGGAAAATAATTCAACCGCTAAGATAGCCGCATCCGGCTTAAACGCATGTCTTTGGTCTCTGACACTCTCCCCTCCCCCGCATTATAGTGCCTGTATAAAGCAGGCAAAATCCATCTTAAAACTGCATTTATCCACACAGGGATGATTGATTTCCATAATTCTGCGCGTCATTTTTCTGGCTTACTAGAAAAAATGACGCGGGGAAAGCTGTTGCAAAGGTGTGAATAAAATGTGCATAAGTTGCATAACCATGAATTTTGCTGAATTTATCCACATAAGTTCATGGTTAGACCAACAACAAAGCAAGGTGGATAAAAATACCACAACTTACTGTTTAACATTGAATAATAAAGTTATCAACAGTAAAGTACCGCCACTTATTAGTCTTATTATGTATTTATATTACTTTAATACTATTATCAAAAATCCTGGTTGTGTGAAGTAAGCTTGAAATCAAAGATGGGAATTACCGATTTTTATATTCAGACAAGGAAGGTTTTAAAACAGCTGATTTCGGATTGAGGCCGGTCTATTGTATGATGCTGCTCTTTTTGAAAAATTTGGCGACATGAACTTTCCAGATGTGTTTGATGTAATTGTGATCGGTGGTGGGCATGCAGGAACTGAAGCCGCCTTAGCCAGCGCACGTGCGGGATGTAAAACGTTACTGTTAAGCCACAATATTGAAACTTTGGGGCAAATGTCCTGCAATCCTTCTATTGGTGGAATTGGCAAAGGACATTTAGTCAAAGAAGTCGATGCCTTAGGTGGTGCAATGGCAATCGCCACGGATATTGGCGGAATCCAGTTCCGTATATTAAATTCCAGTAAGGGTTATGCGGTACGTGCTACCCGTGCTCAAGCTGATAGGATGCTGTATAAGCAGGCTATTAGAACAATTTTAGAAAATCAGGAAAATTTGTGGTTGTTTCAACAAGCCGTGGATGATTTGTTGGTAGAGCAAGATAAAGTTACCGGTGTCGTAACTCAGCTCGGTTTGCGTTTTACAGCACGCGCTGTCGTTTTGACTGCCGGAACTTTTTTGGCCGGTCTTATTCATGTTGGACAAGCGAACTATCAGGCAGGACGTGCGGGTGATCCACCGGCGATGAGTCTTGCTCATCGTTTACGTGAATTAAAATTACCAGTAGGACGTTTAAAGACAGGGACGCCACCCCGTATAGACGGACGCAGCATTGATTATTCTGTTTTGCAAGAACAAGCTGGTGATATGCCCGTGCCGGTATTTTCTTTCATGGGCAATGTCGCGCAACATCCAAAGCAAATGCCTTGCTGGATAACTGAAACATCTGAACGGACGCACGATATTATACGCGGAGGACTGGATCGCTCCCCGCTGTTTACCGGTGCAATAGAAGGAGTAGGACCTCGATATTGTCCGTCTATTGAAGATAAAATAACCCGTTTTGCACACAGAAATTCGCACCAGATATTTCTTGAACCGGAAGGGTTGACGACCCATGAAGTCTATCCCAATGGGATTTCAACCAGTTTACCCTTCGATGTACAGTTGGCCTTGGTGCATTCGATTAAGGGCTTAGAAAATGCGCATATTTTAAGACCCGGTTATGCTATTGAATATGATTACTTCAATCCCTGCGGCTTAAAAAGCTCTTTAGAAACGAAAGCCATCTCAGGATTGTTCTTCGCAGGACAAATCAACGGCACCACAGGCTATGAAGAAGCCGCAGCACAAGGTTTGCTTGCAGGACTTAATGCAGCACTGCAAGTACGTGAAAGGGATGCGTGGTGTCCTCGCCGTGATGAGGCCTACTTAGGTGTATTGGTAGATGATTTAATTACGCAGGGTGTGACTGAACCCTATCGTATGTTTACGAGTCGCGCTGAATATCGTTTGCAATTGCGTGAAGATAATGCAGATTTACGTTTAACAGAAACCGGACGAAAACTGGGTATCGTTGGTGATGTGCGCTGGCAGGCCTTTGAGAAAAAACGCGAAGCGATTGCGATTGAACAAGAACGTCTGCGCGGCACATGGGTCAATCCACGTATGTTGCCCGCTGAAGATGCGCAACGGGTGTTAGGTAAAGCGATAGAGCGTGAATATTCCTTGTACGACTTATTACTGCGCCCTGATGTTAACTATGCAAGCTTAATGAGTTTAACCGGCGCTGGAATTGCAACTGAAGATGAAAAAGTCTCTGAGCAAGTCGAAATTCAGGCTAAATATCAGGGATATATCGATCGTCAGCATACAGAAATAAAGAGTGGCGAGCTGCATGAAGTGCAACGTTTACCCGTTGATCTTGATTACCGTGAAGTGCGTGGCTTATCGATAGAGGCAGCTCAAAAATTGAACCTGCATAAACCTGAAACAATTGGTCAGGCAACACGCATTTCGGGTATTACGCCGGCTGCAATTTCTCTTTTGTTAGTTCATATTAAACGTGGATTTCGCGATGCAAAAACAGTCTGATATGCCTTTAGTGGATGAATTACAGCATGGAATAAGTCAATTGGGGTTGTCCTTGGACCGCGAAACGCAAGAAAAGCTACTGAAGTTTTTAGCACTCTTACTAAAGTGGAATAAGGTATATAACCTGACAGCGATAAGAGAGCCGAGACAAATGGTGACTCACCATATACTGGACAGTCTTGCTGTATTACCTCATTTGCATGAGCGCCGCTGGTTGGATGTAGGGTGCGGTGCGGGACTTCCTGGGTTGGTGTTGGCGATTTGTAGGCCGGAGTGGGATTTTACTTTGCTCGATAGTAATAGTAAAAAAACCGGCTTCGTCCAACAAGCTATTATCGAATTGGATTTGCGCAATGTACGGGTATGTTGTGCAAGAGTAGAGAACTTTGATGCACCGCAAAAGTTCGATGGTATTATTTCAAGAGCTTTTACAGAGTTAAAAGAATTTTTACACATGACGCGCCATCTGATTGCAGATCAAGGTCGCTGGGTTGCGATGAAAGGCTTGCCAGAACAGGAATTAAAAGGTTTGTCAAACGATAGTCAAGTAGAGTGTGTTATTCCGCTCAATGTGCCGGGTATAGATGCGGCTCGTTGTTTAGTCATTGCAACACCAAAGGAAAGGGTGTTATGACGAGAATTTTAGCAATTACAAATCAAAAAGGCGGCGTTGGAAAAACGACTACGACCGTTAATTTAGCCGCCAGTCTTGCCTCAACAGGTCAGCGAGTACTACTGATCGATCTGGATCCGCAAGGCAATGCAACAATGGGCAGCGGAATTGATAAAAGAGATTTGGAAATAACGGTATATCACGTTTTGCTCGGGCAAAAAACCATAGAAGAAGCTCACCAACGTTCTGAAATTGGCAAATACGATGTGTTGCCTGCCAATCGCGATTTGGCAGGCGCTGAAATTGAAATGGTTGATCTGTTGCAACGAGAAACCCGGTTGCGTGACGCTCTGAAAATCGTGGAGAACAGATACGATTATGTGTTGATTGATTGCCCTCCTGCATTGAGCCTGTTGACTTTGAATGGTTTATGCGCAGCGAAGTCGGTGATGATACCGATGCAATGTGAATATTATGCACTGGAAGGTCTGAGCGATCTGGTGAGTACCATTCGTCGTGTTCGGGCGAGTTTAAATCCGGTGTTGGAAATTGAAGGTTTGCTGCGCACCATGTTTGATCCTAGAAATACCCTGGCGCAACAAGTTTCGGATCAGTTAATTGCACATTTTGGCAGTAAAGTTTATAGCACGGTCATTCCACGTAATGTGAGATTGGCTGAGGCTCCGAGTTATGGCATGCCTGTGTTGTATCACGATAAAAATTCCAAGGGCGCGCAAGCCTATTTGGCGCTTGCAAGTGAGTTAATGACTATTTCCGGTGTACCCGAATCTGCATAGTGTTTTTTAAAGTATAGGGCTGGCACGGGTTTGTGCTTCTGGAGCTTCATTAAATAATTGAAAAGTAATAACTAAGATTGATTTTTAACGGCAAAATATTTGTGTGGCGTGGGTAAAAGTCATTTTCAAGATAAAGGATGTACGTATGACAAAACCACAAAAAGGGTTGGGGCGTGGATTGGAAGCATTGCTCTCTGGTGGTAAGAGCGAAAAAGACGATGTATTGCGGGATTTGAGTGTTGCTTTACTCAAGCCTGGAAAATATCAGCCGCGAACCAATATGGATCAGTCCTCCTTACTTGAGCTGGCAGCCTCAATAAAAGTTCAGGGCATCATGCAACCGATATTGGTACGTCAACTTATAGATGATAGTTATGAAATTATTGCCGGTGAGCGTCGTTGGCGTGCGGCACAAATTGCCGAATTGACACATGTCCCCGTACTGGTACGCAGCGTGTCAGATAAAGCGGCTTTGGCTATGGCGCTAATAGAAAATATTCAGCGTGAAAATTTAAATCCGCTTGAAGAAGCCGTTGGTATACAGCGTTTGATAGATGAATTTGAAATGACACACCAGACTGCGGCTGATGCGGTAGGCCGGTCACGCAGTGCGGCAAGTAATTTATTGCGCTTACTCAAGTTGCCACCAGCCGTCCAGGGGATGCTGATGGAAAGTAAACTGGATATGGGGCATGCACGCGCCTTGTTGATGCTAGACGGTACGCAGCAAATTACCGCTGCAAACAAGGTAATTTTAGATGGTCTATCTGTTCGGGACACAGAAAAACTAATAAAAAACTGGTTAGAGCCCAAAACGCCGATAACGAAAGCGGAAAAAAGCCGGGATGTATTGAATTTACAGGAGTTATTATCTGAGGAGTTGGGTACGACTGTGATCGTAAAGGAAAAAGGCAAGGGTGCAGGGCAATTGATAATTGATTATGTCAGCCATGATCACCTAGATGCATTGATTGTTAATTTTAAAAATTATAATAAAGGGGCTTGACTTTGGCTGATAGAATCAATGACAATGTGGTCTATTCAGAAACACTTGAGGTTCAAGAAGTAAATAAGATCAAAAGTGTGGATGAAACAAAAATAACAATAAAACAAGCCTTCAAAAAGGCAGCAACGTGGCAAATCATCGTAACTGTTTCATTTTGCTTTCTATATTTTCTGTTTGGCGGTATAAATGCGGCAATTTCATCGATACTGGGTGGATTTTCCGCACTGCTAGGTGGTTATGCAGGCGTTTTGATGATACGAAACAGAGTAGATCAGTCTGCGGGTGGTGTGCTCATCGCGTTGCTAAAAGCTGAATTAACCAAAATCATGGTGATCAGCTTGCAATTGTTACTGATTTTTAAGCTTTATAATGGGCTGGTTCCAATGGCTCTGATAGGTGGGCTGGCAGCTTCTGTATTGGTATCAGGTGCAGGACTGGGAGCCGTAGGAAATAATAAAAAATAACTGGGTCTAATGAATGTCAACAGAACACGCGCTCACACCATCTAGCTATATCACACATCATTTAACCTTTAATTCCCAGTCTATAGGCTCGGGCGGTTTCTGGTCTTTGCACATGGATACGTTGATCGTATCCGGTATACTCGGTCTTATTACCTTCGGTCTGCTATATTGGATTGTAAGTGGAGTAACGGCAGGTGTACCAAGTAAACGACAGGCTGCAGTCGAGCTTCTGGTCGAATTTATTGATGACCAGGTCAAGGGAATATTCCATGGCGACCGAAATAAATTTATCGCTCCGTTAGCGCTGACAGTTTTTGTCTGGGTGTTGATGATGAATGCGATGGACTTCCTGCCTATCGATGTGATGGCTTGGGTATATGAGAATGTATTTGGACAGTCGCACTGGCGTGCCGTACCTACTTCAGATATCAATACCACCTTTGCACTTGCTTTGTCAGTCTGGTTTTTAATGATATTCTTCAGTATCAAAGTTAAAGGACTGGGCGGCTGGATACACGAGTTGTTCTGCGCCCCCTTTGGTTCAAATCCATTGATCTGGCCTGCTAACTTTTTGTTTAATCTGATTGAGTATGTTTCCAAACCTTTGTCACATGCTTTGCGACTGTTTGGTAATATGTACGCTGGCGAAATTATCTTCCTGTTATTGGGGATGTGGGCGGCAACCGGTTTGGTAGGAACGTTTTTCGGTGCGTTGTTGGGTGCCGGATGGGCAGTGTTTCATATCTTGATTGTAGTTCTTCAAGCTTTTATTTTCATGATGTTGACCGTTGTGTATCTGGCAATGGCACATGAAAGTCACTAGTAGTAGTAATGTAGTCGTAGTAAATTTTATAACTTTGTAAATCGAAAGGAAACACTATGGAAAACATGGCACTTTTGGCACAGATTCAAGCGTTCACTGGTATCGGTATTGGTCTTATTATCGGTTTGGGGGCACTCGGTGCATGTATCGGTATTGGTATCATGTGTAGCAGTTTCCTGGATGGCGCAGCTCGTCAGCCAGAAATGATTCCTGTATTGCAAGGTAAAGTGTTCTTGTTGTTGGGTCTGATCGATGCGTCCTTCATTATTGGTGTTGGTTTGGCAATGATGTTTGCATTTGCTAACCCGCTGTTAAGCGTTATTCACTAGTTTGAACTTGGCCTGTGCGGTATTGGCCGACGTAAGGAGCTGAAATGGACATTACTTTTACACTGATTGCGCAGGCTTTAACGTTTGCCATCTTGATATGGTTTACAGCCAAGTTCATCTGGCCACCATTGATGTCGGCGATTGAAAATCGCCAAAAAACCATAGCTGATGGATTAGCTGCTGGTGAGCGTGGTAAACATGATCTTGATTTGGCTGCAAAGCGTTCGGCAGAACTCTTGCGTGAAGCGAAAGAAAAGGCTGCTGATATTCTTGCTAGCGGCGATAAGCGCGCAAGTGAAATTATCGAAGCTGCCAAACTTCAGGCAAAAGTTGAAGCTGATCGTATCATTGCAGGTGCAACGGCAGAGATCGAACAAGAAACATTCCGTGCCAGAGAGCAGTTGCGCTCTCAAGTGTCAGCCATAGCGCTGGCGGGTGCAGGAAAGATTCTGGGTCGTGAAATTGATGCCAGTGCGCATAATGACTTGCTCGATAAACTTGTTGCGGAAATGTAATCATGTCTGAAGCCATAACCACAGCACGTCCCTATGCGCAGGCAGCGTTTGATGCAGCCCTGGGTTTGTCAGATTTGAAGGGTTGGTCAGACGCGATTGTGTCTTTAGCTGCTTCTGTTGCACATCCTGAAGTTCAGGCTGTGATTTCTAGCCCTAGAGTTGCTAAGGCAAAGATTGAAATTGTGATGCTCGGTTTGTTGGGTGAAAAAGCCAAACCGCAGTTACGCAACTTTGTTCGAGTTTTAGTGGAAAAGCATCGTGTCGCTGAACTCCCGGAAATAGCGGAGATCTTTGAAGCTTTGCGAGCTGAGGCAGAAAAAACAGCAAATGTTGTTGTGGAATCGGCTTTTGCATTGACCGTAAAGCAGCAAGAATCAATCAGCGTCACCATGAAAAAACGATTGGGACGCGAAATTAAGCTGGCATGCAGTGTCAACAAAGATTTGCTAGGTGGTGTCGTTATTCGTACCGGAGACAAGGTGATTGATGGTTCAGTACGCACCCGTCTTGGCGAAATGGCAACCGCCCTAGCCTGATAATAGATTTATCAAGATAAGGATATCCAGATGAAGCTTGACCCTTCTGAAATAAGCAATTTGATTCGCAGCCGCATCGATAATTTCGAAGCGCTGACGCAAGCTCGCACCGAAGGTACTGTTGTTAGTGTTACAGACGGTATTGTTCGCGTATATGGTTTGTCTGATGTAATGCAAGGTGAAATGTTGGAATTTCCGGGCAATACGTTTGGTTTAGCTCTCAACCTGGAGCGTGATTCCGTGGGTGCCGTTATTCTTGGTGAATACGAGCACATTACTGAAGGCGATACAGTTAAGTGCACAGGACGTATTCTGGAAGTGCCAGTCGGTCCTGAATTGTGTGGTCGTGTTGTAAACGCGCTTGGACAACCTATAGATGGTAAAGGTCCGATCAATGCAAAGTTAACAGACAAGATTGAAAAAGTAGCGCCTGGCGTTATTGAACGTCAATCTGTTGATCAACCTGTACAAACAGGATTGAAATCAATTGATGCGATGGTTCCGGTCGGTCGTGGTCAACGTGAGTTGATTATCGGCGATCGTCAAACAGGTAAAACTGCAGTGGCGATTGATGCAATTATCAATCAAAAGGGTCAGGTTATTACCTGTCTCTATGTTGCGATTGGTCAAAAAGCATCAACCGTAGTCAATGTTGTGCGTAAATTGGAAGAACATGGCGCCTTGGGTTACACCATTGTGGTAGCAGCTACAGCATCTGATTCTGCCGCTATGCAATTCCTGGCGCCATATGCCGGTTGTACCATGGGAGAATACTTCCGTGATCGTGGTGAAGATGCGCTGATCGTATACGATGATTTGACTAAGCAAGCTTGGGCATATCGTCAAATCTCCTTGTTGCTTCGCCGTCCTCCTGGTCGTGAAGCGTATCCTGGTGACGTGTTCTACCTGCATTCTCGTTTGCTTGAACGTGCTGCACGAGTCAATGTTGCATATGTAGAAAAGTTTACTAACGGTGCTGTAACGGGTAAAACGGGTTCATTAACGGCATTGCCAATTATTGAGACCCAAGCCGGTGACGTTTCTGCTTTCGTTCCAACTAACGTAATTTCGATTACTGACGGTCAGATCTTCCTGGAAACTGACTTGTTCAACGCGGGTATCCGTCCTGCGATCAATGCCGGTATTTCGGTATCTCGCGTAGGCGGTGCAGCTCAAACTAAAGTCATCAAGAAGTTAGGTGGTGGTGTTCGTTTAGCTCTTGCTCAGTACCGTGAATTGGCAGCTTTTGCGCAATTTGCTTCTGACCTGGATGAGGCAACGCGTAAACAGCTGGAACGCGGTAAGCTTGTAACAGAATTGATGAAGCAATTGCAATATTGCCCGCTGTCTGTTGCTGAAATGTCGGTTACTTTGTTCTGTGTGAACAAGGGTTACTTTGATGATGTTGCTGTGCCTAAAGCATTGGCATTCGAATCTGCAGTTCATGCCTATCTGAAGTCCAACAATAAGGAATTGATGGATACGATTGAATCCAAAAAAGACCTGAGTGGGGATAATGAAAAGCTGTTGTCAGCTGCGATTGAGGCATTCAAAGCAACTGCAGTTTACTGATGTAACCACTAGCCATCCCAGCAAACAACCAAAAAACGGTTGCCAGGGGGTTGGTTATGATAAATCAACTAGCCTGCCACATAGTAAGTTAGTAATATTCTAAGTGGCAGGTTATAAGGCAGGGGTAAAAAATGGCAGGCAGTAAAGAAATCCGCACAAAAATCAAGAGTGTTGAAAATACACGCAAGATTACACGCGCCATGGAAATGGTTGCCGCTGCCAAGATGCGCAAGGCACAGGAGCGCATGCGCGCTGCTCGTCCTTATGCGGAAAAAATTCGAGCAGTGGCAGCACATTTATCACGTGCCAACCCTGAATACAAACATGCTTTTCTTGTTAAGCGAGAAAGCATCAAGACGGTTGGCGTTATTCTGATTACTTCGGACAAGGGTTTGTGCGGTGGTTTGAATAGCAATTTATTGCGTCAGGTTGTCACTCATATGAAGACCTGGGAATCAGAGGGTAAAAAAATTGCCGTCTGTGCCATAGGTAACAAGGGTCTGGGTTTCATGAACCGCATGGGTGCAAATGTTAAATCTAACTTGACTGGTTTGGGCGATGCGCCTCACCTTGAAAGTTTGATTGGCGCCGTAAAGGTGATGCTGGATGCCTATGTTGCAGGTGAAATTGATGCAATTCATATTTGCTACAATCACTTTGTGAATACTATGAAGCAAGAACCTTGTGTTGAGCAGTTATTGCCGCTAGGTGGAGAGCATCTTGGTAAATCAGAAGGTAATTGGGATTACATTTACGAGCCAGATGCAAAAGTGGTAATTGATGAATTACTTTTGCGTTATATAGAGTCTTTGGTTTATCAGGGGGTCGTTGAAAATATGGCTTCTGAACAAAGTTCACGTATGGTTGCAATGAAATCCGCATCTGACAATGCAAAAAGTGTCATCGCTGATCTCAAGTTGGTATACAACAAGGCGCGTCAGGCAGCGATTACCCGCGAGATTTCCGAAATTTGCAGCGGAGCGGCGGCTGTAGGCTAGCGACTGTATCGATGTATGCAGCGATAACACCAAAATTAATTTAGACGGGGAATTTTAAAATGACTCAAGGTAAGATTGTTCAGTGTATTGGAGCGGTGGTTGATATTGAATTTCCGCGCGACAAAATGCCTAAGGTTTACGATGCGCTCACGCTCAATGCGGCTGCAGGCTCTATCGTAGAAGCAGGTTTGACGTTCGAAGTTCAACAGCAACTTGGTGATGGCGTAGTTCGTACCATTGCAATGGGTTCGTCCGATGGTTTACAGCGTGGAATGTCGGTTGTGAATTCTAACAACCCAATATCCGTTCCTGTTGGAGCTGGTACCTTGGGTCGAATTATGGACGTTTTGGGTCGTCCTATTGATGACGCAGGTGAAATTCCTTGTGAAGAGCGCCGTCCTATTCATGCTAAGGCACCAAAGTTTGACGAATTGTCTCCTTCAGTAGATTTGCTGGAAACCGGTATCAAAGTTATTGATCTGGTTTGCCCATTCGCTAAGGGTGGTAAGGTGGGTCTGTTTGGTGGTGCGGGTGTAGGCAAGACCGTAAACATGATGGAACTGATCAACAACATCGCCAAGCAGCATAGTGGTTTGTCAGTTTTTGCAGGTGTGGGTGAGCGTACTCGTGAAGGTAACGACTTCTACCACGAAATGAAGGATTCAAACGTTCTGGATAAAGTATCCATGGTGTTTGGTCAAATGAACGAGCCGCCTGGTAACCGTCTGCGTGTTGCGTTGACCGGTCTGACTATGGCTGAAAAGTTCCGTGATGAAGGCCGTGACATCCTGTTCTTCGTTGATAATATTTATCGTTACACATTGGCCGGAACTGAAGTATCTGCGCTGTTAGGCCGTATGCCTTCTGCGGTGGGTTATCAACCGACACTGGCTGAAGAAATGGGTCGTTTGCAGGAACGTATTACTTCTACTAAAGTGGGTTCTATCACTTCAGTTCAGGCTGTTTATGTTCCAGCGGATGACTTGACTGATCCGGCTCCTGCGACGACCTTCTTGCATCTGGATTCAACGGTTGTTCTGTCTCGCGACATCGCTTCTCTGGGTATTTACCCTGCTGTTGATCCGCTGGATTCTTCTTCTCGTCAACTGGATCCATTGGTTGTGGGTGAAGAGCATTACTCAGTTGCACGTAAAGTTCAACAGAACTTGCAGCGCTACAAAGAATTGCGTGACATTATCGCAATTTTGGGTATGGACGAATTAGCGCCTGAAGATAAGCTGGCTGTAGCTCGTGCTCGTAAAATTCAGCGTTTCTTGTCACAACCATTCCACGTTGCTGAAGTATTTACCGGTAGTCCAGGTAAGTATGTAACCCTTAAGGAAACGATCAAAGGTTTCAAGGGTATCGTTGACGGTGAGTATGATCACTTGCCTGAGCAAGCGTTCTACATGGTTGGCGGTATTGAAGAAGCAGTCGAAAAAGCCAAGACACTCTAATTAAGGGATCATCATGGCCATGACAGTACATGTCGACGTTGTAAGTGCTGAAGAATTAATTTTCTCCGGTCTTGCAGAAATAGTCATCGTTCCGGGGGAAATGGGTGAGTTGGGGATTTATCCTCGTCACACTCCTCTGTTGACTCGTATTAAACCGGGTTCAGTACGTATTAAGCGTCCTGATCAGGTTGATGAAGAGTTGATTTATGTCTCCGGTGGTATGCTGGAAGTTCAGCCTAATCTGGTTACTATCCTGTCTGATACTGCAATTCGCGGTAAGGATTTGGATGAAGCACGTGCTTCCGAAGCCAAATTGGCTGCTGAAGAATTGATGAAAAATCGCAGCTCTGATTTTGATTATGCGCAAGCTGAATCTGAATTGGCACAAGCGATTGCTCAGCTGCGTATCATCAGTCAGATACGCAAGCAGGTAGGACGCTAGGTTTGTCAATCGGGCACAGAAAAAGCAGCTTAGGCTGCTTTTTTTGTGCCCGTAGTTTCTATTCTGACCGAATTGCGTATTCTGGTGAAATACACCACTTGCTGTTCGTGCGAGTGTAAAATCCAATTTTCAGTTTTTGCCGTGCAATAATGATTAGGGGCAGCTACTTTGCCATGTCTGTTAGTGACAAAAGGAATCTATGTTTTCTAAATCGAAGTTACTGCTGATTGCGGTTGGTACTCTGCTCGCATGAAATGCATTTGCGGGAGGCGATGCGTTGAAATCCCTGTTTGACAAGGAGAATGGCAGCGGTCAATCCACTTCGGTGCAGCCAACATCTAAATCTTCAACACCTAGATCGGGTTCGTCCAGTCTTGAAAGTATGATGCAGCAGGAAAAGCAGCAGGAAGCCGAAGTGCGCAGGCAGCAGGAGGAACAGGTCAGAATAGTCGCTGAGCAGAAGCGTCGCGAGCAACAACTGGCCGAACAAAGGCGCAAGGTGCAGGAGGCGGCTCAGGCACAAGAGCGCCAGAGACAAGCCGAAACAGCGGGGCTGATGAACGACTGCGAACTGAAAAAGAGTAGCTGTAGCGGTGGGTGTATGGGGGGTGGTTTTGGTCTGGCGATGACGGGATCTCCCATGGCGCAGTTAAGTTATCTCAATTGCAACAACACCTGCGAGCAGCAAAGCAGTGAGTGTAGATCAATGGCCTCTAGCGGAGAATCTCAAGGACATCAGGCCGCGCCGTCGGATGCGATGGTCGGCCAATTTCAGCAGATCGTGAATGAAAAGCAGCAGCGCGAGCAGGCAGATCGGCAGCGCTATAACCAGGCAATTGATGAACAAAATGCAGCTCTGAAGCGCCGCATTGCTAATAACAACCAAAATCAACAAGATATTGAAAACAACAATCGCCTGCAACAAGCGGCCACTGCGCAAAGACAACAGCAGCAGGTGCAAGAACAACAAAGAAAGGCTCAGGAAAAACAACGGCAGGCTCAACAGAAAACCTATCAAAATCTGACAAACTGTGTCGAATGGGAAGATCGTAACGGGATAATGGGGTTTCGTAATGGATGCTCTGCCAAGGCAAGCGTGAGCTATTGTGTAACTTCGGGGAAAGATTTTGATTCCTACGGATGCAAACCTCAAAGCAGTTCTGTTGTAGGCACACATTATGAGCGAGGAAGTTGGGATGTTGGTACGGGACAATTTTCGGCCTCATCAGTCGGACATGAGAATGTAATAAGTTATTTTGCCTGCGAAGCTCCGGGTACTGCCTATATAACCTCCGTTAATCCAATGCGGGGTGTCTGTTGGTAGTAAAGTGTGATTTCAGGGAGAATGAAATGCCTATTTTGTCGGTGTTCTTCGGTATCATCATTCGTATGTGGCACGATGACCACCCGCCTCCACATATTCATGTCGAGTATCAGGGTTTCGAGGCGCTGGTCAATATTCGAACCGGTGAGGTAAGCGAGGGGCGCATTCCGAACAAGGCGGCTGCCATCGTTAAGGAATGGTGTTTGCGTCACCAAAATGAATTGCTGGAAAATTGGCAACGCGGACAGTATTTTGAGCCTATGGAACGTATTCCGGGAGCGGATCAGGATGATTAAAATTATCAAAGCTCACTATCAGGGCGATTTCCAAGTGGCGCTGACCTTCTCCGATGGGAGCGAAGGGCTATTCGACGGGCGAGTTCTGTTGCAGCGTAGCGGTTCGTTGCTTGTGCCCCTGCGTGGAGAGGCCTATTTTCAGCGTCTATTTATTGATTGTGGCGCGTTATGCTGGCCGAACGGGCTGGAGCTATCTCCCGCACGGCTTTATGAGTCGTGCCATATTTTGGAGGCAACCTGATTGTAGTGCATGAATAATCACCAAATTTAAGGAAATACTATGCGTTTTGAAAGAGGTTGTTGCCATGTGTTTGAAGGATCAGGAGTGCATAAATGCGACCCTCTGTAGCGCTGAAAAATAACCGTGATGCCATACGCAACATTGCGTTGAGTCATCGCGTTCTCAATGTGCGCGTGTTCGGCTCGGTTCTGCATGGCGATGACACGGAGGACAGCGATCTTGATCTACTGGTTGATCCGACTTCTCAAACCACGCTGATGGATATTGCTCGAATTCAGCTCGAAATCGCACGATTGCTGAATGTCAGCGTGGATGTTTTGACACCCAATGCGTTGCCCGACAAATTTCGTGCGCAAGTGATAACCGAGGCTGAGGCTGTATGAGTCGTGCCGACCCGTTACGCGTACCGGACTATCTTGGGCATATGCTCGAAGCCATTGAGCGGATAGATCACTACATTGAAGATATGAGCGAGGTGGCATTTCTGGAAGACAGCAAGACACAGGACGCGGTCATCCGTAATTTTGAAATTATCGGTGAGGCCGCACACAACATCGAGCGTTACCATGCGCGATTTGCCGCAGAGCATGCGGATATTCCATGGGGTGTGGTTTATACGATGCGAAATCGTGTCTCGCATGGTTACTTTCAGGTGGATTTGGAGGTGGTTTGGAGAACTATTCATGCCGATCTGCCAGAACTACATGAGCAAATTAGCCGATTATTTCAGCTCTAATACGCTTTGTTTTGATTGATAAAAATTCGGGGAAATACTATGCGTTTTGAAACAAGTTTAATTGCCGGTCTTGCGCTGGTTTTGCTGGCATCACCTGTGCTTGCTGCGGAACGGAATAAGGCTGCGACCGCAAAGGTTGTGACTGCCCCAGCTGTTGTGAGTAACGCCGCGCGTGCCTAGCAGGAATCTACGTTGGCGGCACAAGCCTATCAGGCAGGCGACTATCCGACGGCCATTATCCATTTTCGCAACACCATTAAGTTTGACGCGCACAATGAAATGGCTTGGCTGTTTTTGGGGCAGTCGCAGGGTAAAAGTGGCGATGTGATGGGCGCGCGAATTTCTTTCGCCAAACTGTTAAGTATGTCGATTTCAACGCAGGTGGCGGAGCGCGCTCGCGAACAGCTCGCTAAACTACCGGAACCGGATTTGTTTGCGATGCAATTGGACTCGGGCATAACGTTGGGCGATTGGATGAAACTGGCTAACAAGCGCATTGCTGAAGGAAAACGCGATGCCGTAGCGGGTGAGATCGAACCCTATCTGACTCAGTTCGGTCCCGTGCCGCAGTTACTGGCCTTGCGGGAAAAATTGCAAAAACAAATGCAGGCCGAGCAGGAACAGCGACTGAAATCCGCCATTGCCGCGCTCAAAGTGACGGATGCGGAATCTGCGAAAACCGCTCTGCCGCAGATACGCCAATTAAAATCCCAGATGCCGGGTAATTTGGCTTTGCTGAAGTTAGAGGGGCGAGCCTGTCATTTGATGCAGGATTTTGCCTGTGCGGAAGCTGCCTATGCGGCCTGGTTAAAGGTTGCACCGGGCAATGAGACTAAACGGGGCGAAATGGTTGAATTGCTGATGCAGGCTAAACAGCATGAGACGTTGCCGCCAGCTAAGCCGATCGAGATGGTGGCCATACCCGGCAAGCATTATGAGCTTGGCAAATACGAAGTCACTAAGGCGGAGTGGCAATCGGTGATGGACAATAATCCGAGCCATTTCACCAGCTGCGGTGATAGTTGTCCGGTTGAACAGGTGAGTTGGGACGATATTCAAGCTTTTTTGCAAAAGCTCAATGCCGAGACAGGAAGACAATACCGTCTGCCGACAGAGGCTGAGTGGGAATATGCCTGTTATGGCGGAAGCAAGACAGAATATTGCGGTAGTGACAGCATTGACAGCGTTGCTTGGTATGGGAATAACGGACAAGCTGGTGGAAATAGTAGCCAAGCTACTCATCCCACAGGTCAGAAGCAGGCGAATGGCTTTGGTTTGTATGACATGAGTGGCAATGTCTGGCAGTGGATGGAGAACAAATATGACAATGAACACGATAGTCGTGCGCTTCGCGGCGGTTCCTGGTACGACGGCCCGCAGTGCGTGCGCGCGGCTTTCCGCAACAACTTCGAACCGGCGTTTCGGAGCTACGGCAGCGGTTTTTGTGTAGCCAGGACGCTGCCATAAAATGGCAGCTTACCCCTCTTTCGGCTTTACACCTTTACCCCTTCATTCAGAAACAGGCGCTTTAGCTCCGTTGTTTCCTGGGAAGATTTGATGGTCGAATGAATTCGACCCTATCGGGGAAATACCCATGGTCGAATTTATTCGACCAACAATTTCCACCCACACGGAGTCATCATGTCCCGCGACGCATTGCTTAAAGGTCGTTACAGCGAATCGCACCGGGCCTATTTCATTACCACC
>CAIOSY010000064.1 GCA_903861075.1 uncultured Nitrosomonadales bacterium
CACGGTCAATATAGGCGATAACGTACAGACAAATCAAAAAAGGTAACAATCGGCGATTGAGTTTGCGATAAACTTGAAACGCTAAAGTTGGAGTTGGGGCGACTGGCATGTGTGGGGGGGATAAATTTTAGGCGGCACAAAAGTTTAAGTGATTATTTAACGGTATGCGCGTGTCAAAATTATAATTTTGCGTAAGTTGGTTATTTTTAGTGGGGTTTTATGAACTAACGTTCCGGGAACAAAAAACACCATAATAAGTAATATAACATATTGATTATATTAAGTAATATGGTATCGCAAAGAGTATAATAATAGTTGTCTTGCAAACAAACCAACTCAGGAGAACGCAATGCATTTTGGCACAAAAGCAACTGCACTTCCAGACTTAACGGCAAATTTGCTTCGCGATGGCGACTGCCTCGTCGAAAGCCTGATGCCGACCTTTGGGCGCAACCGGGCATGAAGTCGACGCTGAATGGGAGCTGTTGTCATTAAATTTGCAGTACATGTGAATCAAAGATGATTTTTGAAGAAAACCTAGGAATTATCCTAGATAACTATATGATTATTCTAATATCTTTTTTTAAATTATAGGTAGATAATTTGTTGCAGAATTTAATTAAATGTTGACTAATTAAATTTTCATTTTTGGTTTGAATTTAATAGTTGTTAATCGATCTCGGCTGGGCTTTCACAAACGTTCCGGTGTGCCGGCCAATAAAGTGGTGTATGCCTTACTGGTGTGGGTATGGTTAAAAGTGGATTCGGTTGGCATGTTCGCACCAGTTATGGAGAGTATTGAACGACGACACGTAGAAAACTTTTTTGTGCAAGCTCTGCAACTTGATGTCCGTACCATGCGGCTGGAAGCCAAGTAAATAAAGGCATACAGAGGTTTTTTAGCTTAGAATTAATCTCGAAACGTTAGTGAATTTAGAATTGCTATTCATTTGTTGCATTACCGTTGTGAATTTTGGGATAATGCAAGACATAAAATAGGGTTGAAGTGATCGTGAGGCCGGTTGGAGTTGTTTGGGTTAGACTTGCTGAGTTAAAATTGCGACAATGACGGAAAATTTTGAATAGAATTACACTATGAAAAGTTACGTAAAAATCATCTCGATTGATTTAATATTGCCTGGTATGGAATTAGCTGTCGCCGTTTTTAACGACGCGGGTGATATGCTGATGACCGCAGGTAGTTTTCTTACCGAAAAATCCATCCTTCAATTGCAAAAAAGTAAGATTAAAAGTGTCTCCATTCTTGCCAAAGATAGGAGAGGCGGAGAGGAAGTCTCGCTTTTACGCGTGCAATTGGATCATCAGATGGATGCAATGTTTTCACATGCCGAGTCAGACGGGCATCTTGCCGAGTTGCGTAAACTGATACATGAATATCGACTGAGGAAGTTAACATGATCTTACCGACGACGATCACGGCTGGGGATCAAGAGCAGGAAGTGTTAATGGATGTGGCGTCCGATTCGCCGCCGCTGACTATCGAGGAAATGATAGATAAAATCAATAAATTTCCAAGTCTGTCTCACAATACGCTGAATATTATTCTATCAATTGATGAAGAGCATTCAACGTTGAGTGATTTGACAAAAAAGATAGAAAGCGACGCCGAGATGGTGGAGGTGGTGCTAAAACAGGTCAATTCTGCACATTACAATATTAAAGGGGGCGTGTCTTCGATTGATCATGCGATTATGCTGCTAGGTTTTAATACGATACGAAATTTGGCCTGTCTGGGTAGTATTGTTAATTATTATAGGAGTCATAGTCGTCGTGGTTATGATTTGAAACGATTGATGAGGCACAGCATTATGGTGGGTTGCTGTGCAAAAGTTGTCGCTAAACGTAGTGGATTGAATTCAGATATTGCTTTTGTAGTCGGTTTGTTACATGACATTGGCCAATTTGTTATTGCAGTGTCGCTGCCAAATGAATTGGCGCGTATTGTTGATTATAAAGATGAACACGGTTGCTATGCCTCTGATGCGGAGAAGGCGATACTGGGTATCGATCATGCAAAAATAGGTGAGTACCTTGCAAAAAAATGGCATTTCCCCAAGGTTATATTCGAACCTATCGGTAATCATCACAATATATTTGGCAGTGGTCCTTCTCTGATGTCAGATACCATACATGTCGCCGATGTGTTGGGGCATGCGTTACAGTCAGGAAACACCGATCCTATCCCTTCTTTATCTTCGTTAAGTATGAAACGTCTCGCGCTGTCATTTCACGATCTGAGTCCTTATTTTGAAAAAATTGAAAATGAGTATTTCGATATGTGCTATTCCATGGGCTTTAATTAGCAATTCATCACCGGGTTTCTTAATCGTTAGTGAATCGGATTTAAAGTTATCGGAAGAAATGCCGATAAGGACTTATTAGGGAATCCATTCATTTAATGCGTTTGATACGTAACAGGTGTTTAGGGCTCTCGCGTTAAGGGCGTTGCGTTGGAACGCCTACTCAATAAATAAAGAAGAATATCATGACTTCTATGGCTTTAAGTCTGCTTTCGTCCAGCTATTCAGGGTATGTGACGGATTTGCAGACGCAGATTGATGCCGTGCAGGCGAAACTCACAACGGGTAAGAACGTGTTAACGCCTTCGGATACAGCGACGGTTACTCAGCTTTCAGCGAAATCAACCGCTGTTGCAAGTGCTGAGACTAGTATTACGAAGGCGAAAAGTGTTATCGATGTGGCAATCACAGGACTAAAGTCAATTTCAACCGTGATGGGTCAGTTGAATACACTCGCCATGAATGCGAAGAGTCCGGGATTGTCAAACAACGATCTGGATAGTTTTAACACCCGATTTCAAAACTTATTGCTGGAGGTGCAAAAACTCGCGTCCAGTGCCAGTGTGAATGGCTCTAATCTTCTGACAGGTACGGCCAGTCTTTTTGTGACGACAGGGGTTGACGGTACGCCAAGCTCTAAGACCACGATAGGAAATGTCAATGTTTTTGGTCTTGTGACTATGGGGGAAATGAGTGGTATGAAGGTTGATACCACGGATCATGCCGCAAAAGCGATGGATGCGATTAGTCATGCCATGTCTTATTTGGCCAGTCGCCAGTCTCAATTGCAATTTACGTCGCAGACTTTAACCAAGCAAGGCGCGGCTGTTACCAATCTTGGCACCCAGACACAAAATCAAATTAGTGCGATTCAAAATGTGAATGTGCCTCAGTTACAGGCCCAACTTCAAGCCTTGCAGAATATGCAAAAAATTGATTATGATTTCCTGAGTCAGATAGACCCTACTGCCGCATCAGTCCTGACAATTTCATCTTAAAAATAGCACGGGACTTTCTGATGAGTAGGGGGCTTTGCAGTAAGGGCGTAAAGTTGCCGTTCATCGTTAGCGTGTAAGCGATTATGTATTGCTGTTCAGTGCGGCTGAGTTTTGGTAAGCAGGAATGTTTGTGCAGTATAGGCGAAAAAAAGCCACAACGCGTTATGCTTTGTGGATTTTTCAACTGTTTTAGAAAAACTAAAATAGTAAATTGGTGCGGGGGGACTCCCAAATATCCAGCAAAACAATGGTTTTGGAGGGCTATTGTGAAACGATACCCCCACTGATACCCCCAGAAATATTTTTGATGGGGTATTTTCAACATGCCTGCTAGGGCCTTCCCCTCATTTCATTACCAGCCTACAGCGAACCGATTTCAAGATGGCGTGACGGCTTACGAATTCCGCGATGCCGTGATTCGCGAATGTGACCTTCAAATAACGCAAAAAAACGATGTTTCTCGAGCAGCAATTTTTTTTCAAGCACCCCATAATGCTACCAAACAACATTGGAACTGACATTTCTGGGTTGAAAATCGCACTAAAAAACAACTTAACTATTTGATTTTAAATATAAATACGGTCTCGCAGAGAGTATAATAATGGTTGTCTTGCAAACAAACCAATACGACTCAGGAGACCGC
>CAIOSY010000065.1 GCA_903861075.1 uncultured Nitrosomonadales bacterium
AGGCAGACCCATGGCATATTCTGCTGAATCACATCGTCTCAAAAATAACGCACCGACCGCCACCAATTTACGCTCGGATCTTCATCCTGGAAGGAGGTTAACTGCTTTTTTTAGGTTCAGCGGCTTTCGCTTGTATATCTTCGAGATCACGGGAGGAAATACGAATATTTATGCGTTTATTCTTGGTAAGTGATGCCGATGCCATGGCGGAAAAACGCGCAATTTCTTCATTCAAATTGGGAGCGGATTGCCACTCGCCTCTTTCAAAGGAAGCAAGAATTTTTTCTTCAAGTAAATTATCTTTATCCATTTGAACTGTCCTCAGTTAAATAATTACGGATGGCCTTCCTGCTCGGAATAGTCGTTCTCAGGAAGACTTCGCTTTCAGTTTCCACAAACGGCACTAAATAAGCATAGCCGCGAATACGAATCACAAGAAGACGCTGATTTGGATACTTGTCTTTGTTTGGGTGGTCTCGAATATCAAGGAGGCCGCTATGCGACATGGCAGATACGGGTTGGACTTAGCGTTTTGTGCATTTTCATCGTAAAACCCCCGAGCGACATGGAGCGCTGTTTTTGGGGGTTTCCCGCTCCGGGGTTGTCGAAGCAGTCTTGTTGTGAGTAGCTTTGATGCGGAGGGACTGGCGAGCATATTAGGTATAATACGCATCCTATATAAATTCAGGCAGGCTACCGTGTTCGATCGTCTCGCAGTCCTCTTGCAATACCTACTTCCAAAACAGATTCTTACTGAAATCGCCGGAAAAGTAGCTGGTGCGTCGGGTTCATGGACGCCTTCGTTGATCAAGTGGTTTATCGCTCGCTATCAGGTGAATATGACCGAAGCGGCTAATCCTGATGTGCATAGTTATCTGACTTTCAATGATTTTTTTACGCGCGCACTGCGTAGTGATGCCCGCCCTTTAGCTCAATCCGATTATGTATGTCCGGTCGATGGCGCAATTAGTCAATTCGGACGCATAGAAGCTGATCAATTATTTCAGGCGAAAGGTCACACCTATTCGACGACGGCACTGGTCGGCGGTGATGCGAATCTGGCGGCGCAGTTTCAGAATGGCAGTTTTGCCACTATTTATCTCAGCCCGCGCGATTACCACCGCATCCACATGCCTTGTGACGGGCGCTTGATACGCATGATCTATGTGCCCGGTGATTTGTTTTCGGTCAATCCTGTCACTGCGCGAGGGGTTCCCGGGTTGTTTGCCCGTAACGAGCGCGTGGTTTGCGTGTTTGATACCGAACTGGGTTCTTTGGTATTAACCTTGGTGGGCGCGACCATCGTCGGCAGTATGGCCACCGTCTGGCATGGTCTGGTCAATCCGCTGCGCACAGGTGAAATACGCGAGTGGCGCTATGATGATCAGCAGATAAGTTTGAAAAAAGGAGAGGAAATGGGGCGCTTCTTATTAGGTTCTACCGTCGTCATGCTGTTTCAGAAGGATGCCATGCAATTTAATTCACAATGGTCGGCGGTGCTGCCGGTGCGTATGGGGACAATGATGGGAGCTTTGCAATGAATGTATGGAACGCGCGTTATTCGGGTGAGGAATACCATTTCGGGACTGAGCCAAATGCATTTCTGGTCTCAGAACAGGCTAGGCTTAAACCCGATATGTCATGCCTTGCCGTGGCGGATGGCGAGGGGCGTAATGGAGTGTGGTTGGCAGAGCAGGGTTTACAGGTGCTGTCGGTAGATAATTCATCAGTTGCCGTAGAAAAAGCTAAAGCGCTGGCGGTACAGCGCGGTGTGAAAATGACCATCGAACAGATTGACCTCGTACAATGGGACTGGCCGGAAAATTATTTTGATGTGGTAGCGGGAATCTTTATTCAGTTCGCCGATCCGCTCGCTCGCGTGCAATTGTTCAATAATATTAAACGTTGTCTCAAACCTGGCGGCTTGCTGTTGTTGCAAGGCTACACGCCGCGCCAGTTGGAATACCGTACCGGCGGTCCGTCTCAAGTCGAAAATCTCTACAGCGTCACCCTGTTGCGCAATGCCTTTGCCGATATGGAAATTCTGCATCTTCGTGAACATGATAGCGTCATACATGAAGGTGAGGGGCATAGCGGTTTATCGGCGCTAATCGATCTTGTTGCACGTAAAATCGCTTAAGTATTAGCGGGCATCACAAATCGTATTTCCAGGGTACTCTTCGTGTTCGAATTTAATATTTATGTATTGTTGATATTAAAACAGGACTCCCAGCCACAGAAACGGAGCGTATGTCTGCCCCGATTTCTCCGGGGATATTTGTGTACTCTGAGGTCAAATATTTTTTAGATTTAAGAATTGATTCTGCTGTTCCTCTTTAGCGCTGCAAATTAACCAGGCAGGTAACTCGATATTATGGCAAAGCCGAAAACAATTTATTCCTGTACCGAGTGTGGTGGGCAAACAGCGAAGTGGCAGGGGCAATGCCCGCATTGTATGGAGTGGAACACGCTGGTCGAATCCGTCGGCGAAGCAGTTGTTAAAGGAAGTAATCGTTTTTCAGCTTTGGCGGCAAGCGGAAAAGTGCAATTGCTCTCGGAAGTGACGGCGGAAGAAATGCCCCGTCTTTCAACGGGTATTGAGGAATTTGATCGCGTATTGGGTGGAGGTTTGGTCTCAGGTGCCGTGGTGTTGATAGGCGGAGACCCGGGTATTGGTAAGTCCACCTTGCTGCTTCAAGTATTGGCTAACTTGTCTTGCTCGCACAACACACTTTATGTCAGCGGTGAAGAATCGGCTCAGCAAATTGCGCTACGCGCCAAGCGCCTGTCGCTTGATGCACGTAATTTAAGGCTGTTGCCAGAAATTCAGCTGGAAAAAATCCAGGCGACGATTGCGAATGACAAGCCGAGTATTGTAGTAATTGATTCGATTCAGACGGTGTATTCCGATCAATTGACTTCCGCACCAGGTTCCGTGGCGCAGGTCAGAGAATGCGCAGCTCAACTCACGCGCATCGCTAAAAGTCAGAATATCACGATTGTTCTGGTTGGCCACGTGACCAAGGAAGGCGCGTTGGCAGGACCGCGCGTGCTGGAACACATAGTAGATACCGTGTTGTATTTTGAGGGAGATACCCACTCAAGCTTTCGACTGATCAGGGCATTTAAAAATCGTTTTGGGGCGGTAAATGAGTTGGGTGTATTTGCCATGACTGAAAAAGGTTTGCGCGAAGTGAGTAATCCTTCCGCCATGTTTTTATCGCAACACGGGCAGCAGGTTGCGGGTTCCTGTGTGATGGTAACCCAGGAAGGTACGCGACCTTTACTGGTTGAGATTCAAGCTTTGCTTGATGAAGCTCATTCGCCGAATGTAAAACGTTTATCCTTAGGTTTAGAGCAAAATCGCCTGGCGATGTTGCTGGCGGTATTGCATCGGCATGCCGGGATTGCTTGTTTTGATCAGGATGTATTTATTAACGCCGTTGGAGGGGTGAAAATTACCGAGCCTGGCGCGGATTTGGCGGTAATTCTAGCGATGGTATCCAGTCTGCGTAATCAGCCTTTACCTGAAAAAATGGTCGTATTTGGTGAAGTGGGGTTGGCAGGTGAAGTGCGTCCAGTTCAGCGTGGGCAGGAGAGATTAAGGGAAGCCGCTAAACTGGGTTTTACCTCTGCGATTATTCCCCGGGCAAATGCACCGAAACACCCTATCACGGGCATGGAAATTATCGCGGTAGACAGGGTTGAACAAGCCGTTGAGCGTATGCGTTGAAATAATAGCAATTTTTTACCCGATTTGCACGATGGTCGCTGAAGTTTTTTGAGGGGTGTAGATTGCAGTCGCACCTTAGAGTAAGTCATAATCAAAGCATTCATAATCGAATGTTCGTTCCGACAAGAGGAGAACCACAATGTGGGTAACCATACTGGCAGCACTGGTGATATTTATTTTGCTGGCGTTTTTTCGCGCCACAGTCGTCAGTTGGTTATTGGCCTTTATGGTGTTAGTGCCTGTGGTTGCTATACAAGCAATGTTGTCGGAGACGATGCTGCAACTAGTCTATCTCCTGCTTTTTGTTGTTGTGATCCTCTTCGGCATCCCGTATTTGCGTCGTACTCTTATAAGCAGCGTCATACTCAAACGATTCCGTAAAATTTTGCCTTCTATTTCAGCCTCTGAACAAGAAGTTATTGATGCCGGTACGGTGTGGTGGGATGGCGAGTTGTTTGGAGGACATCCCAATTGGGATAAGCTCATGGCTTACCCCAAGTGCGGGCTTGGCATCGCAGAGAAAAAGTTTTTGGACGTACAAGTTGAACAGTTGTGCGCCATGCTCAACGATTGGGATATCACGCATAATCGCCTGGACTTGCCAGCCGAGGTTTGGAAATACATTAAGGATCAAGGCTTTTTCGGCATGATTATCCCCAAGGAATATGGCGGGTTGGGATTCTCTGCACAAGCACATTCGGCCGTTGTCAGTAAAATTGCTTCGCGTAGTGGTACGGCAGCAGTGACCGTGATGGTGCCCAATTCTATGGGGCCTGCCGAATTGCTGTTGCACTATGGCACAGTTGAGCAAAAAGAAAAATATTTGCCCCGCTTAGCGCGCGGTCAGGAGGTGCCCTGTTTTGCGCTGACGGGGCCGCTCTCGGGTTCGGATACTGGGTCGATTCCCGATACGGGTGTCGTGTGTAGCGGTGACTTTGCCGGTAAAGAGAACGTGCTGGGCATACGTCTTAATTGGGACAAGCGTTATATCACCTTGGCGCCGGCAGCCACTTTGTTGGGGTTGGCATTTAAACTGCTTGATCCTGAAAAACGGCTGGGAGGTGAGATAAATCGGGGGATTACGCTGGCCTTGATTCCTGTAGATACGCCAGGTGTGAAAATTGGTCGCCGCCATTTTCCGTTGAATTCTGCTTTTTTGAATGGTCCGACACAAGGACATGATGTGTTTATTCCGCTGGATTATTTAATAGGCGGGGTGGAACAGATCGGCAAAGGTTGGGCGATGTTGATGGATTGCCTGGCATCGGGGCGCTCTATTTCCCTGCCGGCAAGTAGTGTAGGAGGGATGAAACTGGCAGCGCGTACCAGTGGGGCTTATTGCCGTATTCGCCGACAATTTAATCAGCCTATCGGTCAGTTTGAAGGGGTGGAAGAAGCGCTTGCACGTATCGCAGCACATACTTATCTAGTCGATTCTGCTCGTAAATTTACGGCATTGGCACTTGATTTGGGGGAGCGGCCCTCGGTGATTTCTGCGATCGTTAAATATCACGCCACGGAGCGAGCACGTGTTGTCATCAATGATGCGATGGACGTGCATGGTGGCAAGGGGATTAGTTTGGGGCCTGATAATTATCTGGGACGGCTTTATCAGCAAACTCCGATCGGCATTACTGTGGAAGGTGCGAATATTCTGACGCGAACCTTGATGATCTTTGGTCAGGGTGCAATACGTTGTCATCCTTATGTATTGAAGGAAGTTGCCTCCGCTCATGACACGAATCACGAGCGTGCGCTGCATTTATTTGATGATGCCTTATTTGGTCATATCGGTTTTGCGCTGAGCAATGCGGCGCGTAGTTTTGTGTTTGGGCTCAGTGGTGGGCGTGTTGTTCCTGTGCCAAAAGATCCGCTGTGTCGTCGTTACTTTCAACAGTTAACGAGATTTTCTTCCGCTTTTGCTTTTTGTGCCGATGTGGCGATGCTGGTTTTGGGAGGTTCCTTAAAACGTCACGAGAAGTTGTCGGCGCGTTTAGGGGATGTTTTGAGTCAGCTGTACCTATGCTCAGCAACGCTCAAGCGTTTTGCAGATGACGGGCGGCCTGTCGAGGATTTGCCACTGCTGCAATGGGCGATACAGGACGCGCTGTATAATATTCAGCAAACCTTTGTCGGTATTATTCAAAATTTCCCTCATATTCTTATACGCGTATTATTGGATGCACTGATATTCCCGTTGGGTAAACGTTTATCCCCACCCGGTGATAAGTTGGGTCATGACGTCGCTACATTGATGATGCAGCCAGGAGGGGGACGTGATCGTTTGACGGCGGGTATATATATTCCTTCCGATGAACAGGATGCCGTTGGCGCACTTGAGGCTGCGCTCGCCAGTAGGTTGGCCTGTGAACCGTTACAACAACGCTTGCGTACAGCACTTAAATCGGGGAAATTGACCGGACTGGATGAATTGTCGCGCATTGTCCAGGCACGTAATGCCGGTCTAATTACGGCAGAGCAAGCGTTGCAACTTGAGCGCGACGAAGCGTTATATCAAAAAGTCATTCAAGTTGATGATTTTGCACCTGAGGCTTTTCGGGTTCGCGTTGCAGGATTTAGATAAGGTAAGAACAATATATAGTGCAGTGCTCTGCATGGAGAAGAAAATGGTTGAACAGGCAGTGATTTCACCTGAGCAGGCAAGAACTTTACACGGTCTATTTTTGACACGGGTTGATGCAACACCGGATAAGGTTGCTTATCGGTATTTTCACCATAATAATTGGTGTGAGTTAACCTGGATGCAGATGAGAAGCGAAGTGGCACGTTGGCAGGTGGCCCTCTCAAAATTGGGGCTGGAGCGGGGCGATCGTGTTGCGATTATGTTGCGTAATGGCCCGATCTGGATTGCGTTTGATCAGGCCGCAATGTCGTTAGGATTAGTCGGTGTACCACTGTACACCGTGGATAGACCCGATAATATCGCGTATATTGTCAATGATGCGGATGTAAAGGTGTTGTTGTTTGAGACGGATGCACAATGGCAAGGGTTGCGTACAGTAATCGATCAGTTGAGTGGTGTTTTACGTTTCATTAGTGTCGAAAATTTACCTCATGCAAAGTCACCCCGTTTGATTACGATGGCGGAATTTTTACCTCGTAACGCCGTTTTTCTAACCGACTTATCTGGTTTGTCGACGGATTTGGCCAGTATTATTTATACCTCAGGTACGACAGGTAAACCTAAGGGCGTGATGTTAAGTCATGGCAATATGCTCAGCAATGCACACGCCTGTCTTACTACTTTTGTTGTCACGGGTGAGGATGTGTTTTTGTCTTTCTTGCCCTTGTCGCATACTTTTGAACGGACTTTGGGTTATTACCTTGCCGTAATGGTGGGGGCGACCGTGGCTTTTGCGCGTTCCATTGCACTGTTATCAGAAGATTTGCAGTTTATACGACCTAGTTTGCTGATTTCTGTGCCGCGTATTTATGAGCGGGTATACGGTAATATTCGCGCTAAACTGGAAGTCAGCTCCATACTCAGTCGCAAACTTTTTTATCTTGCCGTTGAAATAGGGTGGGCGCGCTTTGAGTATGCACAGGGGCGCGGTGCATGGCAGGCTTCCTTTTTACTTTGGCCCTTACTGCAAAAATGGGTAGCGCAAAAAGTACTCGATAAGCTCGGGGGAAACCTGCGAGTAGCGATTAGCGGGGGGGCGGCGCTCGCACCGGAATTTTCTCGTGTGTTCATTGGTTTAGGCTTGCCGATTGTTCAAGGTTACGGTTTAACGGAGACGAGTCCTGTGATCACGGGAAATCCGTTATTGAGCAATTATCCGGATAGCGTCGGGCCGCCGATTCAGGGTATGCAGTTACGTTTGGGTATTCAAGCTGAGTTGCAGGTCAAAGGCCCCGGTGTGATGATGGGTTATTGGCATAATCCGACTGCGACTGCGCAAGCCATAGATAGTGATGGCTGGTTTAGTACCGGCGATATTGCGCATATTTCTGATACGGGACATGTGTATATTACCGGTCGATTTTCAATGGAATGAGTACTACAACCACTCCAACGAACCGGTCCATCACGTGCCTTACCTTTATAACCGCCTGGGTGAGCCATGGCAAACCCAGAAAGAGGTTCGCTATATCTGCG
>CAIOSY010000066.1 GCA_903861075.1 uncultured Nitrosomonadales bacterium
GCAATGAGAAGATTACCTATAAAATCCGTGAACATAGCTTGCAGAAATTACCTTACCAGCTGATTATCGGCGATAAGGAAGTGGCTGGAAGATTGATTGCCGTGCGTACCCGTAGTGGTGAAGATCTTGGACAGATGACAATCGAGTGTTTAATCGAACGTTTTAAGTCTGAAATCAATTCGGGCAGTGCGGTTTAATTTTTCCAAACGGAGACATTCTTATAGCACAAAATAAATTACAGCGCCTCAATGAGATGATAGTTTCACCCCAGGTGAGACTCATTGGAGCAGATAAAGAACCTTTAGGTATCGTATCAAGTACAGAAGCATTGCGTCTGGCTGGCGAGGCTGAGTTGGATCTGGTGGAAATTTCACCTATGGCCGATCCACCGGTGTGTCGCATCATGGATTTCGGTAAGTTTAAATATGCCGAAAGCAAGAAGCAGCACGAAGCCAAGCTTAAGCAGAAGCAGGTTCAGGTCAAAGAAATCAAATTTCGTCCGGGAACGGATGATGGCGATTACAACATCAAGTTGCGTAATCTGACCAAGTTTTTGCTCGACGGTGATAAAACAAAAATTACGTTGCGTTTTCGCGGTCGTGAAATGGCTCACCAGGAAATCGGTATGCGCTTGATTGAACGAGTTAGAAATGATCTGGAAGAATTTGCTGTTGTTGAGCAGTTTCCAAAGATGGAAGGCCGTCAGATGGTGATGGTATTGTCACCTAAAACGGCACTTAAGAAATAGCAGGTAGTAGGTAGTAGAAGGTCGGGTTTATCCCGACATAAAAATAAGTGGTGTACGGGTTGACAAGTTTTTCCAGTCGGAAAACACCTCGCACCATAACTTAAGGAGTAGTTATGCCTAAGATGAAAACCAAAAGCGGAGCAAAAAAACGCTTCGTCGTTCGTGCAGGCGGCAGTATCAAGCGCGCGTGTGCGTTCAAACGCCACATTCTGACCTCGAAGACGACCAAGACTAAGCGTCAACTGCGTGGTACTGCGGAAGTTCACTCAACCAATACAGCAGCGGTTCGTCGCATGCTGCCATACGCGTAAGGAGTAGAGCATGCCAAGAGTAAAACGTGGAGTCGTAGCCCGTGCAACGCACAAAAAACTGTTAGCTAAAGCTAAGGGTTATCGTGGTCGCCGCAAGAATGTGTACCGTGTAGCAAAGCAAGCTGTGATGAAAGCCGGGCAATATGCCTACCGCGATCGTCGTCAGAAAAAGCGTCAATTCCGTACCTTGTGGATTGCACGTATTAATGCTGCAGCACGTGAATTCGGAATGCCGTACAGCGTATTCATGAATGGCTTGAAAAAAGCGGATATTCAGGTTGATCGTAAGGTCTTGTCTGATATCGCAATTTTTGACAAAGTGGCTTTTGCTCACTTTGTTGAACAAGCAAAAGCAAGTCTGGCTGTATAGTAGCGCCTGGCGGTCATTAGTGGCTGCATAATGAAAAGGGGGCGTAAAGCCCCCTTTTTTATTGTATGGATGTTTTATTCTATAAAGAATATTTGTCCATCAAATACACGAAAAACACAAAATAGTTTCGGTAGAGATATTCCCCTTGCGGTGATAACTCGTAACGATTTTATATCATGATTTATTTATGTATATGACTGGTTTAAATTTAACCTTTTGTATATTTGTAAATTTATTGGCCTTTGTGAGCGAAGAGGGTTTTCAGGTTTATGGAACAACTACAACAAATTCAAGAGCAGGCTCTTCAGCAGTTCGCTGTTATTAGCGATGAGGCTCAGTTAGAGCAGGTTAAGGCAAAATACCTGGGCAAAGAAGGAAGTCTGACCGCATTGCTCAAAGCCCTGGGTAAACTAAGTAATGAGGAGCGCCCTCAAGCAGGTGCGCGTATCAATCTGGTTAAGCAGGCCATAGAACTCGCGCTGCAGCAGCGTCGTGATGAATTGGCAACGATCAAACTTACAGCTAAGCTGGCGGCAGAGTCACTGGATGTAACGTTGCCAGGCCGTGGGCTAGGAACGGGAGGGCTGCATCCGATTACACGCACGCTACTGCGCATCGAACAACTATTTTACAGCTTAGGGTTTGCCGTATCCTCCGGCCCCGAAATCGAACATGATTTTTATAACTTTACCGCGTTAAATATTCCGGAAAACCATCCGGCGCGTGCGATGCATGATACTTTTTACATTGATCCTGAACACGTGTTGCGTACTCATACTTCCCCTGTGCAAGTACGCTATATGGAATCGAATCAACCGCCATTAAAGATTATTTCACCTGGTCGCGTTTATCGTGTTGACTCAGATGCGACACATTCGCCCATGTTTCATCAGGTTGAAGGTTTATGGGTTGATGAAACGGTGAGTTTTGCCAATCTAAAAGGGGTGGTTCAAGATTTCTTGCAACGCTTTTTTGAGCAAGATGATTTGCAAGTGCGCTTTCGTCCCTCTTTTTTCCCGTTTACCGAACCTTCTGCTGAAATGGACATGAGTTGGAAGGGAGGATGGTTAGAGATAGGGGGTTGCGGTATGGTACATCCGAATGTCTTGAAGCACGTCAATATTGATAGTGAAAAATATTTGGGTTTTGCATTTGGTCTGGGTGTCGAGCGTTTGGCGATGTTGAGATACGGTGTAAGCGATTTGCGTCAATTTTACGAAAGCGATTTGCGCTTTTTGAAGCAATTTAATTAACCCACAAAAAAGCACACGCCACAGAGGGTACTGAAATCTCAGAGTAAATGCTATTCGCCGGCATGCCTCTCCTTGATAGGTTTCAGTACATCTATGAGGTTGTTATGGCAACGTTGTAAATCACCTGTCGGGTTAATTGATGAAAAGTCGAAATACCTTGCTGACTTGTACTCTGTGTTCTCTGTGGCTTGAACGGTGTTTTAAGGATTAAAAATAATGAAATTTTCTGAAAATTGGTTAAGAAGTTGGGTTAACCCTGATTTGTCCAGCGATGAGCTTGGACATGTTTTAACAATGGCAGGGCTGGAAGTAGAAGGTTTGGAGTCAGTTGCGCCCGCATTTAATAATGTGGTTGTAGCTGAAGTTTTGGCTATAGCGAAGCATCCTGATGCGGATCGGTTGAATGTCTGTCAAGTGAATGTGGGTGAGGCGGAGCCGCTGACGATAGTGTGTGGCGCTGCTAACGTGGCGGTGGGTCTTAAAGTCCCTTGCGCTCGCATTGGTGCAGTACTGCCTGGTGATTTTAAGATCAAACAGGCAAAAGTGCGTGGTATTGCATCCTTTGGTATGTTGTGTTCCGCTGTTGAGTTGGGCTTGGCTGTTGAGAGTAATGGGCTTTGGATATTGCCGCAAGAGGCGCCGATTGGTCATTCTATGCGTGAGTATCTCGATTTGGACGATAAGCTTATTACCTTGAAGTTAACGCCTAATCGCAGCGACTGTTCGGGTATGTCCGGTATTGCGCGTGAGGTTGCTGCATTGACGGGTGTTGACCTCAAGCCATTAAGTTTTATTGAGCCTGCGGTTACGCTTGTCGATAAGTTGGTTGTGAACATAGTCGATCAGGTCGCGTGCCCATTGTATATTGGGCGTATTGTGCGTGGCGTCAATGCGAGTGCGCCTACCCCTGTTTGGATGCAACGTCGATTAGAGCGCAGCGGTCTGAGATTGATTAATTCGGTAGTCGATATTACCAATTATGTAATGATGGAACTGGGTCAGCCTATGCACGCCTTTGATGCGGCTAAGCTAACGGGCGGTATCACTGTGCGTGGCGCAATTCAAGGTGAAACACTGACTTTATTAAATGATCAGATCGTGGTTTTAGATGCCGGCGTACTGGTGGTTGCTGATGAAGAGCGGGTGCTGGCTTTGGCAGGTATTATGGGGGGGGCGGGCAGTGGCGTTGATTTGACGTCGAAGGATGTCATTCTTGAAGCTGCATTTTTTCATCCTGATGCAATTGCCGGTCGTGCACGTCGCTTTGGACTTGCGACTGATTCATCTTTTCGATTCGAGCGGGGTGTTGATTTTTCCGGTACCCGACGAGCAATGGCACGCGCTACACAATTGTTAGTGGAGATTTGTGGTGGCGAGGTGGGAGAGGTTGTTGAGCATATTGGGAGTTTGCCTGCTCGTGCCGCTATTAACTTACGTACAAGCCGGGTAGCACGGGTTTTGGGCGTAGTTCTTGAGCCGGCTCAGATCGCTGATTTGTTGGGTCGTCTCCAGTTAAGTTTCGTTATGAGTGTTGATACGTTCAGTGTCACACCGCCGAGTTTTCGCTTTGATCTGTCCATTGAGTCCGATTTGATCGAAGAGCTTGCTCGTCTTTATGGTTATGACAATATTCCAGCTTTGCCGCCACATGCTGGATTGACGATGTTGCCTTGCAGTGAATTGCAGCGTGATTTGGCACCGATACTGCAAACGCTGGTTGCAAGGGATTATCAGGAAATTGTCAGTTATGCCTTTGTTGATGAACAGGTAGAGCGTGAATTATGCGGAAATGACAGCCCGCTTGCTTTGCAAAATCCCATTGCCAGTAATCTGGCGGTGATGCGCAGTAGCTTGATAGGGGGATTAGTAGGTGCATTACGCTATAATCTCAATCGGCGTCAGTCCCGTGTTCGTTTATTTGAATTAGGTGCTTGTTTTTCTAAAGTCGACGGAGCTTATATTCAAACTCAGCGATTGTCAGGCTTGGTCTATGGTTCATGTTTGCCCGAACAATGGGGGGCGAAATCTATACCTGTTGATTTTTACGATGCAAAAGCTGATCTTGAGGCGCTTTTTCCGCCCATGACATTGCGTTTTGTATCCGCTGGACATCCTGCCTTGCATCCTGGGCGTTCGGCGAAAATCTTTTACGCTGATCAAGCTGTGGGTTGGATAGGTGAGCTTCATCCTCACTGGCAAAAACAGTATGATCTGACGACGGCGGGTATTTGGTTTGAAATTGAGCTGGATGCCTTGATGCAGACGCAGGTTCCTTGTTTGAATGAAATCCCTAAATTTTTGCCCGTGCGCCGCGATTTGGCTGTGTTGGTGAGTGAGTCTGTGCAGGCACAAAGTTTATTGGATGTGATGCTTCAGACCCGAGCCCCTTATGTGCAGGAAGTTGTTTTATTTGATGTATATCGCGGGCAGGGTGTTGAATTTGGCAAAAAAAGTCTTGCATTCCGCGTTGTGTTACAAGATACTCAAAAGACGCTAACAGAGGTTGAGATTGAGCCGAGTATGGCGATTTTGGTGGATGTATTAAATATGCAGGGTGCGCAATTGCGCATGTAAGGGAAAAAAATATGATAACAACATTAACAAAAGCTGAATTATCTGATTTATTGTTTACAAAAGTAGGATTGAATAAGCGAGAAGCAAAAGATATGGTTGAAGCCTTTTTCGAAGAAATTCGGGTTCAACTTGAGCAGGGTGAAAGTGTCAAATTATCCGGTTTTGGTAATTTTCAATTGCGCGATAAGCCGGAGCGTCCTGGACGTAATCCAAAAACAGGCATTGAAATTCCTATTTCTGCTCGCCGTGTTGTGACATTTCACCCTAGTCAGAAATTGAAAACCTTGGTGGAAAAGACTTATCATGGAAATCCACAAGCCTAATATAGAGCTGCCTCCTATTCCCTCAAAGCGCTACTTTACTATAGGTGAAGTTAGTGAATTGTGCGGGGTTAAGGCACATGTTTTGCGTTATTGGGAGCAGGAGTTTAATCAACTTAACCCGGTTAAGCGCAGCGGAAATCGCCGATATTATCAGCATCATGAATTGATTCTGATCAGGCAAATCAGGGAGTTACTATACGAACAGGGCTTTACAATCAGTGGGGCTCGCAATCGTCTTGGTAATGCGCGCGTGCTAAATACTCCCGCTGAGTTGCTAGATCGGGTGGCAGTGCCTAGTAGTCCGCCTGTTATCTCTCAATGTCAGCTTGAAAACCCGGGTATTGATTTGGTGATGTTAAAACGTGAGATCAGTGACATCATTGCAATTTTGTCAGCGTAAACTTGTCATGTTGATCTGGTAATCTGTTATAATCTCCAGCTTCAGCGTGTAGCGCAGCCTGGTAGCGCACTACCTTGGGGTGGTAGGGGTCGGAAGTTCGAATCTTCTCACGCTGACCAATTAAAAAAGGGATCTAGATGTTTCTAGTTCCCTTTTTTTCTGTATCCGAAACAGTGCTTTAGGCACTATAATTCGCCTCTCTCATTGTTGTTTTTGGAGGCCTAGTGGCTGCTGTTTCTATAAATATTCCCTTATTGCGTGTCCATTGTTAATGCGTATTCTCATCAGTAATGACGATGGTTATTTTGCGCCGGGCTTAGCGATTCTGGTGGCTCATCTTGCTAATATTGCCGACGTTGTCGTTGTCGCCCCTGAACGTGATCGCAGTGGCGCGAGTAATTCTTTGACTTTGGATCGTCCGCTCAAACTTCGAAAAGCCGCTAATGGTTTTTATTATGTCAATGGTACCCCTACTGATTGTGTTCATCTTGCCGTTACCGGTATGCTCGATTACCAGCCGGATATGGTGGTCTCGGGCATTAATTCTGGTGCAAATATGGGTGATGATACGATTTATTCGGGTACGGTTGCGGCGGCAACGGAAGGTTTTCTGCTGGGAATTCCATCTGTTGCTATCTCTCTTGTTGGACGTGATTTTCAGCATTATGAGACAGCAGCGATCGTTGCGGTAGATTTAGTTAAACGTTTTTTCAAGCAGAGACATCAATCGCCCTGGTTGTTAAATGTGAATGTACCCGATGTTCCTTATGAACAATTAAAGGGTACGGTCGTAACTCGTCTTGGCAAACGGCATAAGGCGGAAGCGGTGATTAAAGCACAAAGTCCGTCCGGTGAAACCGTGTATTGGGTGGGAGCCGCCGGTAGCGCACAAGATGCCGGTGCGGGTACGGATTTTGGTGCCTTAGCGCAACACCAGGTGTCAGTAACACCGTTACAAATTGACCTTACACAGTATAGTCAGCTTGATATGCTTTCGGCTTGGGTGAAACAGGATGAAGCATGAATATTCGGCATAGCGGCATAGGGATGACTTCTTCTCGTACCCGGCAGCGGATGATAGATCGTCTGCGTGTTCAGGGGATTAAAGACGAGGTTGTGTTGGCAGCTATGTATGAAGTGCCACGCCATCTGTTTGTCGATGAGGCTTTAGCAAGTCGTGCTTATGACGACGTGTCCCTGCCTATTAATTATGAGCAAACTATTTCACAGCCCTACATTGTTGCTCGCATGATAGAAGTGATGCGTGCCAGCGTAACTTTCCCGATAAAACGGGTGTTGGAGATTGGTACCGGGTGCGGTTATCAGGCGGCAGTTTTGGCGCATGTATTTCCGAAAGTTTACAGTGTCGAGCGTATTGAGCCATTATATCTGCGTGCGAAACGACAATTGGCGGCGTTGAATATTCATAATGTTACTCTTAGCTATGCAGACGGCAGTGCAGGATGGCCAGCTATGGGGCCTTATGACGGGATTATTATGGCAGCGGCAACGCCTGCGATGTCCACTCAATTACGTGAGCAGTTGGTCGTCGGGGGGCGTATGGTATTGCCCGTTGGCAGGTTGGAGCAGTGGTTGTATTTGGTCGAGTGTGAGCAACAAGGTTTTCGTGAGTCCAAACTCGAACCGGTTAAATTTGTACCACTCTTGATGGGGAAGGCATGAAACGGATTGTAGGGATGTTGATAGTGGCGGCTGTATTATCGGGTTGTGCTTCGAGCGGGAGTCGTGCACCTGTTGTGGAAGCGCGTAGCGCGGTGAGTAAGCCGGTTGTTAAACGAGATGAGGTTGCGGGGCGTGTTCATATCGTGCAAAAAGGCGATACATTATATGGCATCGCCTTTAGTTACGGGCTCGATCCTCGTGTTTTAGCGGAACAAAACGGCATTTTGGATCATAACTTGATACAAGTAGGTCAGCAGATTGTTTTGTCACCTGCGCCGCCACATGTTGAAAATAAGCCTGCGCCCGTCCTGCCCAAAGAGCAACCCAAATTAGTCAAATACGCTTATAGCGAGGCGGTGATTGCTAAGATTGAGTCCGTGCAAGGTGAATCGGGGGGTGTTTCAAAACCTGAAACGAAAGCTAAAATCGAAGCGAAAACCGCAGTTAAAACAGAGTTAAAAACGGAAACAAAGTCCGATACGGCTAAGTCAGAAGCGAAGCCGGAAGTGGGGGATGGCGCGGATGGAGTGGAGTGGGCTATGCCGGCTCAAGGTAAAGTGGTTGGGCGTTTCTCTGAGGCGGATAACAGTAAGGGGATCGATATAGCAGGCAAGCTTGGACAGTCTATTTTTGCGAGTGCTTCGGGAAAAGTGGTTTATAGCGGATCTGGTTTGAGGGGGTATGGTAAACTTCTGATTATTAAGCATAATAAGACTTATCTTAGCGCCTATGCGCATAATGATAAATTGTTGGTCAAAGAGGGTGATAATGTGACGAGAGGCCAGAAAATTGCCGAAATGGGCAATTCAGATAGCGAACAGGTCAAACTGCACTTTGAAGTGCGTCGTTTGGGTAAACCCGTTGATCCTGCCAATTACCTGCCACTGAATAAATCTTGATTCCTTCTTCTGGTAAGTCTCGCGGTATGTTGAGTATTGCCGATCATAACCGCGATAGCGTCGAACGGTGTTATGTTTATCCTGTCGTTTCGCGCCGTGCCGGCGGAGTATCGGTTGGCGTCAATCTTAATCCCAATAATGCCTGCAACTGGCGCTGTATCTATTGCCAGGTTCCCAATTTAACGCGTGGCACTGCGCCTGCGGTTGATCTGGCGTTGCTGGAAGTCGAACTGCGCGGTTTTTTGAATGAATTATTACACGGTGACTTCATGCAAAGTCGTGTTCCAGAAGGCGTGCGACGCATCAACGATATCGCCTTGTCCGGCAACGGTGAACCTACCAGCGCCGTTGAATTTTCTCAAGTCGTCAGGCTGATAGCGCGTGTTCGTGCTGAACTATTGCTGTCTGACAGTGTGAAGACGGTGTTGATTACCAACGGCAGTTTGTTGCATCGCAGCGATGTTCAGCAGGGCTTACGCGATATGGCACAGATACACGGTGAAGTGTGGTTCAAGCTGGACAGAGCGAGCGCAGCGGGGATGGCGCAAATTAACGATACGCACACTCGCATAGCTAAAGTGCGTGAAAACCTCATTGCCGCGATCGCTGCTTGCCCAACCTGGTTGCAAACCTGCTGGTTCGCGCTCGATGGTGAGCCGCCTTCAAAGCAAGATGAGAACGATTATCTGATGTTCCTGGCCGGGGTGCTCCGCGATGGTCATTCCCTGCAAGGTGTTTTACTATATGGCTTAGCGCGCCCTTCTCTGCAAGCCGAAGCCTCTCGTTTGTCCGCCTTACCCGCAGCCACTTTGCAATCGTTCGCTGATCGCATCAAAGGGCTGGGCTTGCCCGTCAAAGTGAGTGTTTAAACTGACATGAAGCCCGCGATATTGTTGCAATCGATGCTGTTCTCGCCGTTACATGCTGTTATTGCTTATTTTGAAACAGAGGGTTTTCCTGTTCTTCCGCTGCTAAATGCACAACTGTCGCGGTATCAGCCGTTGATTCGTGTCGCATCAGGACATAGACTGTGTTTTGTTGAACAGAGCGTTGGGAAGTTGGCGTTTGAGGCGCAGTACGAGCCGCGTTGTTATTTGACAGGTGAGGTGCAAACGCGGACGGATAACTGGCATGATTTTTTAAATGCGCTGGTGTGGATGACCTTTCCCAAGGCTAAAGCGGCAATTAATGCACGGCATTATCAATCTCTGACGAGTTTGGTGATGGCAGCGGACACATCAAGTGAGCGTGGTGCGGTGCGTGATGTGAATACATTGCTGGATGAATCCGGTGTGATTGTCGCCTATGCAGATGCTGATTTGGCTGGCTTGTTGCGTGATTTTCAATGGAAAGAACTATTCTGGCGACGGCGTGAGCAGGTAAAGACAAGGATGGGTTTTTATCTGTTTGGTCACGGCTTATATGAAAAAGCCTTGCATCCTTACATAGGCATGACCGGGCAGGGGGTATTGCTGGCAGTTGAGCCCGCATTTTTTACCTGGCCGCAGGCGCAGCAATTGTTGCATCTGGATACCCTGCTGGCGGATTACTTGCTAGACGCTGAGCATTGTCGCAGCACGCGTGAATTGTCGCCGGTTCCTTTGCTTGGTGTTCCAGGCTGGAGCGGGGATAGTGAATGTGAATCTTATTACGACAATACTCATTATTTTCGCAAAGGTCGCGCACGATGAATCCTGAATCGTTGCTACTGTTGGTGACCCGTACCATGCCTTATGGAAAATACCAGGGACGTTTGATTGCGGATTTGCCGGGACATTATCTTAACTGGTTTGCGCGTGAGGGATTTCCCAAGGGCGAGTTGGGTAGCTTGCTGGCTTTAATGCAGGAGTTGGATCACAACGGACTGTCTTTGCTGCTTGATCCTCTGCGTAAGCGATAATCATTGAATGGCGAGCCGGATTGCGCACTCGTTGAGTCTGCAACTTGCAATAATAACAATCTTTTTGTCGGGCTTCATAGGAGGTTGCTATTAAATTGAAACGGGTTACGGCTCTATTCATCGGGCTATGCGTGACAGCCATGCCTGTCAGTGCAAATGCAAAGACGGAAACTGACTCTGCCAATACACTAATTGGCGTTGTTGTCGCTGTCATCTACGTCGTGCTAAAGTTCTCTTGGCCCGAAATTATGAAGTTGATTCGGTCGAAACCCGAGCGTTTTCCTATTTACAGTACAACACCTGTGCCAGTTGATCCAGTAGTCATAGTGCCGGCAGAACAGGAAAATTCCACACCGGAAATAAAAGTCAAAAAGCCTCTTGTAACGGGCGATAGCATTCCCGTCACAAAGGATATGCTTGCCCGTTTCCATAGCGTCAGTCAGGTGCATAAGCACTACTGTACACGTTGCGATTCGCGAAATAGCACCGAAAACGTAGCCTTTTGTTTGAACTGCGGTGAAGTTATCTGCTGGCAGTGCTTCGACCGGTATGACGAGATGATTGACCCGACGGATGGTAAAAAGCACCGTGTGTGTAGTTGCAGTCATTATCTGAAGCTCTGGGATGGCTGGCGCGCGCAGCTTGGAAAGCAATTTCCGCATGCATTTCATTGCCTCGCTACTCATGGTCAGGGTAAGTCAGTTGTTAATTGAGCCAGCGTCGTTCGCAATGAGCAAAGTAGCTTTCCGGGCATGCTACCTGGCAGGCAATACAGCGCTCAAAGTGTTCGCGTGCTTCCTGTAAATGTTGAGATGAAAGCGCATGTGAACCCAGGTAATACGAGCCTATGGCTAGTATATTTTGCTCTGAGCGGCCATAAAACAGGCCAAGATTGTCGTAGCTCATTTCACCCAAAATACATTTAATCAAATGCCCTGCGGTCAGTCCGTCGTAAATCTGCCGCAAGGATTTTACCCGCGCGTCATATGTTGGTTTGTGTTCGTCTGAACTGTCGGTATCGCGCATGTGACAGCTCAGGATGAGCAGATTTAGCCGCAACAGCCAGTTGGGATCGGACGCCTCCTGTTGTAATGCGTTGGCGGCTATTATGACTTTCGGCAGTGAGCGGTTTTCGTAGGCTTGCAGTAAAGCTCTGAGATTTGGGGAACACTCATTGAAATATTCACGACGCCAGATGAGTGTATTTATCAGCGAGGCGGGCGGCAACAGCTTTGCCGCGATAGACGAAGAAAACCTTGCGTTCTCATAGGCCTGATCCAGCTTCCCCAGAAATTGTTTAAATTCCCTCAATGTCCCGATGCCATAACCGGCAGGATCATTTTCGGTGATGCGGTAAGTTTTCATAGCATTATCAAGTTCAGCAAGTGCGGTCTGGATAGCTGGAATGGCGTCGCCTTGCGCGAGTGAGTTAAGTGTCATGGTAGCCAGACGGGTTGCTTCAATGATATCGTTGCCCACGTTATGAGCATAGGACGAACTCCAATACGGATCGCGCCGCTTGCTTTCGCCATCCGCCATCATCCTGGCAAGTTCGATTCGAATGGCGCTGTTAATTTCGAGAATAGATGGCGTTTCGGTCTGAGGTATAACCTCTGTTGCCGACTTAGCTGACCCATTTCCAAAAAGTTTTTTAATCCAAGGTATCATCGCGTTTTCACCTGTGTTTGAAGCAGAGGTTGATGCTATCACAACGTATTGGAATTTCCGCGGGACACAGCAGTGGCAGCTGCGCACCGCAAAACGCTATGAGGTAATTGAATATGTACGCTCGTCTTTTAGAACAAATGTCCATGCTTAACCAGTCATTGATTCCCGCTACGCCCGGTGCAATTTTTTGCGATGGCAGGGACTATCCTGAAATGGTTGTGATTGAGTGCAGCGATATGAAACGGAACGCGACTGAGGGTGATAAACCCATTAAAATTAAGCGATTCGCGCTGAGCTGTGCGCCTGTCAGGCTCAAAAACTGGTATGTATTATTTGGTTTTAACTCCGACCGGCAAACGCAAATCGATACGGCGGAGTACGGTTCGATCTTGCAGATGATCCCCTCTGATGCATTTGATTTTGTGGAGCGGTTGCGGAGCTACACCGCGCGAGAGTATCGTTTTCCAACCTCCTCCGAGCTGGAGTTTGCGTTGGGCACAGGAAGTAGTCAGAGGTACTTTTGGATAGATCGATTTGACAATTACGAGTCAGGTTATCCAGAACCTATGCCGAGCTTGACCAGCATATTCGTGGCGCTTGATCTGCCTGATTCGCTCTCTAGCAAACGCGGTGGCGCTAGCATCGGCGGGTTTGTGTCGGGCGAAGTGGATCAGGACAGCGAACACATCGTTCTGAGGTATGGTGATTTTTCAACCACAAGCAGCGCTGAATACATTAAAGTGGCTCGCATCGGAAAGCCGGTTGCGGGAATCGTGACGGTGCAGTTTCTGATTGAACCTGCCGATGACCTTAGGATTGAAATGCTGGACGAGGCATTCAGCCAAATCAAAAGCTATCTGGTCGTGACTCGCGCATTAAGCCCGTGGGAATATGCCATCCATCATTGCGGCACGTCGGCCAATCTGTATTCGATGCTGCATTGGGGATATTGCGCGGACAAAACAGCGCCGGAATCTGCATGACAGAAGTACCGATGCGTTTGGGCGCAAGACCAGAAATCGCGCTGTTTGAAATGAATTGACTACGGTGCAATTTTTTAATAGGGACTGAAACAAGATGAAATACAATTTTCCTGATATCAATGCTCGTCTTCGGGAGCAAATGATAAACGTTCTGGAAAGTATTGCTCTGGAGGATCAACGTGGTTTTGATTTTCAGCTTGAGGTTAAATCGATAGGGCCTTTGATTTGTATTATCAACACTATGGTGTTGTCTGAGAACCCCGTTTCGGAAAGCATGCGTATTCTGCGGTGTTTATTGAAAAATCTGCAATGCTGCGAACAAGTGGCCGGGCGGGATTCTGGCGCTGCGCTTACGATAGGCTTCGGAATTCAGGCGGTGGCCAACTGTCTGCCGGAACCCTTGTGGGGGTTCTGGTCAGCGGAACTGGAAGCGGCCTCTCACGAGGACAAGGCATTGCTGGAAGCCGTGCAAAGTGAGCATGATCAAATGATGAAGCGGGTTGCATCAAAATCCGAGTGAATGGGCTTTTATCATACCGAATGAGGATCGTGACACGGCACAGGCAGGCGCGCATTATTCACCGTGCCGGACTATTTTCCGTCAATATTGCTTGATCCGATCAAGGTGTCGTATTCTCAGTAGCAATCAAATTTCCCCAGCGAGTGTCATCCGGGCGCATGCCGTTTCGTGTTTGCGGACGCATCACGGCAATTTGTTCCAAGGCTTCTGCTTCAGATAGACCGAGAGACCGCAGCAATGCAAAAGCGAACAGTCCTGTGCGATGGATGCCTGCCGAGCAGTGAATCAATACGGATTCGTGAGCGTTTAAGTTAACGATCAAGTCTGCTAATCCCTGCCGTAGCAGTTTGTTTGCTTTGCCCACCGGGAAACGTCCGTCGCCCACGTTGATCCATGTCCAACTCAGTCCGGCAGTCAGTACGGCATCTTCCAACGCCTTAGGGGATTCTTGTTCGCCTTGAATGGATAATACCCGTTGGCAGCCTTGGTCAGACAGCCATGCAATGGCTTTGATTTTTGGTCGATGGGACAGCGCTATTCGACCGCCGCCCAGCTCAATCCAAGTCAGTTTCATCTCAAAACCCCTACAGTCTTCTTTATGGTCATTGTTTTCAGCAATCTACGGGGAATGAGAGTTTGGCTTGCACTGTTTGATATAAGCATCAACTTTTCGAAGCTAGCCAGGGAAAATAAAGCAGTAAGTAAAAATAGCAGTACAGACTTGCTGCGCATAATACGGTGGTGCCCAGTATAAGTTTAAGTCGCATAAGGGCGGATATTTTGGATGTCTGAGTCTTGTCGGCGCAGATAAGCAGGTAGACAAAAAACAGAAAGTTAAGCCAGGGTATCAAACCCGCTAATCCCCATGCGCGATGCCTTCCTAGCGAGTGCAGACGGAAAAAGGCCGGTAGCGCGGGCAATACGGTTGCCACCAGTAGTATATAAAACGGCAAAAATACCGGCATATTGCTTAGGCGGTAGCCGATCTTGCCGGACAGCCATTCGGCGGCATCGAAGGGTAGCGAGCTGTGCGCGATAAACTTCAGGAATTGCGGCGGTGCGCATAGCAGGCCGATGAGTGACGCGCCCCCCAACAGTGCAACGCTGGCCATAAAAAATCGGCTTCTTGTCATGATTGTTTGCGTATAGTCCATGCCGGATAGTAACCCACAAATTAAAACACAATTAAAATACGCCTGCATGGATTATGCCTGGCGCTTACATCCGGCGTCGATTTCATCGCTTTTGCGGAGATGACGAATAAATCAGTGCTTCTCTAGGCAGGTTGGTTGCATAACGTTTGATTATTAGCAGTGCACGATTTACAATAAATCAAATATCTAAGTACCTATTGGGAATAATATGGAAACGTTTACGCTTGAACAAGCACGTTCTGCAACTGCATCAGGCGGTGTTCTATCGGCAAATCTAAAACCAATTGGCAGTGTATTTGCGCTTGAATTTGAATTGCGCAGTGGTGTATCGGCGGTTCTCGTCGCTTCAGTCACGAAAAAAGTGCGTAAGTTTGCTAACTTGGTGAAGGCGCTTGAGATTGTTCAAGACCTTGGATTGGAAGGCGGTCGCTATTCAGTGGCTCAATGGCATCCGAATCAAATTGATGCGGATCGTGCTGTGCGTCCCGACCGAGCCACGGCTCTGAGGCAAACTCATGAGTCGGCCAGATGGATAAAAAGTCAGGTTGAATCAGCGTATCAGGAGCACATAGAAGGACGGTCAGAAGTGGAGGACGCAGGTGCTTTCTTTGCTGACCTTAAAGCCGAAGCCGTACTGTGAGGTTGGTTGTCACGCGCAAAGCGCGAACCTCTATGCGACAAGCAATTGCCTGGTATCGCAAAGAAGGCGGTGCCAAGCTGGCACTGGATGTCGCCGGAGCTTTTGAGTTGGCTGCAACAGCGGCAGCTGACAACCCTATGTCGCATAGTGCTTACGAGCCAGTGCCACCCGTTCGCCGTGTCGTTATCAAGCGGTTTCCATATGTTGTCTTCTTTGTTAATGATGACAATATCGTAGTCGTACTCGATGTTATACATACCTCGCAAAAACCGCCGTCATCATTCTGACCTAATGTCTGCCGATGACACCCTTGCAGGGATTTTTAAATTTTTTGTACTCAACTAACGATAAGCTTTAGCGACAAACGATAAAAGCCTTTTTTGCGGTTATTCGGGAGTTGCATTTTTCTTGACAGCGCAAGGGGATATAAAGATAATTCGCC
>CAIOSY010000067.1 GCA_903861075.1 uncultured Nitrosomonadales bacterium
CTCAGCCTTATTATTTACCAAAACCTCACTGGCTAACACCGCTAATGAATGGCTATAATTGGCCAACTGATGCCCCATAGGATTGGCTAAAAAAAAAGCAAATAATAAACGCACCAATAAAGCTGCGCAGATCATAAAACTCAATATCAACACGAACAATCGTCCAAATAAGGTTTTAGGCAGAATTTTCATAACGTATGTTTTTGTAATGAGTAACAGTGTTTAATCAATAAACGAAATAGCTTCAGTCAAACCTGCTCGACTATTTAATACAGCATTAATTCGTTGCAACAAGACCTCAGTATTAACCCATCTTCGTCACCAGCATAGATAAGCGCCTGTTTTACATCAAGTTATATTTTTTTTACCCTCTCAGATGGCACTACAGATTTTTTATTATCAATAACCGTCTTGCATTTACCGAGCGGGTCTGGCGTGATGCTCAAGGCAGTGAATAGTTGTTGTTGCCTGGCTTCGGGTTGGGTCGTGGTTCTGAGGTGTATGGTTTTATTAGCCTCGGTCGGTAAGGTAAGCGTGAGACGTTGTTGGGTCGACATGATGTTGCGAATGCTGCCCCAACTCAGATTGATACCTTGCTGTTTCAGCTGATAACGTAGGGTCTGCACCAGATGGTAGGCCAGTAAGGTAATAAATAAGTGGCCGGTGACGCGATCTTCTTTTTGATGATAGACCGGACGTAAGCCGAGGTCGGTTTTCAAGCTTCTAAAGGTGGCTTCGATCTCCGTCAACATCGTATAAGTCGTCCACAATTGCTGTTCCGACCAGTCTTTGATATTGGTTCGCAGGCAGTAAACGCCACAGTGCTGGTCTTTTTGTTCGCTTTGCGGTTCGCGCTTCCATTCAATAGCCGTAGCATTGATTTTTGCCTCATCAGCGATAACCTGAATTTTATAGTCTGAGGCAACACGACGGTGTTGTTCGCGTAACCGACCGATGCGTTCGAGAATTTTTACGTAATTTTTGATCGTCCCTTTTTTATCTAGGCCTGCATGAAGTTGGTCTAGCGCCGTTTCCAGGCGGTCATGGAAACGGTTCCGAATTCCCTGTTCTTTTTTGGCTTTGAGTTCGGAATGGCAATAGAGCCTGGTTTCCCCGGTTTCCGCATCGATTTCGCGATATACGGTGACGCTATTATCTGTAGTTTGACGAACGATGACCGCATCTTCTTGGTCTCTGGGGGCTTTTAGGGCGCGTTCCCGACTGACCACTAGGTACTGGTAACCTTGCTCGATCAGCCAGGCGATGTTTTTGGCGCTGGCAATGCCGGCATCCATGATCACCACCGGCTTCACCGTTCCTGGATTCTTACCTTGAAGCCCCTCCAGCATCAGCGATAAGGTGGCCGGTTCACTGGCGTTGCCAGGAAAGACTTGGCTGCCCAGCGGAAAGCCGTCACCATCCAAAACTAAACCCAGGGTAACCAAGGGACAATCACTGCGCTTTTCTTTGGATCGCCCGAATTGGGCTTTGGGATTGGCGGCACACTGGCCTTCGAAATAGGTATTGGTTAAATCGTACAACACGATGCTGCGGTTTAGGTCGAACAAGGTTTGTTCCTGAACAGCTAAAAATGCTTCCAGCGCTACCTGGTGCTTGAGCAGTTTATCGCTGATCTTATACAAGCGAGTCAGGCTGGTTGTGCCATAGTCATGGTCCAGCAGCTCTCCCAGGCCGGAGCGCGATTGCAGCCAGTCATGGGTCTGCAACTCGCAGTCAGGCGAGACCATGCGGCCAATGATGCTACCCAGTGCGGCGGCTAACTCGATTTTATTAAAACCCAGCGCGGTAAGCTTCTGATCCAGTTGCAGTTGCATGACGGCATGCATTGCCAAGGTTTCCGAGCCGATGCTACGGGCTTGCACAGCTTCGACGTGATTGATGTCGACCCGATGATAATCGGGTCCCTGACTCGCGGCGTCGACGGGTTGTGCCAGTTTAGCGATGATCAGTTTGCTATAACGTTGGGCTGCCGTTTCCAGAAGTTGACTGAGATCGTCGGCTAACTCAAACGCTTCAGTCTGGCGTGGCGCTGAGCCTTGCAGTAATTGATCAATTCTGGCGGTAAGCAACGGCCAATGCGGCTGCTCAATGTCAAAGTCTTTGCCCAGATTAAGCAGGATGCGTTGCTTGACCAGCGGACCTACACGAAAGGACTCGACGATTCGATAGGTGAAGGAACTGCCGCCATCTGGCGTGGATTTGGTTTTTGTTTTTAAAATATACATAGGCCTAGCCTATACCGAATCTCAGCCCAAGGCAAGTTTCATCTAAAATGGATGGCACTACATTGGCATATTAAAAATAGGATCTTTGATTTTAAAGGGTTTTATATATTTTTGATTGCCAAAAGAGCGGAAAAAGACGATTTCTTGTAAAAAAGTGACGAAGATGGGTTAATGTCTCTTATGATGTTTCTCGAGAATTATATAAAGATATTAATGTAGCTTTTGCAGATCAATGGTTAAAACAAACCGGCGATAAAGTGATTATCCATCAG
>CAIOSY010000068.1 GCA_903861075.1 uncultured Nitrosomonadales bacterium
GATATTCCACCGGCGCAACAGACAATTCGGCCGCTTGCACCGTCACCGCCATCGCCCAGAAAATCAATATATAACGATTCTTCACATCAATTCCTTCATTAAATAATTTTAACCAAGCCAAGCTATTGAATTTTAAAAAAATTTTAATCAATTCAGAAACAATGAATAATTAAAACTGGCACAATCCGCCAATGAGTCGTCGACATCACCCGCATTTGATGGATTTGAAAGATTTCAGGGCGCACACATCTGCTCCCCTTCAAGCTCTTAGGCTTAAACCATATTATTAAAATAGCTTCAATACAGTGATTAACAATTCAAAGCGCTGCAAACGCAGATAAAATACCGGGCACTTATGAATCATATCAAGATACATTATTAGGCTCTAATATTAGCACACTCTAATTAAGTTTGCTCAAGTCCACCTATACCAGGATGAAGCAGCCCGGGTCTAACATGCATTTCCAGTAAGGAATTACTAGCATATTTTTCACAAGACACTTACAAAACGAGGCGCGGAAGATTTTAATTAGCGGTTATTACTAAAAACACAGTAGGTATTTCGCTGTCTTTTAGCGTAATACATCGCTGAATCAGCATGTTTAAGCAATGTTTTACTGTCATTTCCGTGTTCAGGGAAAATGGCTATTCCGATACTACAGCCCACGTTATAGAAATTATTATTCAGTTCAAAGGGTTGCAAAAATGCTTTAAGAATTTCATTGGCGACATATTCCGCATCCCGGGCCTGTTTAATTTCGGTCACAATAACTGTAAATTCATCACCCCCCATACGAGCCACCGTATCAGTTTTACGCACACTGGCAAGAAGACGGTTAGTCGCTTCTTTTAGCAGCACATCACCCATATCATGACCAAGCGTGTCATTTATCTCCTTGAAATGATCAAGATCAAGGAACAAAACTGCCATTGACTGTTGATGACGTCGCGCCATTCCCAAGCCTTGCTCCAGGCGATCATGAAATAAGGCGCGATTAGGCAAACCGGTTAAAGGATCGTTGTGTGCCAGCAACTGTAGCTGCTTCTCTGCCCGCTTGCGCTCCGTTATATCGAATTGCAATCCTACATAATGGGTCGTAGCACCATCCTCTCCTTTGATGGCACTAATCGTAAGCCACTTGGGATATACCTCACCATTTTTACGGCGATCCCACACTTCACCTTGCCATTTTCCTGTGAGATTGATAGTTTTCCACATCGAGGCGTAAAAAGCAGCATCGTGACGACCCGATTTAAGCATACGAGGTGTTTGGCCCACGACTTCTTCAGGGGTATAGCCGGTAGTCTCTGTGAACGCACTGTTAACCCTCAGAATCACACCATTTGCATCTGTAATTATTATAACTTCCTGGGTTTCAAATGCCTCTGCTGCGATACGAAGTTCAGTCTCAGCATACTTTCGGTCGGTAATGTCATGAATGATGGAAAAGAATAAGCTTTTACCTTTGTAATTCACAATTGATATATGCGCCTCTATCTCACGAACCTCACCATCAGCCAATCGATGACTAAAAGAAAAGATATTCTGCTCTCCGCTAATGGCTTTCTGTCTTTGTTGATAGATTACTGATTCAGTTTGCACGTTGATTTGACTTACGCTCATACCGCGCAAAATTTCCAGTGGATAACCGTAGAATTTCGCAGCTGAAGGATTGGCATCGAATATGATTCCTGCTCGATAATCTATCAATAACATAACATCACAATGTAAATCAAATAGCTGGCGAAAAAAATCTTCGCTTTCACGCAAGGTGCACTGAGGCAGTCTCTGCTGCACAGCAGACATCACCTCACCCCTCCCAGTGGAGAAATCATCGCAACAGTCATTAAAAATCGAAGTGTTTTTTTGCATATGAAATTTTGAATTAAGATTATCTTCCCAAGTCAAGACTCACACCGAATATATCATAGATGTTTATTGATGCTTGATCGTCACGAAGATACGTCGCCTATAAAAATCTCAAAGACTGTATGCAACCGTCATTTCAATGGCTCAATGCTTTTTCAAGTGAATGGAAAAATTTCTTTGCATCGTGCTCTGTCACACGATATTGCACGGTATCGCCAGTTATCAACTTGGGACAGGAATTCACTAACGCCATAACAATAGGATATTTGCCTGCGGCGATGGATTCATTTAAAAAAGTTAATCTGGCACCCGCATCTTCTAATGTAAGGCAGAAGTGATGATCCTCATCGGTAATACTGATACTTTTCGTACCCGCGTGGGTAACTACCTGGCAGTGAAACAGCTTCTTAGACATGACTGACCCTCTTTGAGTTGAAACATATTTTATGAGTGCATGGCAGTCTGCGCGCCACCACCTTGTATGTCAAACACCTAAATTTTTGCGGTCTCGTACTAACCAGCAAAATATCCAATTTAACCAGTAGGATAACTTTCACCAGATTCAAATCTCGCTCCTGCCCGGAGCCGTCGCAGTGAGGAATAGGAAGCAATGACAACAAAGTCAGAGCAACTCTATCCCAAAACGACGCATCAATACGCTAAACAAACCAAAACAAATGACAGAAATAACAATACAGATCATCAGGCATGGCCAAAATCCTATTCGCGGTAACAGCAACGGAAAAATCAGGAACATCGGCAATGTAGGAACAACATACCAAAAGGTGTACCAGGCATGATTGGCAATTTTTACTTCCGGCTGATTCTCAAGATGAAGCATGATTAGAACCAGCAGCGTGACCATTGGAAGCGCCGCAACAAATGCACCCAGTTTGTCACTACGCTTAGCCAATTCGGACACCAACACAACAATGCCCGCCGTCAGGAAGTATTTAATAATCAACTCAGTCATAACCATATTCTTGCAATCGGTGGGCTGGAGTACATTATGCAACGGACAAGCTTTCCAGCATTTAACGTTCAAAGTATAACCGGAATGGAAAGCTTAGCTGAGATGTACGCGCATTTTTACATTTCAGGCATATAAATACCTATTGACATTTTTTAATTACCCACAAAGCCTGACGGCATAAGGGATAGAACAATATTGACATTCACAAAACCTTCACACTTACGTTAACATACTGTTTAATTTGAACTAATTTAAATTTAAAAAAATAGGCAGCCTAAGAAAAAGCCTTGTGCAATGGTACTTTACGGGCTTAATCCCCAGCATTATCCACAGAGTTATCCACAGATATTGTGAGTAAAACAGAAATACTCTTTATGTACGGGACATTAGAATGGAATATTGACAGATATGCTGCAAGAATCCACACAGAAATCATCAAACGTAAAAAGACTATCTGTAATGATACGCCCTTCTATTTGAGCAACGCATACCGCGCAGGCAGTTTGTCCCATTCCTTTCCAGCGATCACATCGAGCGCATTAGTCAGTCGAAACTTAAAATGCGGGAACGCAGGAAAAACTAATTCTTGCGGAAGTGGCTGTGGATAGCCCAGTTCAAATAACCAGTATTTCGTATTTTTTCCACTGTCGGCACGGCCGGTCTGTACGAATTCCAGTTCACTCCGGTTTTTTAGCTTTACCGATTTAACCGAATACAGGTGCGTAATTTTTCTCCCGTCAGCATCGCCGTGTGCGATCGCACAATAACTGACTTCACGCATTACGTTTCGCTCAACTGAAGCTTTATTGGTTGTGTTCAACGGAATGTGATACCAGCACGCGCGTCCGTCACGATATTGTTCCAAATATCCTTCACTCCGGTTTGGGCCCAATGGTGCAACCAGTGTTAAATCCGTACAACGCGAAAGGCGTGTACCTGACTGCGCAATGCGCCCTGAATCTTCCGCAAAAAACTGATCCGGATGCGGTATGACATAAGATAAATCACTCGTTACATAATTTTTGTACTTCAAACGTAACTGCTCGCCCCTGTAAAAATATTTCAAAAAGTGCTTGACAGGTTTTTGGGTGAAAAAAGCATCCGATTTGTTAGTCACGTACATTCATTCGCTACAATGGGGTTAAAACGGCGC
>CAIOSY010000069.1 GCA_903861075.1 uncultured Nitrosomonadales bacterium
CGCATCGTTGACGTACAGGTACAGTCCAGCAACACCACCAACTGCGTGATGTCCAACTGTGTTTAGACGACTTACTTCAAGTACCGCTAGTTCTCGTGCCAACTTTGCCATATAAAGGGTATCAAGTTTTTTCTACCATCTATTCTACCATTATAATTTTGATTAAATTGGATGGGTTTATACAGAATTATTGACGCATATGGACAAGTTAGCCTATATAACAATAGGTTACACATCAAAAACCTGACAACTCTGGACGCATTTATACACAACTAGGCAGACCCCTTCTCCGCCAAATGATAAAAATTAAGCCCGTGAATCTACGGGCTTTTTTGCGTCTTACATGATAAAAACACCTTTATAATCAATATGTTAGCCTGTTCGCATACGTTCTTATTGGTTCGCATATGTTCATCCGTGTTCAGTTTTTATGGGGGTATTTCAGGGGGTATTATAGAAATCTTCTGGGGTATCGTATATAATAAAACCCCTGACGGCAATTGGACTTCCAATATGAAATTGAACGATAAGATGGTACAGGCTGCAAAGCCTAAGGATAAAGACCACAAGTTGGCCGATGGCGGCGGTTTGTTTCTATTAGTCAGGCCGTCGGGCGTGAAACTGTGGCGGATGAAATACCGTTTTGCTGGCAAGGAAAAACTTCTGTCGTTCGGTGAATACCCGATTGTTACCCTCAAAGATGTGCGCAACTATGCAAACGATGCGCGCAGGCTTTTGGCTGGCGGCATTGACCCAGCGCAAGTAAAGAAGGATGCAGCCGCCGCAGTTAAAGAAGCCGTGAAGCCGGTAGAGACATTCAAAAAAGTTATGAATGAATTGCTGGACGCAAAGCGAAATCGAGCCAGTGAAAAACACTGCGATGATTACCGGCGCTCAATGGAACTGCATGTATTGCCAAGCTTCGGCAGTCGTGACATTAAGGAAATTGGCGCAATGGAAATCATTGCTTTGGGCAAAAAAACAGAAGAAGCAGGTCGGTATCTCGCGCACCGGATTATTCAGAGGGTCGGCGAAGTTATGGATTTTGCTGTAGCAACAGGCAGACGCGAACAGAATCCGGTTACAAAGATGACGCATTCAACTATTGCGCCAGCGGTTCGCGAAAACAATCCGGCCATCATCATGGATGATCTACCTGAGTTTTTGCGCGACTTGGCAAAATACAGGGGGTATCCGATAACGATACTATTGATGCGTTTTATTATGCTGACAGCCTGCCGCACTGGTGAAGCTCGTGATCTGGTTTGGGATTGGGTTGATCTGGATAAAAAACTGATTACGATTCCGCCGTCAGGTTACAAGACCGGCAAGAAAAAAATAAATGCTGGCAACGTGGATGTGTCACCTCATTTTATTCCGTTATCCAGTCAGGTTATCGACTTGTTACGCGAGGCTCAGGAATTGACTGGCAACTCCGGCGGCAAGTACGTTTTTCCGAAGTACAGGAACTACGCGACAAAGGCATCAGAAAATGCGGTTAGCGGCGCACTGGCAAACATTGCAGAGGGCAAATGGAAAGGCAGGCAGTCAGGACACGGATTCAGGCGGTTAGCGCGCACAGCTTGGAGCAATCACGGCGAATGGTCGTTTGAAGCGATGGAACGCCAACTCGCGCACACGGTAGCAAATTCGACAGTGACCGCTTACGACAAAGCCGAACGACTGGATGAACGAGTCCGAATGCTCCAATGGTGGGCCGACCAAATTGAAGCCGCTGGAACCGCGAAAATCATACAACTAAAACGTGCATAAAACATCCATGCGTGCGGTATCCCGTTTCACATCGACTATATCCATCATTCCTGGTAGTCTTATTATTCTACTGCTACACTTACCTGAAAAAAACTCATGCCCCACTCTGCACCCGTCCCCATAGTTGATCTGTTTGCAGGCCCTGGTGGGCTTGGAGAAGGATTCTCATCCATTGACAACGGCACAATGTTCAAAACTATCGTCTCTGCTGAAATGGAGTCATCCGCCCATGAAACTCTGAGACTGCGCTCGTTCTACCGAATTCTTCGAAGGAAAGGCGATCATGCACTGGAAAGCTACTACCGTTATTGCAATGGCGAAACCTCTGTCCCGTATGATGACGACACTTTATTAGATTGGGAAGAGGCTGGGCAAGAAGCCAGACAGATAACGCTAGGCACTGAAACAGGCAATGATGTACTCAATGCGATCTTGGATAAAGCTGCCAGCGACCTGTCAAAACCATGGGTCTTGATTGGCGGGCCGCCATGTCAGGCTTACTCGCTTGTTGGTCGTGCACGAAATCGCGGCAAAACAAACTATGTGGCAGAGGAAGATCACCGCCACTACCTGTATAAAGAATATCTGCGCATCATTCACCGCTATAAACCAGCTGTCTTTGTCATGGAAAATGTCAAAGGCATCCTTTCCGCCAGAATCAACGGAAAACTCATTTTTCATACCATACTCAAAGATCTGGAAAATCCTGACCAGGTTTTTGGAACCGTCACTGGTCATAGATACAGAATTCATTCTCTTGTCAGCGATACAGTATTTGATAGCGAATCGAAAATCGAAAATATCGACCCCAGAGACTTCATAATTCGTTCCGAGGAATATGGCATACCGCAGGCACGTCATCGAGTAATTCTGCTTGGCATCCGGGATGATATTGACGCCTCCCCCAAACGACTCAAGAAGCTTGAAGGACTATCATTCGATGATGTTACCCATGTCCTGCCCAAGTTACGCAGCAAGCTGAGCAAAGAAACCGATAGCTCAGAAAAATGGGCAAACATCGTACAGCAGCACCTTGAAGAACTCCTGCGAGAGTCATCAAAAGTTAAAAACTTGGATGAATTAAATACCACACTTAAAAAATATTCGAGCAAAATATCTTCAGAACTTGGCTCTGGCAGCATCATGGAGCCGATTAATTATCTAATAAAAAAGAAA
>CAIOSY010000070.1 GCA_903861075.1 uncultured Nitrosomonadales bacterium
CAGGGAGCCAAGTTCAAAGAAAGGTTCCATCTCGGTTTGCAGAGTAAGTTTTGAAGGGCAGATTTTACCACCCAGGGTACCGAAATTCATTTTTGTTTCGCCTTCTGGTTAAGCAGTTGCATGTCCCCAGCTTGGGTTAGGCGATTGCAGCATCATACAGGTCTCGCCTTTTCCACGTATGCAGCCATGCGTAATTGTGTCTCTGTCAGAACATAAGCCGCTTGTATGGATTGTTGCAAGGCACTTAGCAGATCAGCAGGTGACTCCATGTATTCGTGTACCAGACGATTCCTGAGTTCTCGGAGTTCAACCCATTCCTGGGTCGATTCTATCCAGCCAAGTTTTTCCGCACGCAGCAGGTTGTCAAGTTGCGAATCAGTTTTTTCAAGGTACGCACGCAGCATCGCGGGGAGAAGCTTATCGCCTAACGTGTCTTGCAGACGTCCATAACGAGACACGAATGCATCAAGCATTTCGCTATGTTCGTCATTATTTTCAAGCAACTCCACCCATGAGAGATCAACATTCTGCCCCAGAAGCCGATTCACCGTCCGCACAAGGTAATGCGCTTCCTTTGCCGTGACCCGGATTAGTTGATCAACAATAAATTGGTTATTCTGCATCATTGTCATAAAATGACTCCATTTTGCATCGCCTGTTCATGTATCGGCAGCAGCGGCTTGAGTGTGTCCCTGATCAACACATCAACTTTGCGCCCGCCCAACTTAATATACAACCTAGCCGACAAGTGACATTCTTCCTGTATGCGATGCGCCAAAGGCTGGCTAGGCTCAATGAGTAAATCAATGTCTCCACCACGTTGAGTATCATCTACACGACTGCCAAACAAGCGCACTGTTGTATCAGCGCCAAATTGAGCAGCAACCTCATCTTTGATAATTTCGCGGGTTTTATCATCAAGGCGCATTCTGTTTTCCTGCCAAATAATTCTTGTAGGCCAGCGCAACGCCCGTCAGTAAGTTGGTTTTTAACGACCAGCCCAAATTGCAGAGTTTTGATACATCCATAATCTTGCTCATCGTGCCGTCCGGCTTGCTGGTGTCCTGCACGACCCGACAGTCTGTCGCCCCCGTGACAAGCGCTACAGGCTGTCTAGCCATGTTTAGGTTACATTTATTCATATTGAAAAGAAAGAGCACTTATTTCAAAAGTTGCAGCGTTTGAACAAGTAATCCCTCTATGGATAAGAATCCCTGATCGTTTGTTCAATTCCATTCCGAGCGAACTTTCTTCTGGTATTCAACACCATCCACACCATCAAACGCGCTAATAAAACCCGCAAACTGCATCAACTTTTGTGAAGAAGTATCGGAAATATTTTTATCAGCCTCATTTTCGTCCAGCACGATTACGAGTTGATGTCGACCACGACGAACAGCCTTCAGCGGAGAAAACACATCGCCCCACAGCTCATGCTTTCCGATTTGCACATCAACTAACCAGCACATACAAAACTCCCGTCGAGGTGAAAAAAAGTTACACAACCAAGCGTACAGCAGAACTTTCTTAATACAACTTACCTCTCCGTACTGACCGGCAAGCCTACCGCCCTTCGATTAAGCGTCCCTCGATAAACGCGTACTATTAGCGACTTAAATGTTTAAAGCGGGTGTCAGGCACTTTGCAAATCAGATAGCGGAAGACTAACGCGCTGCTGTTTAGCCAAAAAGTCCAGCAGCACCATTGCCCTGACTTCGCCATTCTTGTTCTGATGCAACTTAACAAATTCCGCATCCAATCCTGCGAAAGGTCCTGCAATGGCCTTAAGCTGATCGCCCGGTGAAAAAAGCGTTTCTTGCTGCACGGGACGACTGCGCAAGGCTTCGATCAAGTAATCCGGAACCTGCGTCGGGATCCCCGCAAAGCGCACCAAGTGACTCACCCCTTTAGTGCTGCGTATAGGTGAAAAATTACTCACCCCTACAATCAAATGAATAAACAAATATCGGGGAAACAAACATTCCTCAGCCTCGACACATTTGCCTAGTTTTATTTTTTGGACTGAAATCAGCGGTAAAAAACACTCATAAGATTGACGCTCAAGATTATCTTTTGCGCATTGCTCTTGCCTGGGCTTGGTATAAATTAAAAACCATTTTGCTAATTGGGACATATCTGAGCAACAAAGGGTATGCGGTCAAAAAAGTGCCCGCATTATACGGCGCTTAAGCAATATACGATATTGGAAGATTCTTAGATGATGACAGACAAATCCTATACGAGGATGCATGATCGCATCCTCGTGTAAATGGCGTAAAGAACAACCCAAAACTTGCAGCCTACTGTCAGTTAAACGCCTGGTTGACCTTGTACAAATCATCCTCACTCAGCGCACCCACTGCGGCTTTTAAGCGCAGCTGACTTAAAAGATAGTTGTATTGGGCTTGATATAAATCTCGACGGGTCGAATAAAGTTGCTGCTGAGCATTGAGCACATCCAGATTCGTTCGAACACCTACTTCCTGTCCCAACTTACTGGCCTCCAGCACACTGGTACTGGAGATAAGCGCCTGTTGTAACGCCTTAACCTGCGCGATACCGCTCACTAAACCCAAATAAGCCTGACGCGTTTGCAGCGCGACCGTGCGGCGTGCATTTTCCAGCTCCTGTTTTGCCCGCTCGCTGTTAGCCTGCGCCTCGCGAGACTTGGAATTAACCGCACCACCCTGATACAGAGGAATATTAAGCTGCACACCGACGCTTTGATTGGTCGTATCACTGCCTACGCCGAACATACCGCTATTAGCTACGTTTTTGGAATAATTCGCCACCAGATCCACGGTAGGCAAATGTCCGGCACGATTTCTCGTCACTTCCTTCCCGGCCAGTTCAGATCCTGCCTGAGCCAGTGCCAACTGCGGATTATTCGCTTGCGCCTGATCGACCCAAACTTCCATATCGGCAGGAAGCGGGGATTCCAGTTTAAACTGGCTGCCCAGCGGTTTTAAGTCTTTAGGCTGTGCATTGGTTAATTGCTGCAAAGCGCGCTGCTTGATTTCCAGACTATTCTGCGCGGCGATTTCCTGCGCATAAGTCAGATCGTGGCGCGACTGCGCTTCCAGCGTATCGGTAATCGTTGCACTACCGACTTCAAAATTACGCCTGGCCTGCGCCAGCTGTTCGGAAATCGCGGTCTTTTGCGCAATGGACAACTGCACGCTATCTTGTGCAATCAGCACATCGAAATAAGCCTGAGCAGCACGCAATACCAGATCCTGTTCGGCAATCTTGAATTGCGCCTCGGTTTGTGCGACTTGCAACTCGGCTTCGGTATACGCAAGCCAGTTTTGCATGCGGAACAAAGGCTGAACCAACGTCACGCCGTAACCATTACTGTTATAACGATTAGTCCCGCTCATAATGATAGGTGGAACAACGCCTTTATATTGCGTTGTCAGATCATTCATCGTGCTATTTGCATTGAGATTCACGTTGGGCAGCAACAGAGAACGGCCCTGCGGCAACTTTTCCTGCCCTGCCTGCTGCGCCGCACGTGCAGCGGCAAACACCGGATCGTTGCTCTGTGCACTACGGAAGATATCCAACAAATCAGTCGCTTGCGCCCAGTTAACAGCACTGAGTGCTGCGACCAACAGTAATGACAGCGTTTTAGTTTTCATCGGATTTACGCAAAGTTTATTAGACATTGCTAATATTATCACATGACACAAGCGAAAATCTTAAAATACAAAGCGCTTAGGTTGAGGTGCATTTTGCAACGGGGCTACAGACGTTTCCATGATGTTGTACGTTTCAAACACATCAACGCCGACACGCGTGATCAACTTGGCTTCCATCAGGGGGGCATCACCGACGATAGCAAACAAACGCCCACCGATTTTCAAGCTATTTTGGAAAACTACCGGCAACACCGGCATGGAAGCGGTCAGCACGATCGCGTCATATCCTTCACCCCAACCATCTGAGGCATCACCAACTTCCAGCGTCACATTTTCGCGATGTCGCAAATTCACTGCTGCACCTGCGCTCAGTTCAGGAACAATTTCAACTGAAGTCACATGACCTGCCAGTGCCGAGAGCAAGGCAGTCAGGTAACCACTGCCCGTGCCAATCTCCAATACCTTATCACCACGATCCAGATGCAATTCCTGTAATACCCGCGCTTCCAATTTAGGCTGCCACATGAATACGCCAAAACCCAACGGGATTTCCATATCCATAAAGGCCATATCCTTTTTACTTTCGGGCACAAACTGCTCACGGCGCACACGGTGCAGCAACTCCAGAATTCGCGCTTCCAAAACATCGCAGGGACGAATTTGCTGTTCTATCATATTGAAGCGTGCCTGTTCCAGATTCTGCATTTTGATCTCCATCCCGGTAAGTTTAGATATTATTTGCGCCAGTATAACAACACACACACCAAGGCTCAATACAACTAAGCATCAAGGGTTGCTTTTATCCTACTTTTCCAGTAAGTTGCGCAACTCGCTAGGGGTCTTTGTCTGCAGTACAACAAAGTGAGATACACCCTTTGAACCTGTACGGGTCATTCCGTCGTAGGGAAGCTCGATGCTTCCCTGTCTTTTCTAGGAGCATCAAATGAACGCTATTACCAAATTCACCGCAGAAGCCGCGCACGTAGATGCCGCCGCGATCAAGCCACTCCCCAATTCACGCAAGATTTATGTAGCGGGCAGCCGTCCTGATATTCGCGTACCGATGCGCGAAATCTCTCAGGACGACACCCCTGATAGCATGGGCGCGGAAATCAATGCACCGATTTACGTCTATGACTGTTCGGGACCTTACACCGACCCTGCTGTTAAAATCGACATCCGCTCAGGTCTTGCCGCGATGCGTGAAGCATGGATAGTCGAGCGCGATGACACTGAAGTATTGCCGCAACTCACTTCTGCTTACGGTCAACAACGTCTGGACGATCCCGAACTGGCAGAGATGCGTTTCAATCTGAGCCGCGCGCCGCGCCGCGCCAAAGCCGGTCGTAACGTCAGCCAAATGCATTATGCAAGACAGGGCATCATTACACCGGAAATGGAATACATCGCCATCCGTGAAAATATTTTGCTCAATTTAACGGAACAAAAGTTTTTCGAAGGCGGCGATCAAAGTAAAGTCGAGGGCGTGAACGACATGATGCTACGCCAGCATGCAGGCGAAAACTTCGGCATGTCCATGCCCAAAAAAATCACGCCGGAATTTGTGCGCGATGAAGTTGCTGCCGGTCGCGCCGTCATCACCGCCAACATCAACCACCCTGAAATCGAACCGATGATTATAGGACGCAAGTTTCTGGTGAAAATCAACGCCAACATCGGCAATTCTGCACTGGGTTCGAGCATACAGGAAGAAGTCGAAAAGATGACCTGGGCGATACGCTGGGGCGGCGATACGGTAATGGATTTGTCTACAGGCAAACACATACACGAGACCCGTGAATGGATCATCCGCAATTCTCCTGTGCCAATTGGTACTGTGCCGATTTATCAGGCACTTGAAAAAGTAGGAGGCAAAGCCGAAGACCTGACCTGGGAAATCTTCCGTGACACTCTGATTGAGCAGGCCGAGCAAGGAGTGGATTACTTCACCATACACGCGGGCGTACTGCTGCGCTACGTGCCCATGACCGCGAATCGCATGACCGGTATCGTCTCGCGCGGCGGATCCATCATGGCAAAATGGTGTCTGGCGCATCACAAGGAAAACTTCCTCTACACCCATTTCGAAGACATTTGCGAAATCATGAAAGCCTATGACGTCACCTTCAGTCTGGGTGATGGTCTGCGTCCGGGCTCGATTTACGACGCAAACGACGAAGCGCAACTAGGTGAACTGAAGACACTGGGTGAACTCACGCAAGTAGCCTGGCGCCACGATGTACAGGTGATGATCGAAGGCCCGGGGCATGTGCCTATGCATATGATAAAAGAAAACATGGACTTACAGGCAAAGTGGTGCAACGACGCGCCGTTCTACACCTTAGGCCCTCTGACCATGGACATCGCACCAGGCTACGATCACATCACCTCGGCGATAGGCGCTGCGATGATAGGCTGGTTCGGCACGGCGATGCTCTGCTACGTCACGCCTAAAGAGCACTTAGGTTTGCCGAATAAAGCCGATGTTAAGGAAGGCATCATCACTTACAAGATCGCGGCTCACGCAGCCGATCTGGCCAAGGGGCATCCGGGCGCACAGGTGCGTGACAATGCGCTGTCAAAAGCACGTTTTGAGTTCCGCTGGGATGATCAGTTTAATCTGGGACTTGATCCTGATCGCGCACGTGAATTCCATGACGAAACACTGCCTAAAGAATCGGCCAAGGTCGCGCATTTCTGCTCCATGTGCGGCCCGCATTTCTGCTCGATGAAAATCTCGCAAGACGTGCGCGACTTCGCGGCAAAAGAAGGCATCTCGGAACAGGCGGCTTTAGAAAAGGGGATGCAAGTCAAATCCATCGAGTTTGTCACTAAGGGCAGTCAGCTCTACAGCAAATCCTGATGCAGACCGGAACTTCACCAATAGTCAGCGCAACAAGCCCTTGCATCGGTTATTGCACCACGGTGCTGGGTGATGATGTGTGCCGCAGCTGCCTGCGGACGTTTGAGGAAATCACCCTCTGGGTGGAAATGAAGGACGAAGAGCGCTGTGCGGTAAATCAGCGCATCGCCGATTTGATAGCGGATTAAAATCCGCCTTACAGGAAAAAATGGATATTATTCTTTTACTTAAAGCGGTCATACTCGGCATTGTAGAGGGATTGACCGAATTCCTGCCCATTTCTTCCACTGGTCATTTGATCGTGGTGGGCAGTCTGCTCGATTTCAACGACGAGCGCGGCAAACTGTTCGAAATCGTCATACAGTCTGCGGCCATCATGGCGGTGATGTGGGAATATCGCGCCAAGCTCACCACCGTAATAGGGGGATTACAGCGAGGCGAGGCCGCAGCGCAACGTTTTTTGATCAACGTCATGATTGCTTTTTTACCACTCGCGCTCATCGGTTTGATTTTTGGGAAGCACATCAAGGCCGCACTATTCAATCCGGTCACCGTTGCGGTCACGTCCATCATTGGTGCGCTGTTTATCTTGTGGGCGGAAAAACGATCACACACCGTGACCGTGGAATCAGTGGACGACTTGACGTGGCGCGACGCATTGAAAGTCGGTTTTGCACAGGCCTTGGCGCTGATTCCCGGCACGTCCCGTTCAGGCGCAACCATCATTGGCGGCCTGTTTTTCGGCTTATCACGCAAAGCGGCGACAGAGTTCACCTTCTTCCTCGCCATGCCGACCTTGATTGCCGCAACGGTGTATGAAATCTACAAAGAGCGGGCTTTGCTCAGTTTCGATGACCTTGGTATGTGGGCAGCAGGTTTCATCGCCTCGTTCATCTCGGCATTTTTGTGTGTGCGCTGGTTGCTGCGCTACATCAGCAGCCACGATTTTACCGTGTTTGCCTGGTATCGCATCGCCTTTGGCTTGATGGTGTTAGTCACTTATTACAGCGGTCTGGTTAAGTGGTAATTATTTGATTATTAACAAAATATAATTATTAAGCACGCCGCCTGTTACGACACCAAACCACCAGCCATTCCAACATCAAACCGCCTATCGTTTACATGCCATGTCGGGCACAAAAAACTAGCAGAACGGTCTCTCATGTGAATAGCTGGTGCTCTCGCAGACTTAGAATGCCCGGCAAATTTACCTGCGGCGCAAGCAGCTGAGTACCAATTTTGGTCCTTCAAGGGTATCACCGGGACTACTGGGATGCAGCCGAAGAGTTGTATGAAAAGATTCCTGTGCTGGGCAGCCTGATGCGCTTGATCAAACGCAAAGTTCGTAGTTAATATTTAAGGAGATAAAAATGAAACGTGTTCTGTTGTTAGTCACATTGTTGTCCTCCACCGCTGCTTTTGCTCAAGCGTGCCCGCCATTGCTGGATCGCACCATCACCACCTTGCAAGGCGAAAAAATAAATTTGTGCCAGTACGCAGGCAAGCCGATCTTGGTGGTGAATACCGCCAGCAAATGTGGCTATACACCACAGTTCGAGAAACTAGAAGAGATGTACGGAAAATACAAACAAGATGGTTTGTTGGTTTTAGGCTTCCCATCTAATGATTTTCAGCAGGAATTCGCGAACAATGGAGAAATCGCTAAATTCTGCAAGCTTACCTATAAAGTTAAATTTCCTATGAGCGAGTCAAGCAGTGTGTCAGGCGCCAACGCAAATCTCTTTTTTAAGGAGTTGACGAAAATCACGGGGAACGCCCCTGATTGGAACTTTCACAAATACCTTATCGAAACAGATGGAAAGACCGTTCATAGCTTCGCTACCCGAATCGAGCCGGATAGCGATGAAATATTGAATAAGATATTACGGATGCTGAAGGACGATAAATGATAAATCCAGAGAGGCCGCCTGACTCTTCCTCCTTTTCGTACGAGCAGCCTGTCTGACTTCTGATTAATTACAACGAATTGTAATCGATTTGATCAAGTCCAACAGGCTGCTGGGGCGGTTTTTTATTTTCTTACACAAGCGGCCATAATCAGAACTTCACCGTCATCCCCGCGTTGATGGAACGTCCCATGCCGGGAACGGCGATACCTGCAACCATAGTACGCTGCCCCAGATAACTGCCGCCTAGCGGGTCAACGTAAAACTTGTTGAGCAGATTCTCGACACCCAGATCGAAACGCACTTGCTTCCATTCGTAACTGCTTCGCAAATTAAGCAGACTGTAGCCACCCGACTTCAGTTCATTTCGCACCGCCTGCACATTGCTGTGCGCGCTGACCAGTTGCGCCTCGACGGCGTTCGTCCAGTTACCTGTACGCTGTTCCACGGCCAGCTTCGCATTCAACGGCATAATGTGATACAGATTGTCCCCTGTGGTCAGGTTTTTGCCGTTCACGTAGTTAAGTACACCACTCAATGCAAAACCACCATAGCCGGTTGCCTGGGCAATCGGCATCCGCGCCGAAAGATCCGCACCATACAGACGTGCGCTTTGATTAGCCAGACTGAGGTTGAGAAATCCCGCAGATGGAGCAGGACAGACCTTGCCTACCGATACACAGGTTACCGCATCAATGTAGTTCTGCACATGCGTGTAGTATGGCGCAACCTTGACTTCGAAGCCATTATCCTAAAAAAAGCAGTTAACCTCCTTCCAGGATGAAGATCCGAGCGTAAATTGGTGGCGGTCGGTGCGTTATTTTTGAGACGATGTGATTCAGCAGAATATGCCATGGGTCTGCCTTGGG
>CAIOSY010000071.1 GCA_903861075.1 uncultured Nitrosomonadales bacterium
AGGATGGTGGCTGCTTGCTGAAAAGGGTGGCGGTGCAGCCAGTCGGGATGTCTGCTTCACTTTTTAGACGTCTCGGTCATTCAGGATTATTGGAACACCGTTGTTGCTTGTGACTAAACGTTTCGCTGATGTGTTTTTAACAATCCCCGTCCGCGCTCGGTGTTTGCGTTCATTGTCTCGTTCTGGGCGGCGTCGATTTAACAAGTCCGCCAGACCTCTCACCTGATGGCTCAAGTTGCTTGACCACATAACCAGCATATGCTTGCCGGTTATAATTACTAACGTTTCGGGGTTCATTTTAACCTCACAAATCCTTTGCGAGGCTTGAGTTACTTGGCTTCCAGCCTTAGTGTACGAACATCAAGTTGCAGGGATTGCACAAAAAAGTTTTCCACATGTCGCTCAATGGTTTTAATGATTTTATCAGCCAAATCGCCGAGTTCCGTTTTGATTTCATCCAGCGCACCAATAATCACCGCGCGAAACACATGCCACAATCGCGTGGCGTGATCAATGGCGGTTGCATTCGCAATAATCTGGTCGCGCACCGCTGAAATACCATCGGAATATCCTTGTGTTTTTCCTATCACCAGAATGCAAAAACGTATTGCAGTCAGATGGATAGACGCAACATAGGCCGCATAGTGATTGCTTTGCTCTTGCAAAAATCCCAGATGCTGCTTGGCTTCCTTGAAGTACACTTCAATTGCCCATCTCATCGCATAAAGCGCCAAAATACGTTGCGGAGTAAGGCTCAGATCCGTCGTCAAAAATGCCGCCCAATCATGTTTTCCTACCTGAATCTTGTCTTGCTCGACCATGCCGCGAACAAACAGCAAGCGCACTTTGATATATTTTTCGCTCTCGTCCGGCTTGTTCAAATTCAACTCAACGTCCAGCACGTTTGCCTGATACGGCTGTCCGGTAATTTTCTGCCACTGGCCGCGAACGCTGTGCTGAAAAAGCGCATTTAAATCCATTTCCCGCTGAACACGTTTTCCCGCACGACATTCCGTCAGCCGATACTTCATGGTGTTCTTTTTCATCCGATAGATCGGAATCAAAAATAATTCTTCCGCCATATTGATCATGGCTTTCGTGCCAAACCACGCATCCGCCAGCACATAGAGCGCATCGATTCCAACGCGCTGCGCACGGCATATCATCTCCCTTGCCATTTGCGGCTTGGTCTGTTTCAGCGCGACCTGGTAGCGTTTTGTAACCACACTACGTCCGTCATGAAACGGCTGATGTGGCGTTTGCGCCCGACTGCCACTGATAAACAGTTCGCTATCAACAGGCACAAAGCCTTCAGGGCTTGTTAATCCCAGCGTCAAAACCTGTTGACCCATCACGCAACGCCCTGTGGTGTGGTCAAAGTGACTGGAAACGCCCGGCATCTTTTTGCCAAAGCGCATCTTGATGGAATCATCTAACGCCCATGCGCTGGATTGAACCGATACTTTTAGCGCTTTTGTCGCTTCTTGCGCCGCTTCTAAATTCAGGCGGCGCCAATTCCAATTCTCACTATTTAACGCCCCGTATAACGCGTCTTTGCTGGCTTGAGAGAACGTTTTTAAAGACTCGCGAGCGAACATGCCAACCGAATCCACCTTTAGCCAAACCCAAACCATCAAGGCGTACACGACTTCATTAGCCGGAGCGCCTGAACGCTTATGAAAACCCAACCGATTCAATCGCGCCTTCATGTGCATATGCTGCCAAAGATCAGCAAACAAGTTATCAATGAGGCACCCGCCGTCGCGAAGCAGATTCGCCGTTAAGTCTGGAAGTTCGGTTGCTTTTATGTCATGATTCATCGCGGTCTCCTGAGTTGGTTTGTTTGCAAGACAACCATCATTATACTCTTTGCGAGACCGCATTGTTCAATAAAATCAAATAGTTATGATATTATTCTTACTGTTTATGAACCCCGAAACGTTAGTAATTAGATAAGTATTTTAATCGGCATAAAAGAGCTGCTTAATTAATAAATTATAACTACAGGTAATTCGGTATATAATGACCGTTTAACGGCATAAAGACTATTTAATTGGCATATAATGACCGTATGAGCGAACTAATATTCAATACACCAGAAGAACTCCAAATCGCACTGGGGGAACGGTTACGTCGTTTACGTCTTAATCGTAATCTGGATCAGTGCACCAC
>CAIOSY010000072.1 GCA_903861075.1 uncultured Nitrosomonadales bacterium
ATTTGCGAGAAGTTGGTGAGTTTAATGGGCGGTGAAATCAAGGTGATGAGTACTGAAGGTGCGGGATCTGAATTCGTCGTGACATTGCCTTTGAAAATTCCGCCTTCGCACGAGATGCCGTAGTTGATTGAAGGTGCTCTAGTTTGTAAGTGCCTACCTCGAAAATATGTACTGCCCGCCTCACCCTCCCAAGCGCCCCCGGTCATCACGATCAGGGGCTTTTTTTTCGTCAACTAAAAGCCATCCACTAAAAAGGAGTGTTCCCTTATGGCAGGTTGTCAGTTTCGTCGATGCAAATCGCCGAGGATTTAGTGTCAATTAAAAACCGACAACAACACCCAAACTAAGTAGTGTAAGATTACAAGCGCCCGTAGTCGCAGCATTGCCCACTTTTCCAAATGCCTCATACTGTGCGCGCAATGCAATCGTTTTATCAATCTGGTAAAGCCCACCTATACCGTAAGCCAGTGTGGTTGAATTGGCACTATTAGGCGTATAACCCATTGCCAGAGCATCAGATTTAACCTTGGTAAATGCAGCACCCAATTTCCCCGTCAAGAAAAATGATTCAGAAACGGGATAAGAGCCAACGCCTGACACCTCAAATCCACTTGATGATAATTTTCCTACGCCTAACGCAGAGGATGAAATTGCTGAACCATAATCGGCATAACTCCCCTCTATTGCAAAACGGGGACTAATTTGATATCCCCCGACCACTCGATATCCTGTGTCAGTATTTTTGCAAGACCATCCTGCTTTCGTATTATTACAGGCTTCTTTGGCTTTGGCCTGTCCGACATCCAGCGCGGTATAAAATCCAGTATCAGCAGCCTGAACAGTGCATGATAGGGACGATAACACCACCAGTGCAGATAAACTTAATATTTTTTTCATTTTTAGCTTTCATTAAAGTATTGAAATCACAAAATAGAGCAACGAAAAGTCTTAAAACTTATAAACGATTCCGGCAGAAAGCAAGCTAACTTTAGAAGAGCCCCCTGTATTGCTATCACCAACATTTCCCAGATCTTCATATTGTACCCGAGCCGATATATTCCTAACAAAGTCATATTGAGCACCAATCCCATAAGCGATTTTAGTACTGGTCGCTGCTCCGCCGCCACCGCCATATATTTTTAAGTCCGTTCGTGCCACGCCTATTTTTCCCAGCAGTGAAAATGAACTCGCAATAGGAAAGGTGCCCGTTCCTGCAAGCTGTACACCACTCACTTTCCATTCGCATGCGGTTTGTATTCCACAACTTGCCCGACCATAGTCCCCATAACTTACTTCCGCACCCCACATTGGCGAAAACTGATATCCTCCTGCTAGCCTAAACATCGAAGCTGTATTCTTACAGCCTGTTGTTCCGGCGGGCAGTCCTGTGCAAGCATCTTTCTCTTTAGATTGTCCGACATCCAGCGCGGTATAAAAACTTTCCGCCATAACAGGGGCCATAGATACAACAGATACAAGCATTGCATATGCAATTCTTCTCATTATTTTCTCCCTTTATTATTTGCAGATAAAGTCGCTTGCTAAGCACAAGCAACGCGTAGAACAATATCTGCCTTAGCTATCGTTAAGTCAAGGTAAAAAGTATCACCCGTATCACCCTCCCAAGCGCTCCCGGTCATCACGATCAGGGGCTTTTTTTTCGTCAACTAAAAGCCATCCACTAAAAAGGAGTATTCCCCTATGCCCATCCATCGTCGTCGCAATCAAGCCATTCGCCATTTCAACTCAGCCACAGGTACAACAATCAATACAGCCGACCGCGCCATTGTCGGTCTGTCTCGATATATGACGACCTATCACAGCGGCACGAACTATTGTCATCCCAAAGAGCTGGGCATTTTGGCTTAGTGCTTAGGTACTAGCCCTTTTTCCCTGCCCGAATTTCGGCTCAATTTGTGTTCGGCAAAGTCGGTATAGCTTCGGTCATTGCTGCGCGCGTTATTTTCTTTACCTAAACTGCAAAATATCCTATAGTATCTATTCATAAATCTATTCATTATTTAATTCACGCTCATGTCGCTGCATGCTGAATCTATTCGAGTACGCCTGTCTTCAGGGCCGTTATCAGCTCGTCAACTGATTGAAAAGTTAGGAATAAGTCAGCCTACGCTTTCTCGTGCGCTGATTGAACTGGGTGACGATGTTGTGCGAATTGGCGCTGCCCGATCAATTCAATATGCCCTGCGTGATACGGTGCGCGGGTTACCTGATGTTTCGATCAATCGAGTCAGTTCTGATGGTCAGATACGACAACTTGGAACGTTGATTCCGGTACGTCCGGAAGGTTTCGTCATGCGCCAGGCGGATGGTATAACACGGCACAGCGATGGTTTGCCGTGGTGGTTGTCAGACATGCGTCCTCAGGGATATCTTGGCCGTGCTTATGCCGCCCGATATGGTGCGGAACTGGGGCTGCCGGAGCGTCTTTCAGACTGGACTGATACTCACGCGTTGCGGGCAATGCTTGTGCATGGCTTTGATGTGGTAGGGAACCTGCTGCTAGGTGAAATTGTAAGGAGTCATTTTCTTGCAGTACGCGTCCCTGATCCTATTATGGAAGGACAAAAGGGGCCGGAATATGCCCGGTTGGCGCTGGAAGCATCACATGGCGAGATTCCTGGATCGTCAGCGGGAGGCGAACAGCCGAAGTTCACTGCTTATGCGATGACAAAGGGTGGCCCGAGGCACGTCATCGTTAAGTTCAGTGAGATGCAAGAAAGTCCGGTAAGTGAGCGATGGCGCGATCTGTTGCTTGCGGAACATCTGGCGCTGGAAACACTTAATCAGTCAGGCGTTCTTGCTGCCAGGACGCAGATCATTGACCATGGTCTTCAGCGTTTCCTCGAAGTCGAACGTTTTGATCGCATCGGAGAACTTGGGCGGCGTGCAGTGATTTCTTTGGCGGCACTGGATGCTGAATTCATTGGTTTAGGTGCAGGCGGCTGGCCACTTATGGCTTCCCGCTTGGCTGCCAGCGGCGAAATTTGTTCAGAAGCGGCAGAAGGCGCAGCGCTTCTGTGGGCCTTTGGCACACTGATAGGTAACTCTGATATGCACAGCGGTAACTTGGCGTTCATGTCTGAGCACGGCAGGCCTTATAGCATTGCGCCAGCATACGATATGACGCCGATGGCTTTTGCGCCACGTAGTGGAGGAGGGTTGCCTGATACCATTTCGGATGCGACTATTCATGCCAGTGTGAACAACGAAACATGGCTGCAAGCAGAAGAACTGGCGCAAAAGTTCCTCTCCCGGGTTATGTCAGCAACAGGATTTAGCGATCGATTCAGGCCATGTATGGATGCGATGGAGCTTCGCATTAATACTGCCAGAGTTAGGATAGGGCGATTGGGTTAACGCTGCCTGTTGCCAATACAAGACCTCCTTGCGGCGAAGCATTCATGGTTTATTCATGCTGCATGCCCATTACCCGAGAGAGCAGTAATGAACATTCGTTTTGTTCTTCATCTTTAAGGATGTGGATTACGCGATCTTTACATCCCAGTGAGACCTTGACATTAAATGTATCTTGTTTGCCGAAAATAAAACCATTGGCATCAGGCTTTCGGTCTAATGCCTTATCGTAATGTCCAATCCTTCACTCGAATTTTTAATGAAGTTTTCGGTATGCCGCCTGCACGTTATCGCCATTACGGAAATCATGTGCAGTATCAACCCCAATATATTGACAGGAATCTTGCCATGTACGACGTCACAATCAAAACCCTCCCTGAGCTTAATGTTGTCAGTATTTACCATCGTGGTGCTTACAATAAAATCGGTCAGGCCTATGATCAGCTTTTTGGCTGGCTGGGCCCGCGTGGCTTGGTTGATGAAAAGACGCGAATGATGACCATAGGCTATGACGATCCAGCAACAGTCCCGGAGGCTGAGTTGCGCTCGCGTGCCTGTGCGACAGTTAGTAACACCTGTACTCCTGAGGCTCCGTTGGAATGGTGGAAGATTGAAGGGGGGCGCTATGCCGTGTTGCGTTATAAAGGGTCATACGATGCGCTTCCTTCAATATATCAGTGGCTGTTTGGTACATGGTTGCTGCAATCCGGTCTGGCATTGCGCGATGCCCCTCCTTTTGAGGAATATATCAATACGCCGCTGAATACCGCGCCCGCAGATTTGCTGACGGACATTTACCTGCCGCTGGCATGAGGGCGATATGCATGGAAAAACTGGATCTTAAAAAATCGCTGAAGTTTTTGTATCAGCCATCGGCTAAAGAGGTGGTGCAAGTTGACGTGCCGCCGATGAAGTATCTGATGATAGACGGGCAGGGTGACCCAAACACGTCACCTTGGTCCTTTCTCGGAAGAAGGGCCGACCATCGCGAGAGTGCATCAGTTTATTGATGAACGTTCAGTCCGGCGTGGCAAGCATCATGAGATATATCTGAGCGATATCAGACGTGCCGCGCCAGAAAAATGGCGAACCGTTATTCGTCATCCGATGGAATAGTGGCCGCATTTTTGTCATCATCTGCGGCAATATTTGTGACGGACTTGGGGGTGATTCTGATTGAATATCGCGCCGACCTTGATGTGCGATCTTTTTAAGTAACAGATATGTTATTATTTGTGCATGGATTACACTATTACTTATTACAGTGAGGTCGTCAGAGCTGAAATTGATGCTTTACCGCTGACCTTGCGTGTGCGATACGCCGTGTTGACTGATCGCATGGTGATGTTTGGTGCTAATCTGGGCTAACCTCATACTGAAGCGTTTGGTGGTGGTTTGTTTGAGTTGCGGCTAAAAGGGGCGGAAGGGATCGCTCGTGTGTTTTACTGCACAATGGTTGGTCGTCAGATCGTGATGCTACATAGTTTTGTTAAAAAGACCCAGAAAACCCCGCCGAGCGAGCGAAGGATTGCTGAATTACGTTTGAAGGAGATAAAAAATGTTGCCTGCTGACACTCATGAAAGAATGAAGGCTAAGTGGATGCAAGATCCAGCGTTTAAAGCCGAGTATGAGCGTGTCGAGCGTGAAGAAATGCCTATGTTTGATGCGATTTTGGCAGCGCGGAAAGAGGCCGGGCTGACGCAAGCGCAGGTCGCTGAGCGTATGGGAACAAAAGCTCCAGCAGTAGCCCGACTTGAAAATGCGCTGATCACTGGTACGCCTTCGCCTTCGTTGTCTACCTTGCGCAAGTATGCCGCCGCACTCGGAAAGAGGCTGGAAGTTCGCCTTGCTTAATTTGTGTCTGCTGGGTTAAGTCCAAGCTAGATATTCGGCTTCTCACTTCATAATCGTATTTGGCAGGCTGATAGTATTAACTAGTTGGAAAGGTTTTTCGGTCGTGGACTCAAAAGAGACAGTCGCAGAACTCAATGCATTGCGTATTGAGAATCAGAGATTGAGTACATTGCTTGAGTCGCACGGCATTGATTGGCATGTCCTCGTCGTAAAGGAACCCGAGCCTGAAATGCCTATAGGCATTGGTGATTCAGTTCAATCCACGTTGAACGCAGGTGAAAGAGTTGCTTTATTTCGTCGGTTGTTTCGAGGCCGGCACGATGTGTACCCAATTCGCTGGGAAAGTCAGAAGTCCGGAAAGTCAGGCTATTCACCTGTTTGTGCGAATGAGTGGATTTCAAAAGTTTGCGAAAAACCTCGAATCAGTTGTGCTGATTGTAGCAACCGCGTACTGGTTCCCCTTTCAGATGACGTAATTTTCAAACATCTGACAGGAAAATTGACGGCTGGTGTTTACCCATTGCTGTCAGACGATACGTGTCATTTCTTGGCGGCTGATTTTGACGAAGCAGAATGGGCCGAAGATGCCAAGGCATTTGTACTGTCATGTCATGAACTGGGTGTTCCTGTCGCACTTGAAATTTCACGTTCTGGCAATGGCGCACATGCATGGGTTTTCTTTTCCAGAACTGTGTTGGCAAGAGAAGCGCGTCGACTCGGTGCCGCCATTATCAGTCACACCTGCTCTCGTACGCGACAATTGACGTTGAAATCGTATGATCGATTATTTCCGAATCAGGATGTGATGCCGAAGGGTGGTTTTGGAAATTTAATTGCATTGCCCCTGCAAAGACTCCCTCGTGAAAACGGCAGAAGTGTATTTGTTGATAGTGAGCTTCGTCCGTATGCTGACCAATGGTCATTTTTGTCATCTCTCCAGCCGATGTCGCCCGAGGATATTGAGCCTGCTATTTTGAAAGCAACAGGTGGCTTGCATCCGTTGGATGTAACTTTCGTTGATGAAGAGGATAAGCAACAAAAGCCGTGGGAAGTGTCCACGCCTGTGTCAAAGAAATTGGCTGGACAGATGCCGGAGCGAGTGACTGTTACGCTGGCCAATCTGATCTTTTTTGAGAAGGCACAATTGCCGCAGTCACTGGTCAATAGATTAATTAGGCTGGCCGCATTCCAGAACCCTGAGTTTTACAAAGCTCAGGCTATGCGTATGTCAGTGTGGAACATCCCAAGAGTGATAGGCTCGGCAGTAAATTACCCTCAATATATCGGTTTGCCTCGGGGATGCTTGGATGCAGCACTTGAATTGCTCCGCGTGAATCAGATTCAGTTTGATGTTCATGACAAACGATGTGTAGGGAACAGTATTAATGTGAGTTTTGCTGGCACTTTGAGAATTGATCAAGAAGCCGCTGTCGCGGGCATGTTGCAGCACGATGCCGGTGTATTTTGTGCACCGACTGCCTTTGGTAAAACGGTAACGGCGGCGGCACTGATTGCGCAGCGTGGCGTTAATACCTTGGTTCCGGAACCGCAGATCCCAAGTTGGGCTCTCTGATCTCCAAAGCTAATGACTGGTTGTCCCGTCTGACATCCGGGCGCTATGACGGCGTACAAGCCATCGCTACTCAGGAAAAGATGAGCAGCTCATATATTACCCGCGTCATCTATGTTGCATACCTGGCGCCTGATATTGCACTCAGGCTCCTTAAAGGTGATCATCCTCCCGGGTTGAATGCGAAAAAGCTGCTGAGTTTAGTTCCATTACCTGAGCGGTGGGAAGATCAGCGCCGGTTGCTGGATATGCAAAACTAAGCCACGTTGCTATGAAAAACCACGTCCCGCTTTGGCGGGAGTTTTTCGTTCATGCCCGCTGCTTCCTCGCTGCCAAACGTGTGATCTGAGCAGGATTCAGCGGAAAGTGGTAGCGACTCTGTTAACGACAGAGAAAGCAGCCGTTTTCGGGAGTATTCAAGGGGGAAATACGAAAACAGAGAATGGACAGAGACAAAAAAGCCCGCGTTCTGCGGGCTTTTTTGTTTAATATTGTTGTTAATAATCAACAACATAGACTATCTGGCGGAAGCGGTGAGATTCGAACTCACGGAGGACTCTCATCCTCGCTAGTTTTCAAGACTAGTGCCTTAAACCGCTCGGCCACACTTCCTGTTAATTGGCATAGGCCAATTTCTTGAAGGCGCGCATTCTGACGTAAGTTGTGCCAGATGTCCAGAGGAATTGTTAAGAATTTTAAAAAAATTAGCAGCGCACGCAATCCACCCAATTGTTGGGTGTTTCAAACAGACGTATGCGATCCAGTATAAGGTTGTTGCCATAGAGATTCTGATAAGCGGGATCGAGTATATTAAAGGCCGCTTGTGCTAGATTTTCCGCTGTGGGTACAACATCAAAAATGACGGTTTTGTGATCAGGTAGGGTGGCCAGAAAATCACACACAAGCGTGTCATGACGATAAACCAAAAAAGCGTGATCCCATAAATTGACCAGTTTTTCTTGAGCGATACGTTTGACATCAGAAAAATCCATCACCATGCCTTGTTCGGATTGACCTTCGGTATCGATCACTTCACCGGATAGGCTAATTTCGATGGCGTAACGATGACCATGCAGATGTTTGCACTGGCTTTTGTGATTGGGGATGCGGTGTCCTGCATCAAATTCTAGTCGACGGGTAATAAGCATGTAGGCAATCGTTATTTTAATTGGCGAGGATTATAGCGCTCGGCGGTTGCAAGCAGTACGCGGGTTTTTCTTCCCCGCATGAAACGCATACAAACTAAAACAAGATCGCAGCAACAACGCGTCTATCTTCTTCTGCCAAAATATTGTAGGTGCGGCAGGCGGCAGGGGTGGTCATGCATTCGAGGCCTATACCGGCATTGGTAAGTGCGCGATACAGGCGGGGATGAGGGAATTGTTGCGTTGCCCCTGTTCCTAATAACAGCACTTCCGGCCTGATTGTCAAAAAGTATTCGAAATCGGCTTCTGTTAGATGAATGAAATCATTCGCGCTCCAGTTGGTGCGGACTTCGTTTGCAAATACCACGATGCGAGTGTCAAAGCGTTCGCGATTGACCATGACATGATCGTCTGCGTAGCCGGTGAATATTTTTATTTCGCTAAGATTAGCCAGATGTAACTTCAAAATCGCCTCGCGAGTCATTCAATATGCTGAGTGTAGAGGTTAATAGCGCGATGCGTCAAACCACATCGGCATCGGTCGAATGAAAGTTGTTACATTTTTATTTTAAAACAATCTATTAACATAACTCAGCGTTGTCATGCGATGCGGATTTTCAGCGCGTTGTCGAATTCGTTGCAATTAATGCCCCAGATGATGAAGGATTTACGGGCGTTACATTCGCTTCGGAGGCTAGAATTGACGTATGTAAAGTGCTTTTTCGGGGAGATTTTCCCCGCTGATTGATTATCCGATTTGCTGTGTAGGAGTAGCGCGGGTAAAATCACAAACTTTTGCGCCCTGCTAATTTCCTTGAATAAATTCTGGGCGTTTCATGTGAGTATAAATAAGTGAAACCAATTTTAAAATCCACCAAGCTTGCTAATGTGTGTTACGACATACGCGGTCCGGTTATGGAGCGCGCTAAGCAAATGGAAGAGGAAGGTCAGCGCATCATTAAGCTGAATATCGGTAATCTAGCTCCTTTCGGATTTGAGGCGCCAGAAGAAATTCAGCAGGATGTCATTCTTAATTTACCTAATTCATCAGGTTATTCAGATTCCAAAGGGATGTTTGCTGCGCGTAAAGCAATCATGCATTACTGTCAGTCTAAAAAAATATCAGGCGTGGGGCTGGATGATATTTATATTGGCAATGGTGCATCCGAGTTGATCGTGATGGCTATGCAGGGCTTGCTTAATACGGGTGATGAAGTTTTAGTGCCCGCGCCTGATTATCCGCTTTGGACTGCCGCTGTCACCTTGGCTGGTGGCACGCCGCGTCACTATATTTGTGATGAGCAGAATGACTGGAATCCTGACCTGGATGACATTCGCGCCAAAATAACGACCAACACGCGAGCTATTGTTATTATCAATCCGAATAATCCGACGGGGGCGCTGTATTCGGATGAGATATTGCACCAAATTGTCCAGATCGCGCGTGAACATGAGCTGATTGTTTTTGCCGATGAGATCTACGACAAGATGTTGTATGACGGCTTAACGCATACGTCGATTGCTTCTTTGGCGGATGATGTGTTGTTTGTGACGCTCAATGGTTTGTCCAAAAATTACCGTGCCTGTGGTTATCGTTCCGGTTGGATGGTGGTGTCCGGTGAAAAGACTCACGCGCAGGATTATATCAATGGGCTGACAATTTTGGCTTCGATGCGTTTATGCTCAAATGTGCCCGGGCAGTTCGCGATACAGACAGCACTGGGTGGTTATCAAAGTATCAATGATCTGGTGGCACCCGGCGGGCGTTTATGTAAACAGCGTGATCTGGCATACAAGCTGCTCACGGCCATTCCGGGGGTGAGTTGCGTCAAACCTAAAGCGGGACTGTATTTATTTCCGCGTCTGGATCCTAATTTATATCCGATTAAGGATGATCAGCAATTTATTCTGGCCTTGCTGGAAGCCGAAAAAGTGTTGGTCGTTCAGGGGTCAGGCTTTAACTGGATACATCCAGATCATTTGCGACTGGTATTTTTACCAACGGTAGATGATTTGACCGAATCCTTTGGACGCATCGCGCGTTTTTTAGAACAATACCGCAAGCGACATACGCCCGTCGTTAGTAGCGGTGCATAATTAAAACAGCTGCGTTACAAACAATTAACGCGTCATAACCTTAGGAATTGAAAAATGAAACCAATCAATGTAGGACTTTTAGGAATTGGCACTGTTGGCGGCGGTACATTTACTGTTTTGCAGCGCAATTGTGATGAAATTACACGACGCGCAGGACGCCCTATCCGTATTACGGTCGTCGCAGATAAAAATCTTGAATTGGCAAAGCAAGTCACAGGTGGCGCTTGCCGTCTGACCGATGATGCGTTTTCGGTGGTGAATGATCCTGAAGTGGATGTCGTTATCGAGTTGATTGGTGGTTATGGTGTAGCAAAACAGTTAGTGATGCAGGCCATTGCCAATGGCAAGCATGTGGTCACCGCGAACAAGGCGTTGCTGGCCACAAACGGTAATGAGATTTTCCAGGCGGCTCAAGACAAAGGCGTGATGATAGGCTTTGAAGCGGCTGTCGCAGGGGGTATCCCTATCATCAAGGCAGTACGCGAAGGGTTGACTGCGAATCGTATCGAGTGGGTCGCCGGTATTATCAATGGAACCACAAATTTCATCCTGTCCGAAATGCGTGACAAAGGCTTGCCTTTTGATACCGTGTTGAAAGAGGCGCAGCGCTTAGGTTACGCGGAAGCGGATCCGACCTTCGATATCGAGGGCGTGGATGCCGCGCACAAGATTACACTGCTGGCTTCACTGGCGTTTGGTATTCCGGTGCAGTTTGAGAAAGCCTACATTGAAGGCATTTCCAAGCTGGATGCGGTGGATATTAAATACGCTGAACAATTGGGCTATCGCATCAAGCTGCTGGGCATTGCTCGTCGTACGCCAGAAGGGATAGAGTTGCGCGTGCATCCGACCTTGATTCCTGCCAAGCGTTTGATTGCCAATGTCGAAGGCGCGATGAATGCGGTGCTGGTGCAGGCCGATGCAGTGGGTGCGACGCTGTATTACGGCAAAGGCGCAGGCGCTGAACCGACGGCCAGTGCGGTGATCGCCGATCTGGTTGACATTACGCGTATGCACACGGCGGATCCTGAAAATCGCGTGCCGCATTTGGCATTTCAACCTGATGCAATGATCGAATTGCCGATTTTGTCTATGGATGACGTTATCAGTAGTTATTACCTGCGTTTGCGTGTTGCTGACAAAACCGGCGTGCTGGCCGACATTACTCGCATCCTGGCTGATGAGCAAATTTCCATTGATGCCGTGATTCAGAAAGAACCTAGCGATGGCGAAATCCAGGCTGATTTGATTTTGCTGACCCATCAAACCCGTGAAAAATGCATTAACGCCGCGATTGTAAAAATCGAAGCGCTGGGCGTAGTAGCCGGTCATGTGACCAAGTTGCGTATGGAAGAACTAGGGAAATAAGAAATGAAATACATTTCCACACGCGGCAATGCGCCCGCTAGAACGTTTACTGAAATTCTGCTGGGCGGTCTCGCGCCGGACGGCGGCTTATATCTGCCGGAAGCGTATCCGCAGGTTACCCGCGCGGAACTGGATGCATGGCGCAATCTATCGTATGCGGATCTCGCGTTTGCGGTGCTATCCAAGTTCGCGACCGATATTCCGGCGGCGGATTTGCAAGCCATTATTGCCAGGACTTATACGGAAAAAGTGTACAGTAACGGGCGTGAGGATTCTGATTTTACGCAAATAACGCCCTTGCGTACTCTGGAGCCTGGTGTGCATATCCTCGAATTGTCCAACGGTCCGACTCTGGCATTCAAGGATATGGCGATGCAGTTGTTGGGTAACCTGTTCGAATATGCGCTGGACAAACAGCATGCTGAACTGAATATTCTCGGTGCAACTTCCGGTGATACGGGCTCTGCGGCTGAATATGCAATGCGTGGCAAGCGCGGTATTCGTGTGTTTATGCTTTCGCCTAATGGCAAGATGAGCGCCTTCCAGCGCGCGCAGATGTATTCGCTACAAGATGAAAATATTCATAATATTGCCATTAACGGTTTTTTTGATGATGCGCAGGATATGGTCAAAGCGGTTTCCAATGATCACGCTTACAAGGCGGCACACAAAATTGGTACGGTTAATTCGATCAACTGGGGGCGTGTTTCGGCGCAGATCGTCTATTACTTCAAGGGCTATTTTGCCGCGACGAAGTCGAATGATGAACAGGTCGCATTTTCCGTGCCATCAGGTAATTTTGGCAATATTTGTGCCGGACACATCGCGCGTATGATGGGTTTGCCTATAGGCCAGTTGATTTTGGCGACCAATGAAAATGACGTGTTGGATGAGTTTTTCCGCACCGGCAGCTACCGTCCGCGCGGCACAGATCATACTTATCAGACCAGCAGTCCGTCTATGGATATTTCCAAAGCGTCCAACTTTGAACGTTTTGTGTATGACCTGGTTGGGCGTGATGGAGCGAAAGTGCGCGAATTCTGGAGCAGGGTGGATGCAGGCGGCGCGTTCGATATTAAGGATTCGGACTATTGGGACGAGTTGCTACGATATAATTTTGCCTCCGGCAAGAGTTCACACTACGACCGTCTGAAAACAATTCGTGAGTTGTGGGAAGAATATGGCGTAATGGTGGACCCGCATACGGCAGATGGCTTGAAAGTTGGCCTTGAGCAGCGTCGTCCGGGTTTGCCTTTGATTTGTCTGGAAACGGCATTGCCTGCCAAATTCGAGGAAACAATAGTCGAGGCCTTGGGGCGTAAGCCCGAACGTCCTGTTGCTTTAGAAGGTATTGAAAATCTGCCGCAAAAAGTTGAAGTGATGGACGCGGATGTTGCAACGCTGAAAGCGTTTATTTCGGCGCATGTGCCGATATAACCGGCGTGTTACACGGGGATGAATAATCTGCTGCTGCTCATCCTCTGTTTCGTCGCGGGCATGTTGCTGCGACGATTCAAACGGATGCCGGACAATGCACCGGCAACCCTGAACAGTTTTATTATCCACGTCTCGCTGCCTGCGCTGACGCTGTTTTATATCCATCAACTAAAACTGTCCGGTGATATTTTTCTCACCGGACTGATGGCATGGCTGGTCTTTGGCCTGTCGGCCGGATTTTTCTATCTGATCGGACGCTGGCTAAAATTACCGCGAGCCACGGTGGGTGCGTTAATTTTAGTTGGGGGGTTGGGCAATACTTCGTTTTTCGGCCTGCCTATGGTGGAGGCTTTTTATGGTCAGTCAGGTCTGACGACGGCGATCATCGCCGATCAGTTGGGTTCGTTCTTTGCCTTGTCGATACTAGGAATTATTGTCGCCGGGGTTTATTCTTCAGGCCGCCCAACGGCGCTGAAAATTTTTAAACGCATCGCGTTGTTCCCTCCCTTTATTTCTCTGGCGATTGCCTTGCTGCTGATCCCGGTCGAGTATGCCGACGGGTTTACGGTGATGCTCAAACGTCTGGGCGATACCTTGGCACCGTTGGCGTTGTTGTCGGTCGGCTTGCAACTGCGTCTGGGGCATATCGCAGAACACCGGCGTAACCTGGTGTTAGGCCTGGGTTTTAAATTGATCCTCGCACCCCTGATCATTTTTTTGTTGTACGTGCCGCTGCTCGGAGCACACGGTCAGGCAATACAGGTCACCTTATTTGAAGCTGCGATGCCGCCTATGATTACGGCGGCCATAGTTGCCGCCGAGCACGATCTGGATCCGCCGCTGGTCAACCTGATGGTGGCGGTGGGCTTGATTGTCTCCTTCTTCACACTCGGCGGGTGGTGGTGGCTGATGCGCGGAATTTGATAGGCGCGCTGTACATAATGTAAAGTTAACTGGCGCGTGCAGCCTTAGTGCGTGTCTTAGTCGAGCGCTGGGGTAAACTGGGAGATGTCTCTACAAGCCTGCCTGTGACAAATTTGTGAAGTATGCTGGCCATAAGTGTTTGGTAGGGAATAGCTTCTTCAGCCTACTTTCGGCAGTTGACAGCGTAAAATCAGCCGCTAAAGTACGCAGCTATTGAGATCTTAGCTAACGGGGAGACTCACCAAATGGGTGAAGCCAAAAGACGCGAAAAGCAGGCCATCATCAAACGGATGGAGCCAATG
>CAIOSY010000073.1 GCA_903861075.1 uncultured Nitrosomonadales bacterium
CACATTACTGGCAGGAGCGGGGCTGTGTGATGAGACCGCCACCCGCCATGTTGTTAAGCAAGGCAGGCAGGCGATAGACTGGCTGATTACGCAAGGCGTACCTTTTACCAAAGACAGCAGTAACGACACAGGCTACCATCTGACACGAGAAGGCGGGCACGATAAACGACGTATCATCCATGCAGCAGATGCGACAGGACTTGCGATTCAGGAAACGTTAATCGCAAAAATTCTTAAACATCCTAACATTACCGTTTTAGAAGGCTATATGTCAGTGGATTTGATCACGGGCAAAAAACGAGGCCTTCTGGACAATCGCTGTTATGGGGTCTACGCGCTTAACACCCAAACCGATGAAGTTATCACCATAGCGGCTCAGCACACCATTTTAGCAACAGGTGGAAGTGGAAAAGTATATCTGTATACAACAAATCCCGACACTTCAACCGGAGATGGTATTGCGATGGCATGGCGTGCAGGTTGTCGCGTCGCCAACATGGAGTTTATCCAGTTCCACCCTACCTGTTTATATCACCCTCATGCAAAATCATTTCTGATCAGTGAAGCGGTTCGCGGTGAAGGCGGCATACTCAAACTGGCCGATGGCACCCGTTTCATGCCCCATCACGATCCGCGCGCCGAACTTGCACCGCGTGACATCGTCGCGCGCGCGATAGACTACGAAATGAAAAAGGGCGGGCTGGATTGCGTTTATCTGGACATTTCACATCAATCTGTGGAATTTCTACAAGAACACTTCCCGAATATTTTTGCCCGCTGCTTGAAATTAGGTATCAACATTAGCCAGGAAGCAATCCCCGTCGTTCCAGCCGCACACTATACCTGTGGGGGTATTGTTGCAGATTTAAAAGCCAGAACTGATGTCAAAAATCTCTATGCTGTTGGAGAGACCGCGTATAGCGGTTTACACGGCGCAAACCGTTTGGCAAGCAATTCCTTGTTAGAATGTTTGGTGTTTGCCGATTCAGCGGCAAAAGACATCCTTAGCATTCCTCTGGAAAAAAATCCCCCGCTAGCAAAATGGGATGATAGTCAGGTTACGGATGCGGATGAGCACATCGTTATCGCTCACAACTGGGCGGAACTGCGCCATTTTATGTGGGATTACGTCGGTATCGTGCGCACAAATAAACGCCTGCAACGCGCACAACACCGTGTTCAATTACTACAAAATGAAATTGATGAATACTACTCACACTTTCATATCAGCGCTGATTTGCTCGAATTACGCAATCTTGTTACCAACGCTGATTTAATCGTACAAAGCGCACTCGCCCGCCATGAAAGTCGCGGCCTGCATTACAGCTTAGATTACCCGCAAATGCTAGCCTCTCCTCAACCAACCATATTGCATCCCACCTAATAAAATTTCAATCGGACACGAAACGCACGAAACGCATCAACCTGCATCGCGTCAGGAAAAATCAACTGACACAATTTGCGCTCTTCGATCTTGACACAAAGAACAATACAAATCGGCGTCACAACGGTTTGTTGCAACAAAACAGCATCCCATTCATCCCCCCGGCGATCGGTCAAAGTGAGTTGCTTTTTATCCAGTTGTACATTTTTCCAAAATTCCATCCCTCGCGTATAGCGATATCCCTGATAAAACAAACTTACCAAAACGATTATCCATAGCGCCACGCCTATCCACAGTGAAATATTTGTTGACGCAACGGCAATTAAGGCAAACAGATGTACACTCACCAACATCACAAGGTAGCTGGGGGAGAACTTAATATCGAACGACATGGACGCGCTATCAATAACTGTAGGCGGAGATAATAAATAAAAGCACGAGCAGCAACCACATCAAAAATTTAATTCGAAAGTGCCATTGATTGCGAGGAAAATCACTTCGTATCGACGTGTCAGTTTGTAATGAAACGGTACGCGGTGAAACAGAATAACGTGCCACTTTCATGGTTTTCGACAAAGCTTCAAATTCAGGCAAATTTGTCGTCAAAGCAGCAAGCTTGAGTGTGGCCTCACTCGAATCAAACGCATGTGACAACCCCAAAGCATTAAGTTCACGTCCCGCCTCAAGATCATGATGCGCAACAACCCGATTCAAAATCTTTTTATCTGCCGTATCAGGGAGTTCCAAGGGCTCAACATTCGGGATAGTGAGTAGACATGCACGCAAATCAGCTGCAAAATCACTCGCATTTTGATAACGATCCTCTTTATCTTTAGCGAGTGCCTTAATGACAATAAAATTAAGCATGTCAGGCACACGACTATTGAGTATGCTAGGTAAAACGGGGATAAAGTTAAGGGTTTGGTACATGATAGCGTTGACATTATCACCCGAGAATGGTGATGTACCCGTGAGCATTTCATAGAGCATGACCCCTAACGAAAAAATATCCGACCGGGGATCAATCTCCTTACACATCACCTGTTCAGGAGACATATATTTTGGCGACCCCATAACCATTCCAGTTTGAGTTCTCACCAACGAAGATGCCATACGCGCGATGCCAAAGTCGGTGATTTTCACTCGCCCTTCACGGATCAGCATAATGTTTGATGGTTTAATATCACGGTGAATAATTTCATGCTCATGCGCATAGGCCAAGCCAGAAGCGACCTGCGCAACAATATCAACCACCTGAGAGACAGGAAGAATTTTATTAACCCGTAACAGATCGCGCAACTCACCGCCTTGCAAGAACTCCATGGCAATATAAGCGATATCACCACACTTCCCCACATCATGGATGGTCACAATATTCGGGTGATTCAGCCTGCCCGCCGCCCGTGCCTCCTGATAAAAACGGGCTTCGTATTCCTCTTTTTCCTCTAATGCCAAACCGAGATTGATGGTCTTAACCGCGACAATACGATCGATGAGCGGATCGCGAGCTTTATACACAAAACCCATTGCCCCCTGCCCAAGCTCTGAAATTATCTCATATCGTCCTAATTGACTAATCAACACAACCTCCTGCTAATTACATGCTGGCGGTTTAAGATGAGCTGTACGACCCAAATCTACAGTCACTTCTTCAACAATAACGGGCGCATTTTCGCGAGTTAAAAATATTTTATGCTTCCCCGGCTTAACTGCAAAAGTTAAAAGACTCGCATTAAGCTTACCTTTAGATATGCCATCGATAAAAACATGCACACTCTCTTTACACGTTATCGTTATATTTGTTCCCGAATCAACGCTTTCATTCTCAACACTGGAAACATCCGTGCTTTTATTATTAGTAGTATGACGTGAACTATGTTTAGTCTGAGACTGCACAGCAGGAACCTCACTGGCTGCAACCATAATCTCAATATTTTGAGGGGGTTTAGCGATATCCGGTTCATGTAAATGTGTTATGAGCGCGACCAGCAACAATAAAGGCACAAAAATCAGGGCAAAATACAAAATACGTAGATTTACCTTTGAAACCGTTCGCAGATAGGTTTTAATTGGCGAAAAAAACGGCACGCTCACTCCAGACTTAACTTGCTGGTGTTTATTGGTTTGATCGCCCGGATAGCCAATCGCGTAAATTTCATGTTCACGTACGTGCTTATCCGTTCTCACACCCTGATGATGAAACATACCAGAATATTCAGCCGACAGACGGGAAACCGCTTCATAATAGGAACGCGACACCAGAATTTGACTGGCATCCGCAAAAGCCATGACGCGCTGCGCGACGTTAATCCCATCACCTACAATATTAGGCTGGCCGTTGATATCGCGAACCACACGTACCGGACCTAGATTTATCCCAATACGCACCAACAGTGCAGGTTCCGCATCGGCATCTTCATTGAGAAAACGAGTACGTAAACGTAGTGCGGCCTTCAATGCCGACTCGACATCACCCAGGAAATTAACTGCAGCGCCATCACCTGTATCAAGAATAATACGATCCGTAACGGGCACATCGCATATTGCCTCTGACAAATAGGTATTAAACCTATCTCTGAGAGAAATCTGGCCAGATACAGATTTTTTTGAATATTCGACAATATCCAAAAATAACACACTACAGATGATAGTTTTATTATCTCGATCTTCCATACAATTTTTCTTTACACCGATAATTGCAACTGGATTAACTTGTCAACTGGCGTTATCGTTTTGAACCTCGGTTTGTACCGAAACGAGTAGTACTATTACGAACCACATTCGTTCGTGTTCCATCAGGTCGCGCCCCTTTATGAGCACGATTCGGACTCACGGCGTTTCTGCGCGGTGCCGGTGTGGAGGGTGCAACAGGGGTAGCCGATTCAGGCGCTTTAATGTCTGCCCAAGCCATCACCTGCGCAATCTCTCCCTCACCGAGTTCAGCTGTCATACCGCGCTTCAAACGGGGTGGCAGGTTAATTAAGCCAAAACGCACCCGCATCAAACGACTCACGGGCAGACCCAAAGCCTCAAAAGTACGTCGCACAATCCGATTACGCCCTTCCTTTAGCATTACACGATACCAGTGATTAAACCCTTCCCCACCCTGATCCTCGAGTTTATCGAACATCGCCAAACCATCTTCCAGCGCTAGTCCTTCCTTGAGCACCTTTGTAATTTGTTCGTCGGTCATTGTGCCTTGTACACGAACAGCATATTCACGCTCGACCTCAAAACGAGGATGCATGAGTCGATTCGCCAATTCACCGGAAGTCGTAAAAATCAACAAACCACTGGTGTTAAAATCGAGTCTACCGATAGCAATCCACTTTTGCCCGCGCAGTTTGGGCAATTTATCAAACACACTCGTGCGTTTTTCCGGATCATCCCTGCTGACAATTTCACCTTCAGGCTTGTGATACAACAAGATACGTGCGCTTTGATCCCGTTCGCCTACGCGCAAAGTGCGTCGCTCGGTTTTAATCAGATCGCCTGTTACAACACGCATACCCAGCGTTGCAGACTCACCGTTCACACTGACTCGCCCGGCCACAATCCATTCTTCCATAGCACGACGCGAGCCAAACCCCGCCTGTGCGAGCACCTTTTGCAACTTCTCGCCTTGCACAGCTAGCAGTTCATCGTCCTGACCGCTCTCTTGTTCAATATCAAACTCATTCATACTGTTAACTCACGTCTTTCTAGCACGGCTTGCGCCAAAGTACCACTATCCACTTGCTCCAATTCACCGCCCACCGGTAAACCGCGCGCAATACGCGACACTTTAACACCAAGAGATTGCAATAGGGTTGCTAAATAATGTGCGGTCGCATCCCCTTCCACCGTAAAATTGGTCGCAAGTATCACTTCACAAGGATGTTGCTGCACTCGTTTTGCCAACCTATCGAAATGTAATTCTTTGGCACCAATACCATCTAACGGCGACAACCGTCCCATTAGCACATAATATCTGCCACGGTAACACTGCGTTTGCTCGATCATCAACAAGTCAGCGGGCATTTCAACAACACACAACAATCCTTCATCGCGATTCGTAGAAGCACACAAACGACATACTTGCTGTTCACAAAAGTTATTGCATTGTGAGCAATGCTGGGTATTATCGGCCGCATTTTTCAGAGCGTGCGCCAGATGCAAAGCGCCAGCCCGATCACGCTGCAATAAATGATAAGCCATACGCTGCGCAGACTTGGGACCGACACCAGGCAAGCAACGCAATGAGGCAATTAACTCATCAAGATATGTCTTCAAAAGGGTAATTTCATGCCGGGCGGCAAGCCCATACCCGCACCGAAACCACTCATACGCTGTTCCGAGATCGCCGCGACCTTCTTGACGGCATCATTTATTGCCAGCACAAGCAAATCTTCCAACATTTCTTTATCCGATAACACGCTATCATCTAAACTGATACGACGCACTTCATGAGCACAACTCAGCGTCACTTTGACCATACCTGATGCCGCCTGACCTTCAACATCCACGGTCGCTAATTCAGCCTGTGCCTGTTGCATATTCTTTTGCATTTGTTGTGCCTGTTTCATCAAGCCAGCCAATCCGCCCTTCATCATACAAAAACTCCTAACAATTATATCGGTTTAATTGAATCGTCTATCAAACTCGCACCCAACTGAGCTTGTGCATCAATCACAAAAGTATCCTGTGCGATCGAATCAAACGCTTGTTGCTGCTTCACTTGACGTGTGTGATGCTCAATCTTTGCAGGTGTCGCAACACTAATTTTACCCAACTCTACGAACAACTTCATCGGTTTTCCAAAGTAGTCATTCAGAGCCGTTTGCAAATTATCCGTCGCCATTTTGGTTTGCAGATGCTTATGCTCTTGTGCCAGTCGCAACACCACAGTTTGTTCGGTAATCTCAACCAGTACGCAATGCTTGGCTAACTGCTGGGACATCGCTTGTAATTTAAGCTGACCCAGCATACGACTCCACTCAGGGGGTGCATCTTGAACATTTTGACTTTTAGCCGCCACGCGTTCAGCAACCGGCACGGCTTGCGATAACACAACAGACGAGACTAACTCAGGCTCACCGGGATGGACGTTAGGCGACACCAGACTAACCGTCGGTATAGCCAGATCAACGGACACGGTGCGCGCGGTTGAAAACGCCAACATACGCAACAGTGTCATGGTAAAACCGGCATACTCATCGGGTGCCAATTCTATTTCAGCACGACCGTGAATGGCAATTTGATAAAAAAGCTGTACTTCTTCAGGTGTTAAAGCACAAGCCAATGCAAACAAACGCTCACGTTCGGGTTCATCTTCGCCTATTGCTAAAGGAACAGTCTGCGCTAAGGCAATTCGATGTAACAGGGAAGCCAATTCCTGTAATGCACTATCGAATGCCAGACTGCGTGTCGCCATATTATCTGCAATCGCCAGTAATTCAACGCCATTATTCCGATGTAATGCGGCCAGCAATTCAAATAAATATCCCTGATCGATCGCGCCCAACATACTACGCAGAGCAGACTCCTCAAGTTTTCCAGAGGAAAAAGCAATGGCCTGATCGGTCAGACTGAGCGCATCCCGCATACTGCCTTGAGCGGCACGCGCAACAAGATTAAGGGCTGCCAGTTCATATTCAATATTTTCCTGACTGAGCACATACTGAAGATGCTGAACAATTAACGCCGGTGGCAATTGTTTTAAATTAAACTGCAAGCAGCGTGACAAAACAGTGACGGGGATTTTTTGAGGATCCGTCGTTGCCAATATGAATTTAACATGTGGAGGAGGCTCTTCCAGCGTCTTCAACATCGCGTTAAAGGCCGACTTTGAGAGCATATGCACCTCATCGATGATATACACCTTAAAACGACCGGAAGTCGGCGCATAAAGCGCGCTTTCCAGTAATTCGCGCATATTATCAACTTGCGTATTGGATGCCGCATCCAACTCAATCAAATCCACAAAACGACCGCAATCGATTTCCGTACAGGCGCTACAAATACCACAAGGCGTCGCAGTAATACCCGTTAAACAATTCAAGGATTTGGCAAAAATACGAGCAATCGTGGTTTTACCCACGCCCCGCGTACCGGTAAACAAATACGCGTGATGCAGTCGATTTTGCGTTAACGCGTTTCCCAATGCTCTGACAACATGCTCCTGACCTGCCAGTTGTGCGAATGTTTTGGGACGCCACTTACGGGCAAGAACTGAAGTTTCAGACAAGTCATGCCACCTTAAACAAGAAATTAGCGTAGCACATCATTTGCGTTCTCTTCTGGGTGAGGAGGATAACCTGCTTGGCATCGTTATTTGATACCTTAGTGACATGACACGTATTTTCATCAGAATCGTAAACAGAGAAACAGGCGGGGCGAGATTATTCATAGTCGGCGATATATTCGCCATGCCAGTTAAAAGTGATAAGCAAAATGGATTTCATTCAAATTGATGCCTTGATTGGGTTGTTTGAGACCGGCATTAGACAAATGCTGAAAACGATATGCCAGATCATATTGGTGACGTTCACCAAAAAGCAGCCCCGCACCCAAATGATCGCCAAACTGGAAAGCACCACCAAAATGGCGATTATCATAAATAAAGGTTGGTGAAATCAAATGCACGCCTATCGCCCCTTCCAAATAAGGTGAAATCGGAGACAAAACCTTTGGACTAAAGCGAAAAACCGGTGTTACACCCAGATCAGTGATCGTTTGATTGTTACCTACACTACTGCGCCCCTGCCATTTTGCAGCGCTTACTTCCCAGTATCCCGTTACATGCCAGTCACCGTCACTAAGCCAGGATTGATTCATATTCCAAAGCGCTCCCACTCTCAGAATGTCAGTCTGCTGACCATTACCCAACTCAAGTGAAACGCCATCTAACGCATATACATTGCCACCGAACAATAATGCAAAAAGAAAACCACTTAATTTCTTCATTTCTTATCCTTCAATGACTCAAAAAAGGGAGGCGAGCCTTACCCCCGGCACTTGCAGTAATTAGCTGTGGCTGCTTCCTTCCGGACCTGACCAGATTCACTACCCTGCAATGCGGGGAGACCCGCCAATTCGTTACTGAGCGTGATAATGCAACACTCATGAAATTTTGTAAATCTTTAATCTAAATTTGCTGTACCGGTATCATACCGATACGTTTTTTCCATTCAGCCGGACCTATTGTATGTATCGAACGTCCTGACGTATCGACTGCAACCGTCACAGGCATATCCACCACTTCAAATTCGTAGATCGCTTCCATACCCAAATCTGCAAAAGCAACCACACGAGCGCTTCGTATCGCCTTGGATACCAGATAGGCTGCACCGCCCACTGCAACTAATGAAACCGCAGCATGCTTTTTGATTGCATCAATGGCTACTGAACCGCGCTCAGCCTTGCCTATCATACCCATTAAACCCGTCTGCGCGAGCATCGTTTCAACAAATTTATCCATGCGCGTCGCCGTTGTGGGTCCTGCAGGCCCGACCACTTCGCCGCTCACAGGATCGACTGGTCCGACATAATAAATGAAGCGGCCATTAAAATCCACGCCTTCCGGTAATTTTTCTCCCCGCGACAGCATATCGACGATGCGTTTATGAGCTGCATCCCGCCCCGTCAATAACTTTCCAGACAATAATAACGCCTCACCCGGCTGCCATTGTGCAATTTGTTCGCGCGTAATTCCATTCAAACTGACACGACGCGCATCCGCAGCCGGCACCCAACCCACTTCAGGATAATCACTGAGTACGGGTGGCGTAAACTCGGCTCGTCCTGTGCCATCCAGCTCAAAATGAACATGTCGTGTTGCTGCACAATTAGGAATGATTGCAATGGGTTTAGAAGCAGCATGAGTCGGATAATCAAAAATTTTAACATCCAAAACGGTAGTCAATCCTCCCAAGCCTTGTGCACCGATACCCAGCGCATTGACCTTATCACATAATTCAATACGTAATTCTTCGATGCGATTGCAAGGCCCGCGTTGGCGTAATTCATGCATATCGATAGGCTCCATCAAGGCGGCTTTCGCCATCAATACCGCTTTTTCAGCCGTCCCCCCGATACCTATCCCCAACATTCCCGGAGGACACCAACCGGCGCCCATACCTTCAACGCTTTTTAATACCCATTCGACAATATCATCTCCTGGATTAAGCATTTTCATGACGGCTTTATTTTCAGACCCTCCCCCTTTGGCAGCGATCCTTACCTCAACCTTATCACCTTTGACCAACTCCACATGAACAACCGCCGGCGTATTATCACAGGTATTTTTTCGTGCGCCTGCCGGGTCGCTGACAATAGAAGCGCGCAGTAAATTATCAGGATAAAGATAAGCCTGGCGCACTCCGGCATTGACCATCCCGAGTATATCCATTTCCGCATCAAAGCGAACCTGCATCCCCACGCGTACAAACGCAACAACGATGCCTGTATCTTGACAAAGCGGCCTGTGCCCGATCGCAGCCATCCGTGAATTCGTCAGAATTTGTGCCATTGCATCCCTAGCCGCAGGGGACGCCTCAGCATGATAGGCTGCAGTTAGCGCACGCACAAAGTCAACGGGGTGGTAATAAGAAATAAATTGTAATGCATCAGCGACACTATCAATAAAATCCTGCTGGCGAATGACGGTCATGGCGATTTCCATTTTTAAATTTTCTAAATTATAGCAGCATCAGGACAGACAAAACGGCACTGGATACGATCGTTGTTAGCGCCTCCGTTACAAAAGCATCCTGCTCGTTACATAGGAGATGCTTCAACCCGCGCATTGACAGGTAATGTACAGAAGAATTACGTTTAAAATTTTGACGTGCGGTTTCTTTCCCCAATATCACCGTGCTACAGTCATTTTGCCAACGCTAATATTTCAGCATGAAAAACAATTTTGCCCGCCAAGGCTGTGGAATGCCGTTATATCCGTAATATGCGTCTGCAATTTGGCCGCATATTGCAGCTGTTGTATCTGCATCATCACCCAAACAGGATGGCATCCTTGAAATTATCCGTATGTATAGAAACACCACCGTGCCGCTTCCAAACTCTGGACGACGTAACCACTGCCGTGAATCTCATCAATTGATTTGTCAAAGTATTGCCCGGCAACAATATCCCGCACTTCTTCAGATGTAAAGTTATTCGATCGCCAGTATTTATATATTGCAAGCACCCGGCACGCACATCCTACTCCCGGCCTCAAAAGTATCTTCTCGAGTGATTTTCGAGCATATAATTCCACCATGAAAAACATCCAGCAAATCACACTCCAAATCACAGGTATGCACTGCGCATCCTGCTCCGCCCGGCTTGAAAAGGCACTGAATTCACTCCCTGAAGTGGTAGCATTCGTGAGCATTGCAACTGAAAAGGCAAATATTTCATACAATGCCAACCTCATTAGCAAAGCCGAACTAATCCTATCCATTGAAAACACAGGATTTAAAAGCCATCCTTTACGTGATTTCAGCGCTGAAAAACAACAGAAACAAAAAACACTGCAACGTCAACAAAGACAATTAATTCTAGCCAGTTTACTCACGGCACCGCTCGTAATTGAAATGTTACTGATGCTGTCAGGTGTGCATTTCATGCTCCCTATCTGGGTACAATTTTTACTCGCAACACCGGTGCAGTTCTGGATAGGCGCAAGGTTTTATGCGGGGGCATGGCGCAGTGTACAAGGCGGCTCAGCGAATATGGACGTGCTCGTCGTGTTAGGCACAAGCGCAGCCTATTTTCTAAGTTGTGCCGTCTGGCTATTCAATTCCGGCCAATCAGTGTATTTCGAAGCAAGCGCGACATTGATTACACTCGTATTACTCGGTAAGTTACTTGAGGCAACTGCAAAAGGAAAAACTTCTAAAGCTTTGGAAGCGCTGATCAATTTACAGCCAAAAACAGCCCATGTTGAACGCAATGGCGTAATGACTGACATCTTCGTTGAAGATATGAGGGTAAATGATTTATTTCATGTGCGCCCGGGAGAAAGTGTCCCTGTAGATGGTGTCGTCGTCAGCGGGATATCCAACCTAAATGAAGCCATGTTAACGGGCGAGAGCCTACCTCAAATCAAACAAATTGATGACAAAGTTTATGCAGCCACACTCAATGAAACGGGACTGCTCACTTGTCGCGCGCAGTTCGTAGGGGCAAACACTCAACTGGCAACCATCATACGCCTGGTCGAGCAAGCGCAAGGTTCTAAGGCCGCCATACAACATCTTGCCGACCGAATCTCGGCCATCTTCGTCCCAGGAGTAGTGGCAATCGCGTTCATTACCTTTGCGGCATGGTTTTTCACGGGTAGTGGTTTTTCTATCGCCTTGATCAATGCCGTTGCCGTACTTGTAATTTCATGCCCCTGTGCTTTAGGTCTGGCAACGCCGACGGCACTGGTGGTGGCAACAGGTCAAGCCGCGCAAGCCGGCATTTTAATCAAGGATGCCGCCGCACTGGAGCGCACACACAAACTTTCGGTATTACTAATTGACAAAACAGGCACCCTCACCAGCGGCACACCGGTTGTCATTGCACAACGCCCGGCGGATGGGGTCACACCGGATCATTTAATGACAATTGCGGCAAGCCTAGCTCAAGGTTCAACACATCCCCTTTCCCGCGCGCTGACCGAGCAGGCAAAAACGCGGAAATTAGTGACGATGAAACTTGAAAAGTTTATCGAACTTCCAGGTCAGGGATTACGGGCAAATATAAACGAACAGGCTTATCTGTTAGGCTCACCTTCCTTCGCCTTGGAATCTGGCGTTTGTATTGATGAAGCCTACATACTGGATATACAAAAGCAAGGCAATACTGTTCTTGTCATCGCGCACGGAGTCAGTACAGAAAAAACATCGCTTTACAATCTATTAGGCTACATCGCCATCGCAGATCCTTTACGCGTCGAAAGTTGTGCTGCCGTCCAAAAAATGATCGCCATGGGATTACGCATCATTATGATCAGTGGAGATAACAAGGCAACCACAACCGCTATTGCCGAACAGGCAGGGATAAGTGAATTTCGCGCCCAGGTTCTGCCCCAAGACAAGGCCGCATTGGTGGAATCCTTTAAGCTCAATGGAGACCTCGTCGGTATGGTAGGGGATGGCATCAATGATGCACCCGCACTGGCCGCAGCCGATGTGAGTTTTGCCATGAAAAGTGGCAGCGATATCGCGATTGAGACAGCGGACATTACGTTGATGACGAACAATCTATTAAGTGTAATTGATGCCATTTCTTTATCACGCGCCACACTGAAAAAAATTCGCCAAAATTTATTTTTCGCCTTTGGCTACAACATACTAGGCATCCCTCTTGCCGCACTTGGATTTCTCAGCCCCGTGTTTGCAGGCGCTTTAATGGCAATGAGTTCGGTCTCTGTTATTTCCAATGCTTTATTGTTAAAACGCTGGCAACGTGAACATTAAGAAACATTCCAAAAACGGCGGCTATCGAAAACACGCTTAACCGCCTGCTTTATTTCTTTGGTTTTATAATGAGCATCTCGGTTTAACACACGCTTTACCATGACAACTGCATCACTGATTGCAAGCTGTTCGAACACTATCTCATCCAACAAGCTGTTTGCAATCGAAATATCATGGATATTTCCTAATACATCCTGAATATCACTCAAAGCAAAAATATAATGTTTCACCTGCTGCTCATCATATAATCCTGAGAAAAACATGACACGATAGCGCAATTTTTTTACGGCGATACGCAATTGATGCAACTGCTGCGTATTATCCAACTGCGCAGATAATTTCATAAATTGCCGATAAGCCTTCTGTAAATTATGCCTGGCAAAATCTGACAATTCAGGCTCATCCTGCACTGCATGCTGCCAATAAGAGCCATGCATCCAGATACACAATTCAAGCAGTAATTCCTGCAACTCACGGGATCGCAGGCGCAACGCCGAATACCGGCAGGCACGACGTAACTGGCAACATTCAAGCAGCGCCTGCAGATTCTGCTGCTCCAACTCGTCTTTAAGCTGCATCTGGAGCGGTACTATCGTACCCGCTACCAGCACATCCCATTCTCGCGCCTCGCCCAACATCTTCCCCACTACCGAAAACTCACCCCGCAAGCGTGTTAGCACGGGGTCCTGCAGCACAACCAGACGCAATGTAAAGCGTAACCGTCGCAGCGCCAGGCGCAGTTGATGTAAGTATTCCGCATCATCCCCTATCATTGCACCAGACAAATTGCGCTGAAAATGTTGTAAACACGACCAGATTGAAGCTTTTAGGCTGTCGGTTAAATTCAAACCGAGTTGTGGCAAAACCCCTGGTACAGGATGCGGAACATAAGCCGACAAGAGACGAAAACCTTGCTCCGCCTTACTAACCACCTCCATTTCCAACGGCACTATGCCAAGCAGGATTTTCGCAAATTCAAACAAGTGCAGAGGGTCACCTGACTTTAATTCCAGTTCAACCTCGCAAAGCGCAACACGGGACTGCGATGTTTTAATCACGCCTTTATCCATACAAACTTCAATACGTGATCCTTGCCATAATAAATCCTGACTAGTGCGATAAAAATCAGTAACAAATACAGGCTTGAGTATATCGCGCCAGGCAAGCGGCAAATATTTATCCCAAACAGCCCCATCCAAACCTGAAAAATCCAGCTTCGCAGTGACAACAGGGACTTCCCATTCATTACGTTGATGAAAGCCTTGAATTGCGCCCCCGCCTTTCAATGTTTGCAACCATCGCCCCCCAACACGACGCAATCGCAATGCCATATGACTTTGGTGCAAATTCAGCTCTGGCGTGTCGTAATAAATATTATGCAATCGCCGTGTCACAGGATCCGTTATGCGATGCAGCTTAAACACCCCATGTCGCCTGAGACAGGCAAGATCAGTCG
>CAIOSY010000074.1 GCA_903861075.1 uncultured Nitrosomonadales bacterium
CAACAAGGCAGCTACCATCACGCAGCAGGTTAGCCGTTAAATCTGGAAGTTTCGGTGCATTTGTGTCATGATTCATCGCGGTCTCCTGAGTCGTATTGGTTTGTTTGCAAGACAACCATTATTATACTCTCTGCGAGACCGTATTTATATTTAAAATCAAATAGTTAAGTTGTTTTTTAGTGCGATTTTCAACCCAGAAATGTCAGTTAATAACAATGAAATATTTTCAATCAGAGCGCCACCGCATACCACTGGATGAAGTTGTTGGTGCAGGCCGTACCCCGAGCCCGGCCCGCTGCCGAATTACCGTCATCAATTTTATTGTCCACCTCTGTCACCACATCGCACGGCATGTTATAGAAAATAATCGCATTGCGCGTTAGCGTATTAGCGGCCGCAAAACCAGATACAAGGCCATCGGCGGTCTCACTGGAAACAAGGGTAACTGAACCATAATCCGTCGTGATTCGATTATTATTGATTTTTCCGATCAGTCCGGCGGCGTAAAGTTGTGCGGGTACCGCTTCTGCTTCCGAACTGACCAACACCACCCCTTGCGCGTCCATTGTGCCGTCTATCTTTCCATCACCATTGCCGACATTTGTAATACCCGCTAGTTCACCACTTGGAAGCGGTAAATCGCCCGGAAGATAATTGTAGCGATTTTTGAACAGTGTGGTTGCCGTGCGCAGATCGTTCACGATGGTCACGACGTCTTTTGCCTTGGCGCTGCCTATCAGTCCCTGACTGTTCAGCACCGCAAGCAGAATCAAGCTGATAATTACCAGCACGATAGCTATTTCCACGAGAGAAAAGCCGCGCTGTCTCATGGTTTGCCTTGTCGAACCGCATGGGCGAACAAAGTAATGCACCAGGCCATCATAATGGCCGTCACAATCACCGCTGCCAGCAATTTTAAAGAGCTGAGCTGTGCAATCAAGACGGGGGAAACGGCAATCCACATGAGTAACAGTAGGATTGCCGGAGCAAGATAGATGGTATGAATTATGCGGTTTTTCATGAGAGCCTCATGGGCAGGTTATGTTGGAGTTACCAATTGGAATGCCTGTTGCGGAACATCCTGCGAGTGATGCGGAGGGGCATTGCGGGGTTGCGCCGGTCGTGCAATATGGAAAGCCACCTGATGAGCACGCTGGCCCCGACACATTGCAGTATCTGGTTTCGCCGCCCGTGCAACGAGGACTGCCACTAGAGCATGAAAAAGTTGCAAGGAGAACTTGGCAATATGCGTTACAGGCCTTTAACGCCCCTTCGTTCACAAATGGCTGCAGTAAATCCTGTGGAGTCAAATATGTCACGATGTCATCGTAAGTTCCGCCTGTTACTCCTGTGTCCTCGTTGTACGGGCTACGATAAAAAGTTGCCGAATTGACGGTTGCGTTGACCGCCTCGTCTGTTCCAGCTGCAGGAGCCGTATTTGTTGTACCTTTGACAGTACGTGCACCCAACCCGTTTTTGCCGTGGGAAATAATGACGACAACGGCATTCGTTGCAATTGTGCTGCTCGTACCGCCGTTACGTTCGTTGATCGTGAATACGGTTATAGCTGGAGATATGGAAAGCTGATTAATATCAAAAGGGGTTCCAACGGTTCTGGAAGTCCAGTTGATCAGGTCAGGTCGCACGCTGTTCGCTACATGATATGTGAAGAAATTTCCCCAACCATCTGTAACGTCACTACGTGACAACTGAAGGTCACGCCAAGGAAATACGCCTGCTATAGCGGTACAAGCAGAATCAACACTTCC
>CAIOSY010000075.1 GCA_903861075.1 uncultured Nitrosomonadales bacterium
AATGTAGGCGACTAACAAATTGAAGGCTTTTTGCACCCAAAAACCTGTCAAGCAATTTTTGAAATATTTTTACAGGGGCGAGCAGTTACGATAAATCTACAGAGAAAGGATTGTATTCTGGTAATAGTTATACAGTTATGGTATTTAGATGCGAATAATATTTTGATCTTTTAGTATTTTAACATTAAATAAAATGAAGGAAATTGCAATGAGAAAGTATTTGATGGTTCTTGCTAGTTTGTTACTAGCCGCAACCTTCTCAGGTTGCACGACGATGGGCGATCTTCATGGCCCCTGCTATTCAAAATATAAAGCATTTCCTGAGGTGGCAGCCTGTATTCGGGCAGAATTACCAAGGATAAGGTCTCATTCAGCTTGGAGGCCATCGGAAATTTTGCAATATGAAACATACTTGGATTCGTTAGAAGAGATGGTCAAAAACAAAGAAATTTCTGATGCTCAAGCTAAGCTACGTTTGCAAGAATATTATATGCAAGTTAGGGCCGCAAAATAATGTCTTTGGGACATAATGAGCATCAACCCTGATTTTGTTAAAAGTATCACCCTCCCAAGCGCCCCCGGTCATCACGATCAGGGGCTTTTTTTTTCGTCAACTAAAAGCCATCCACCAAAAAAAAAGGAGTATTCCCTATGCCCATCCATCGTCGTCGCAATCAGATACCTGCTTCCTTGTTCGTGCTGGCTCACCAGAGGAAGCAGCCGAGTTGGTGGATCCATTGCTTGCCAAAATGTCCCACACGCGGGTGAGCTCTTGGTCACAGCAGATATATTTGCTTGGAACGGATGGCGGCTCTGGTGACAAGCCACTTTTGCTGAGAGGGCCGTATGTCGAACACGCTTATGGTCATGGATGGCGTAGCTGGAGTCGGAATCAAAAAGATGAGGCTTGGGTGTAATCGAGTTGGCTTATTTTGCTACTTTCACCGTTGGCGCATTCCAGTCACGACTGCCGTTAGGTTTGTAAGGCACGTATTCATCGCCCTCTTTTTTGTAGCTGTTGGCATTCCAGTCTCGCGAACCTGATGGCGTGTAAGGAGCGACTTCATTTCCATTCTGGATTTTACCCACAGGTGCATTCCAATCCCTTGATCCATTCGGCTGAATTGGAATAATCGCATCACCTTCTTGCCGATACGTATTGGCCTTCCAGTTGCGAGAACCAGATGCCGCGTAGGGAACCAAATCACTGCCTTCTCGTTTATATGTGTCGGCATTCCAATTGCGTGACCCATTTGGTGAAACTTGCGTGTAGGTTTCGGCTTGAGCTACGTAACACCAAATGAGTGGGATTGCCAGTAATAAGCGAGTCTGTATCATTTTTCCCTGCATATCAGATCAAAACCATCATCCCCAAAACTTATGTCACTGAGCCATCGTTAATTTTATGAACTGACATTTCTGGGTTGAAAATCGCACTAAAAAACAACTTAACTATTTGATTTTAAATATAAATGCGGTCTCGCAGAGAGTATAATAATGGTTGTCTTGCAAACAAACCAATACGACTCAGGAGACCGCGATGAATCATGACACAAATGCACCGAAACTTCCAGATTTAACGGCTAACCTGCTGCGTGATGGTAGCTGCCTTGTTG
>CAIOSY010000076.1 GCA_903861075.1 uncultured Nitrosomonadales bacterium
CAGCAACGCGATCCGGTACTGGCCAAGCGGCGTGCCGGCAACATTGCGGCATTCGATACGCGCCCCGCGGAGCAACTCGTTGCCGGCAGGGGTGATGGCGAGGATGCGGACTTGGTCGAGTTTGGAAGCGATGTGTTCGAGCCGGCGGTGTTGGGCCTGAAGTTCCCCGGGAGCGGTGCAAGTGAGAGTGAGGCGCGCGCCGATTTGCTTGGCAGACCAGTCGAGAAGCGCGTCAAAGATGGCGGAAGCGCTAGTGTCATCGAACCAGTAAAAGGTATTTGGCTCGAGATCTGCAAGGCGGATCATCACCGGCTGACGATGATCGGTGGTGAACGCCTCCTGCACAAGCCTCCGCCCATCGGCGGCCCGGCGGTGCGCGTTGAGGAGTAACTCGTTCCAAACGATATTCAGCTTCTTTGCCATCTTCGTTAGATATAGCCGAATTGCAGTGGTCGACCAAGCACAATCCGCGTGACGCGCCAACACCGGTCTGCTAAATAACACAGTCATCATGTACCAAGGCTTGAGTATATCGATTGTTATTCCTGCATACAATGAGGAGAAGGGCATTGGCACGGTGTTACAGCAATTGCCATCCTATGTGGATGAGGTAGTTGTGGTAGATAATAATTCCGAGGATCGGACAGGAGAAGTTGCGAGCAGTTTTGGAGCGAAAACGGTTGTGGAACACCGTCAGGGGTATGGTTGGGCATTGCGACGAGGATTCGCAGAAGCGACGAAGGATGTGGCGGTGTCCATGGATGCGGACGGAACCTATCCATCTGAACAGATCGCTGAAATAGTGGATTTATTGCAGCGAGATAATTTGGATTTTATTTCATGCTCCCGGTTTCCGCTGATCAAGGCCGACGTAATGAGTTCTCGAAATGTGTTTGGCAACAAAGTGCTGACCTTGATTTTTGGCTTGTTGTTCTGGCGTTGGCTACAAGATTCGCAGTCTGGGATGTGGGTGTTTCGGCGTCGGATTTTGCCGTTGATGCACTTTGAGGGCGAGACTTGGGAGTTTAGCAGTGAAGTGAAGATTGAGGCATGCACAAATCCATATATCCGATTTCGCGAGGTGCATATTATGTATCACCTCCGCATTGGCTACTCGCATTTCCATAGCCTGCGCAAAGCCATCGCCGTGGGCATTCTGGACATCCGTTTCCTTATCCAACAACGTTTTGTCCGACGGCGCGCCCGGCAGCACAAACTGTATCAGCAACTTCACCCGTTAGCCAAGCAGGCTTCAATCAAATAGATCATCCTGAATTTATTGTAAAAATTAGTTTGTTTTTTCTTGCACACAAAAAATGTTGAATGGAAAAAGTATAAAATATCTAAATGAAACTTTCTATAGTTTAAAATATGCGAAAACAACCTGTTATTTTACTACTCATTGCACTGGCTCTACTCACGTGTATCACTCATACTTCTTTTGGAATCTACTACGCTACTCATGCTGAGAATCTTGTTTCCAAACCAACACTGCGCATGACCGGTTTGGAATTTTTGCGATCCTTTCAGGGGCAGGGATGGGATCAGAGTTGGGAGACCGACGGTGCAGCCTACAATCGAGCCGCTATGGGCGTTTTGCAAACAGGAATACCGCGTAACCGTACGGGAGCAGTATGTGTACACGCATTAGTATACGACTACTTTCTCGCAGCATGTTATGCGGTTGGTGGTACACGGCTTCTTTCCATCGCGATTCCGCAAGGAATTTTGATGGGATTGACCTGTCTCCTGATAGGGCTGACTGCGATCCGAATCGCGACAGTTCGTCCTGTCTTGACGGGGACAGTCGCTTCGCTGCTAATATTAATTAATATGCGCCTCGCTATGTACGTAGGATATATGCAGCCTACTATTCTCCTGCTATTTTTTGTCGCACTAGCAACCTATGCG
>CAIOSY010000077.1 GCA_903861075.1 uncultured Nitrosomonadales bacterium
CAGAACTTCATCCATTGCCCAAAAAAGCCGCCGTCATTTTATACATCCCGCGCCGCCACAAATATCTTTCAAGGCATCCAATGCAACCCTTGTAAAGGGCACTTTAATGCGTTATTCGTTAAAACTATTAAAATTCACTCGCGAAAAATAAAGTTCAAGTTCTTAAAAACATACATTCATTCGTAATTGACGTATTGACGAATATACTGACAAAGCTATAGTAGACAGCATAGGATGAAGTTTGCGGTAGCAAAATAGTACAAGGTGCCGCGGAATTTTGTTATTTTAAAGATGCACAACTCTTTGCCGGGGAAAACCTGTTATGAATCTGCACTGGATTGATTGGACTATTGTAGCGGCTGTAATGGTCGCATTAACCGCGTTCGCAATATTTACCAAGCGTTACATGGTCAGCGTAGCGGACTTTTTGGCCGCCAATCGTTGTGCGGGCCGATATCTTCTAGTGATGGCCGAGGGTGCTGCATCTTTAGGCGCCATCACAATTGTCGCCCAGTTTGAAAAGTTTTATGAAGCCGGGTTTTGCGGGCAATGGTGGTTACTGATGATGACACCGATTCTCATGGTACTCGCATTGTCTGGCTGGGTAACCTATCGATTTCGCGAGACGCGAGCACTTACGATGGCCCAATTTTTCGAGATGCGTTATAGCCGGAATTTCCGTGTGTATACCGGTGTCGTGGCATGTATCTCCGGTGTTTTAAATTACGCTATCTTTCCGGCGGTAACAGCGCGGTTTGTTATCGTTTTCTTCGGATTTCCGGTTCACACCATAAATCTCATGGGCCTAGATCTTAATCTGACGATGGCGGCTGTAATGGCGTCCATGCTGGGGTTGGCGTTGTTTTTCACATTTCAAGGCGGACGGATTACAGTGATGCTCACTGAGTTCATTCAGTCTTCAATGCTCAATATTACTTTTATGATCCTCATCGTGCTTTTATTAACCAATTTCGGATGGAACAACATTGTCGAGACGCTTAAGACCGCTCCGGAAGGACACTCGTTACTGAATCCATTCAAGCAAGGCAAGTTACCTGATTTTAATTTTGGTTTTTTCCTAATGCAGATAATTGTCACTTTTTACGGATTCCGGGCATGGCAGGGTAATGCCGGAGGTCAAAGCGCAGCTAAGTCGCCGCACGAGGCTAAGATGGCCGGAATTTTAAGCGCCTGGCGGCAGGCCATGATAGTGATGATATTCATGCTTGTTCCAATTTGCGCCTATGTGCTGTTACACAACGCACAATACGCCCAACAAGCCGCGACGGTGCGAAATGCTCTGGATGCGCTGGGCGATCCGCAGTTGCGCGCCCAAATGACTTCGCCAATGGCCCTGACGCAAATGCTACCGATAGGCGTATTTGGTCTGATGTGTGCTGTAATATTATGTGCGGCATTGTCCAATGACGACGCCTACCTGCTTTCATGGGGAAGTATATTCATTCAGGATGTTGTTATGCCATTCCGCAAGAAGCCTCTGGAGCAGAAGCAACACCTGCGATGGTTGCGGAATTCGATATTCGGGGTTGCAATATTTGTTTTTTTGTTCAGCCTTTTATTTCCGCTTAAAGAATACATCCTCATGTGGTTCGCTCTCACCAGCGCAATCTTTATAGGCGGAGCCGGCTCAGCCATAATCGGAGGACTGTACTGGAAACGAGGCACGACCGCCGGTGCTTGGGCTGGAATGATCACCGGCTCGGTAACTGCCGTATCGGGGATCCTCATGAGAAGTTTTCTCTGGGCACCTCTGGTGCTGTCACTCCAAAGCAAATGGCCCGAGGTTGCGTGGCTGCAAAATCTGCCTGCGGCATTTCCGCTAAACGGCATGAAGGTATCCTTTACGGCGGCAATGTCGGCTATTGTTGCATACGTGACGTTTTCGTTACTGACAAAGCCTGATCCAAACTTCGATATGGATCGCATGCTGCATCGCGGAAAGTATGCTGTCGCGGGCGATCACCAGCGACAGTACAATTCACGGTTCTGGAAAGCCTTGGGCATTGGATCCGAATTTACGCGAGGCGACAAAACCATCTATATGTTCAAGCTGGTCTGGACCATGTTTTGGTTCATTATCGTCGTAATCGGTACAATCTACGGCCTGACGCACGAAATCTCCGATGACGCATGGGGCCGGTGGTGGTGGTTTTTCATGGTTACGTGGACGGGAGTCGGCATGATTTCGACGGTATGGTTCCTGACCGGCGGCATCCGTGACATGATCTTCCTCTTCCGATTCCTGCGGGCGGTCAAACGCGATAGCAAAGACGACGGAACAGTAGTAGGACATAGCCTGCCAACCGACCACTTGGTACAGAAAGACTGTTCGGCCCCCGCAGAAACTACCAAGTAAAAGGGAATTCTATGAAAATTCTCATTCGCGTAGCGACTGCCGTACTCCTTGCGGTTGTCGCATTGAATGTATATTCCAAGGAATATCGGGTGTTCGATGTTGTTGGTGACAGCATCTCCGCCGGTGCCAATCAAGATTATCCCTCCCCCTCCCCCATAAGATACGGTTGGGCCGACATGTTGTTTGGCAAAAGCATCAGCAACCAGGTAGCAAAAACAAATACGATCTTCACATTATGGCCGAGCATCACTGCGACAAACAGCGCGTGGGGCGGGACAACCGCATCCGACTGGGCAACCAACAAAGCCGGTCGTCTGACTGCTGTAAAAAATCGCCATCCCGATCTCGTCG
>CAIOSY010000078.1 GCA_903861075.1 uncultured Nitrosomonadales bacterium
TATCATCGTCGTCAAACGCTAAAGAATGCTGAACGCTACATCACGCCAGAACTCAAAGCTTTCGAAGATAAAGCGTTATCGGCAAATGACCGTGCGCTTGCGCGTGAAAAACAGCTTTATGAACAACTACTCGAACAGTTACAGCCTTTTATCCCTCCACTGCAACGCATTGCCTCAGCCCTGGCGGAAATAGATGTATTAGCTACTTTTAGTGAACGTTCCGTGACACTCAATTTCAATGCGCCGCAGTTCTCTACAGAAGGAATACTGAATATTACCCAGGGTCGGCACCCGGTTGTTGAAAATCAGGTTGATCGGTTTATTCCGAATGATACCTCTTTATCAAATTCACGCCGTATGCTTCTGATAACAGGGCCTAATATGGGGGGAAAATCAACCTATATGAGACAGGTCGCGATTATTACCCTGTTAGCGCATGTGGGGAGTTACGTTCCCGCGCAACAGGTCATATTGGGTGACATTGATCAAATATTCACCCGTATAGGTGCATCGGATGATCTGGCTAGTGGTCGATCCACCTTTATGGTGGAAATGACCGAAGCGGCCAATATTTTGCATAATGCAACACGGCACAGTCTAGTCTTGGTCGATGAAATAGGACGTGGAACTTCCACTTTTGACGGATTAGCCCTCGCCCATGCTATTGCCTGCTACTTACTGGAGAAAACACAAAGCTACACTTTATTTTCCACACATTATTTTGAACTCACCCGGCTTGATGAAGAATTCTCGGCGCTGGTTAACGTACATTTGACGGCAATAGAACACCAGCACAGCATTGTGTTCTTGCATGCAGTCGAACAAGGGGCTGCCAGTCAAAGTTATGGATTGCAAGTTGCGGCATTAGCCGGGGTTCCTGCCCAAGTTATAAAATCTGCGAAAAAACAATTACGTTTATTAGAACAAAACAGTGCGGCACAGAGTCCGCAGGGCGATTTGTTTGCAACGCAATTTGAGGAAATAGAAGAACATCCTTTACTGTCTGTCATTCGTGATATACAGCCGGATGATATGAGCCCAAAAGCTGCGCTGGAAAAACTTTATGAGCTGCGTAAATTACTATGAGGTTGCCTAATGACATCAGGGCTCAGATGCATTACACAACGTAATGCATCTGAGCCCCTAAAAAATGGAGAGACTAAGTTCAGAAGGAATGGATTGTTAATTTAATATACCGCTAATTAACAGAGCCAGGATAATCATCCCTAAAAGTCCGAAAGGAAGATACTCCTTCCAGTTTAAATTATTTTTATGCGGGTAAAAACGTAATGTCGCATCATGCTCATTATCCAACTGTGAATTATAATGTTTCATATCATTGTCCCGTTTTACATTACCCATCTACAACTATAAGTGACCGTGGGTACTTTGCACAGTATATGCTTGTTTGATGTAAAAAATACAATCCGGAATCAATTTTGTCGCGCGTTCATTGATGATTTAACAGTATAAAGTTCATGCAAACCAATCCCCATCTTGTCGTCTCCATATCCGGTCACGGTTTTGGTCATATTGCACAAACCGCGCCCGTGCTCAACCAGTTACATCAGTACTGTCCAAACTTGCGTATCACGGTTCGCTCATCCGCGCTGGAAACACAGTTACGATCACGCATACTGGCTCCGTTTACCCATATGAAAAGTACGGGTGATATTGGCATGATGATGCTCTCAGCGCTCGCCGTCGATGTAAACAAAAGTCGCGCCGCTTACCGCGATTTTCATGCTGACTGGGATATGTGTGTTAACGATGAAGCGCAGTTACTGAAAAAACTAGGGGCAGATATGGTTTTGTCTAATGTGGGATATCTTCCTCTGGCAGGTGCTCAGCGCGCAGGCATTAACAACATTGCCCTATGTTCACTCAACTGGGCTGATATTTACCGTCACTACTGCGGGAATTCCGGTGCTGCAGAAGATAATCTGATCATCAATCAAATTTATACCAGCTATGCGCAGGCGAGTGTGTTTTTTCGTGCAACACCGGGTATGCCTATGCAGGATATGCCTAATCTTATTAGGGTTGATCCTATCGCAGACATAGGTCAAAATCGACGCAGTGCACTAAATCACATTCTTAAACTCGAAGGCCATGAAAAATTAATACTCGTCAGTATGGGCGGGATTAGCAATTACCTGCCCATTGAAAACTGGCCCAGAATAAGTGGTATACGTTATTTGATCAGTGAGAATTGTCAAACTACTCACCCTGACGCAATTAAATTTGAATCTATCCCGATGAGTTTTAGCGATTTACTGGCGAGCAGCGATGCACTGCTTTGCAAACCCGGTTACGGTAGCTTCGTGGAAGCGACTGCTAGCAGCGTGCCTGTCCTCTATGTCCAACGTCCGGATTGGCCTGAGGCTCCTGCACTAATAGCCTGGCTAAAGTCAAAGAGCATATCCTGTGAAATATCGTCTCTCATGCTGGAGCAGGGCATATTTACCCAGATTATGAAACAGATAAATGAGACACCTATACCCCAACCTGTCATTCCAACAGGTGCCAGACAAGTCGCACGCTGGATTGCGGAACAGCTGAAAATGGAAATTTCAGACTAAAAAGGGTATATGACGAGCATATACCCTCTAATCAGCAAATTTTCACGTAGCCTAGTGGAGATGACTTCCTTCATCGTGCACGTGGCCATGCTCCAATTCTTCATCCGTGGCCTTGCGTACGCCCGTTACTGTACAACTAAAGGTCAGTGTCTTACCTGCAAGGGGATGATTACCATCCACAGTGACTTCATCATCATGAACTTCAACAACGGTGTAAAGAATAAAATCTTCATCGTCTGACTCTTCAGGTGCCCCTTCAAACTGCATTCCAACAGCAACATCATCAGGGAAAGCACTACGCGCTTCAACCTCAACCAACTCGTGCTCATATTCGCCAAAAGCATCATCTGGTTGCAAAGTCACACTTACCTTGTCTCCCAGGGTCTTACCATGCAAAGCCTCTTCAACCAAAGGAAAAATACCGTCATAGCCACCATGCAGATAACTAATTGGTTCATCGACATTTTCAACTAACTTGCCATCGATATCGAATAATTCATAACGCAAGGATACAACGGAATCTTTTACAA
>CAIOSY010000079.1 GCA_903861075.1 uncultured Nitrosomonadales bacterium
GGTGGAACAGACCAGAAGTTTAATCTGCTTATGGGACGTGAATTGCAGCGGCATTTTGGTCAGCCCGCGCAATGTATACTGACGATGCCATTGCTGGAAGGTTTGGACGGCGTTAATAAAATGTCAAAATCTTTAGGTAATTATATTGGCGTAACCGATGCGCCTCAAGATATGTTTGGCAAGTTGATGTCAATATCAGATACCTTGATGTGGCGTTATTTTGAGCTTTTGTCTTTCCGTAGTATGGGGGAGATTTCAGTTTGGCGCAGTGAGGTGGAGGCAGGGCGCAATCCGCGTGATATTAAAGTGTTGCTGGCGCAGGAGATCGTAACAAGATTTCATAGTCGGTCAGATGCTGCGTATGCATTGGATGAATTTGAAGCACGTTTTCGTCGCGGAGTGTTGCCTGATGACATGCCTGAGATTGTCGTTTCCGCACCCGATGGTCGTCTTGCTGTTCCGCAACTGCTCAAATTGGCGGACCTGGTGAGTAGTGCTTCTGAAGCGATCCGTATGATTACGCAGGGTGCCGTCAAGCTGGATGGTGAACGCGTTAATGATAAGTCGGATCAGGTTGAGTCGGGCAGGGTGGTGGTGGCTCAAGTTGGCAAGCGTAAGTTTGCTCGCATTACGGTGGTATAAGGTATTTATGCGCAGCCCAATATTTTTAATTTAGTTTATTTGTGCTTATTTAGAAATATGGGTTGTTATACAAGGCGTGTTTTGTTAGAATCGCGCCCTCAATTTTTTGGTAGAAGGTAGTTCGTAGATGACAACCGTACGTGTTAAAGAGAATGAGCCATTTGAAGTCGCTATGCGTCGTTTCAAACGTTCCGTGGAGAAAACAGGTCTGTTGACCGATTTGCGTGCGCGCGAATTTTACGAGAAGCCCACTGCTGAACGTAAGCGCAAGCTTGCTGCAGCTGTTAAGCGTCATTACAAGCGTCTGCGTAGTCAGACTCTGCCACCCAAGCTGTACTAGTTCATATACTTAGCGTGTTAGGTGATATGAGTCTTAGACAGCAAATTACCGAAGACATGAAAACCGCGATGCGTGCCAAGGATATGGCGCGTCTCTCGGCTATTCGTCTTTTGCTCGCGGCTATCAAGCAGCGCGAGGTGGATGAACGCATCGAATTATCTGATTCGGATGTTGTCACTATCATCGAAAAGATGAACAAGCAACGGCGTGATTCTATTAGCCAGTATGAAGCGGCGAGTCGTCAAGATTTGGCAGATATTGAGAAGTTCGAGATGTCTGTGCTTGCGACTTATATGCCTGTGCAGTTGAATGAATCTGATGTGCTTGCTGCTGTCGTGCAGGCTATATCCGATGTTGATGCTAAGGGTCCTCAAGATATGGGGCGTGTGATGGCTTTGTTAAAGTCTCGGTTGGCAGGAGTTGCTGATATGGGGCGAGTGTCTGCGCTAATCAAATCTGAATTATCCAAGTAGTTGTTAATTTTCAGCCTGGTGCGATGAGTGCTGGGCTGTAATTTTTGATGCAAAGGCGGGTTTTGCATGATTCCAAAAAGCTTTATTCAGGATCTGCTTAATCGTCTCGATATCGTTGACGTCGTTGAACGGTATATAACGCTTAAAAAGGCGGGTGGTAACTACGTCGCCTGTTGCCCGTTCCATAACGAAAAATCCCCTTCATTTACGGTTAGTCAGTCCAAACAGTTCTACCACTGCTTCGGTTGTGGTGTGCATGGCACGGCAATTAGCTTTGTTATGGAGCATTTGGGTTTGAGTTTTGTTGATGCTATCGAGGAGCTCGCGCAAAGCGTTGGTATGGACGTGCCCCATGAGCGTTCCGTATCGGGTGAATATGCGCAAAAAGTCGCACCCGATTTGTACGAGGTCATGAAGACGGCCACACGTTATTATCGTGAGCAGCTTAAAGCTTCCGTTCGGGCAATTGATTATTTGAAGCAGCGTGGATTGAGTGGAGAGATTGCCGCTAAGTTTGGTATTGGGTATGCGCCCGATGGCTGGCAAAACCTTGCGGCTGCGTTTGCTGATTATCAAGCTGTTTCGCTCAATGAAACGGGATTGGTGATTAGCGGTGAAAATGATAAGCGCTATGATCGTTTTCGTGATCGGATTATGTTTCCTATCATCAATGTGCGTGCACAAGTGATTGGTTTTGGCGGGCGTATTTTGGATAAGGGCGAACCAAAATACCTTAATTCGCCGGAAACATCGCTGTTTGAAAAAGGTCACGAATTATATGGTTTGTATCAGGCGCAAAAATCCATCAGAGCCTTGCAGTGCGTGCTGGTTGTTGAAGGTTATATGGATGTGGTGGCATTGGCGCAGCATGGTGTTGATTATGCTGTAGCGACATTGGGGACGGCGACTACGTCTTACCATGTACAGAAATTATTACGTCTGAGTGACCAGATTGTTTTTTGTTTTGATGGTGATAAAGCGGGGCAAAAGGCGGCTTGGCGGGCGATGGAAAATGCGCTGCCTTATCTTCAGGATGGTAAGCTGATCAGTTTTTTGTTTTTGCCGGTAGAGCATGATCCAGATAGTTTTATTCGGGAATTTGGCCGGCAGGTTTTTGAAAATCGTGTCGCTGAAGCGATGCCTTTATCGGCTTATCTATTGAGGGAGATTAGTCTCGATTTGGATTTAAAAACTCAGGAAGGGCGTAATCAATTGCTGCATCGTGCGCGACCTTTGTTGACAGTTATTGCATCTCCTGTTACGTCCTTGTTGTTGCGTAAAGAAGTGGCCGTCTTGTCGGGTGTGAGTCAGGCAGAGTTGGAAGCATTGTATGAAATAAAGCCTATTGTTCATGCACCACGTGCCCACTTGAAAAAAGCAGTACGCACCCCATTTTCCTTGCAGCATTTGTTGCTGCAGTGTTTGATTGCCCAACCCGCGTTGGCGATGCAAATGCCTGCTGACTGGCATGGTGAGGGCGCAGATGCTGAAGCAATCGTGGCTATGATGGCGGTGTTGCGTGAGGCTGGCTTTTCGATGAGCAGTCCTGCGCTGGCTCAGCTTTTTCAAGGTACGGTTCATGCGAGAACGATGGCGCAGGCAGAGGCTGATATGTTGGCTTGGGGTGATAGTTTTGATGTGGAAGCCGAATTTGCCGGCCTTATTGTGAGGATGGATGAAGGGCAGCGTCGCGAAAAGTTTCAGGAGTTGCAGGGTAAATCGCAAATTGGAGGCTTGTCCAGCCTTACGAGTGTTGAGCGTGAAGAATATTTACGGCTACTGCAACGAAGTTAATTTGCCAGTGAGAGAATTAAAAACGTTTTAAAAAAGAGCAATTTGATCTTTATTCTGTAGTTAACTGTTGTCTAAGGCTGAGAAAAGTAATTAACATCAGGTATAATAGTCTGCTTTTCTGCGGTCCTAACGTAGGTCTTGCCCAATTGGAAATAAGAATATGGTAACGGTTAAAAAACCCAAGAAAAAGAATGACAAGAAAGAGGATGTCATTGCGTTGCCGCTAGCTGCTGAGCTGCAGCAAGATATTGATGCTCGTCGCACTAGCTTGAAAGCATTGATCGTGCTCGGCAAGGAGCGAGGTTATCTGACCTACGCAGAAATCAATGATCATTTGCCCGATATGCTTGAGGTTGAGCAAATCGAGAGCGTAGCTAGCATGATTAATGACATGGGGATCAGGGTATGTGATGTTGCCCCTGATGCCGAAGCATTGATTATGACGGATTCTGCGCCAACGGCAGCGGATGAGGATGCGGCCGAAGAAGCGGAAGCTGCATTGTCGACTGTTGATTCTGAATTTGGGCGCACAACTGATCCTGTACGCATGTATATGCGGGAAATGGGGACCGTAGATCTGCTTACGCGCGAAAAAGAAATTGAAATTGCCAAGCGTATTGAAGAAGGTCAGCGTGATATGATTCAAGCTATTTCTGCTTGTCCTGTTACCATTGCTGAAATTTTATCTTTGGCGGCTAAAGTAGAAAGTGATGAGATTCGTATCAATGAGCTTGTTGATGGTTTTGTTGAGCTTGAATCTGAATTTAATGTCAGCGATGTTCAGGATGAAGAAAGTGAAGATGATGATGAGTCATCTCATCTGGATTCTGACGATGAGGAAGATGAAGCTGCGATGGCTGCCGCATCAGCTGCCGCCGCAGCGGCTGATTTAGCGAAGCTTAAAGAAGATGCGCTTGCACGATTTGCTATCATCGCTGATTCATTTAACAAGATGGGCATTGCTTATGAGCAAACTGGTTATTTGAGTCCGGATTATAATGTGCATCAAGCCGGTATCACTGCGGAGTTGATGGCGTTTCGTTTTTCTGCGAAGCAAGTTGAAGCTTTGTGTAATACTATGCGCGGGTTGGTTGAGGAAATTCGTACCAATGAACGGGGCGTTCAGGAAATATGTGTTACGAAGAGCAAAATGCCCCGTATGCACTTTATCAAAAGTTTTGTTGGTCACGAAGTGGATATGGATTGGCTTGCGCAGGAAGTTAAATCTGCCAAACCTTATAGTGAGCTTTTGGTTCGCTACCAGCATGCGATTATTGAGAAGCAGCAGAATCTGATCAATATGCAAAAGCGTGTAGGTCTGCCTATTGTTGATCTGAAAGAAATCAATCGTCGTATGACCAATGGTGAAGCGCGCTCTCATCGGGCAAAGCGTGATATGATTGAGGCTAATTTGCGATTGGTCATTTCTATCGCGAAAAAGTATACCAATCGTGGTTTGCAATTCCTGGATTTAATTCAGGAAGGAAACATAGGCTTGATGAAGGCGGTGGATAAGTTTGAATACCGTCGTGGTTATAAATTTTCGACGTATGCTACCTGGTGGATACGCCAAGCAATTACACGTTCAATTGCGGATCAGGCGCGCACTATTCGAATTCCGGTGCATATGATAGAGACGATCAATAAGATGAATCGTATCTCGCGTCAGATTTTGCAAGAAACAGGGCAGGAAGCGGATGCTGCAACCCTGGCCGAGAAAATGGAAATGACGGAAGACAAAATCCACAAGATTTTGAAGATCGCAAAAGAACCTCTTTCTATGGAAACGCCTGTAGGTGATGATGATGATTCGCATTTGGTCGATTTCATTGAAGATTCAAATACGACAGTTCCA
>CAIOSY010000080.1 GCA_903861075.1 uncultured Nitrosomonadales bacterium
CGGCTGGTAATAATGGGCCCGTTTGCGTCGGAAATAGTCTTTCACTTACTTCATCAACAATTTCAGGTGCTACCTATTCATGGACTGGCCCCAATGCTGTTACATCAACGCAGCAAAACCCAACCGTGAGTGCCAGTGCAACAGCTGCTATGGGTGGAGTGTATAGTGTTATTACAACGGTAAGTGGTTGTTCTAGTATCGCAGGAATAACAAATGTTGAAATAAATAAAATCACAGCAGGCAATAACAGTCCCATTTGCATTGGAAATACTCTTTCACTATCAGCCACATCTATAACGGGAGCCTCATACGCATGGACTGGTCCTAATGGTTTTACATCAACAGATCAAAACCCAATGGTAAGTACCAGCGCAACTTCAGCTATGGGTGGTGTTTATAGTGTTACATCTACCGTAAATGGATGCACTAGCGCCGTTTCGGTTACAATTGTTACGATTAATCCTTCCGTAGCCTTACCTACTATTACAAGTCCCATAACCTATTGTCAAAATGCACCGGCATCGCAGCTAACTGCAACAGGAACTGGTTTGAAATGGTACACAACTCCCACGGGCGGCACAGGAAGTTCAACGGCACCGACTCCAAGTACATCAGCTGCTGGCACAACCATTTATTATGTTTCTCAAACGGTGGGTTGCGAAAGTCAGCGAGCGAGTATTAGTGTTATTGTTAATCCATTACCAGTAAGTGCCGGAACTATTATAGGAACAGTAACTGTTTGTCAAGAACAAAATTCAGAAATTCCGACCCTGGATGGCAAAGCAAGCATCAAGATTCCTGCCGAGAGTCAAAGCGGCAAGATTTTCCGCCTGCGCGGCAAGGGAATCAAGGGGGTACGCAGTTCAACGCACGGCGATTTACATTGCCATGTCATCGTGGAAACACCGGTGAATTTAACCGAGCGACAAAAAGAATTGCTGCGTGAGTTCGAAAGCATCAACGATCTCAATAGCGCACACCATAATCCAAGAGCAAAATCCTGGATGAACAAGGTTAAGGATTTCTTCGGCTGATATTGCTTATAAACCTTACCCTAAAAGCCTCCGGAATATTTCGGGGGCTTTTTTATGCCAGGTCTTAGCGACACCGCCCCTGATCCCGGATGCTGATAGCATTTCAGCAAGGAATACCATGCGCATTCAGCCTAAGAAATGAAACACATAATTAACTGATCTCGCCTTTGGGCTGAAATAAATAGCATAGCAAATTACTACAGATTGAACTTTATCCAATTCCGTACATCTTAGTGAGCAGATTACTTAATCTTTCTAAAAGGACTGGACATGAAAAAATATCTCATACTTGCTATGCTGACTGCATCTGAATGGGTTGCTGTGTTGACCAATACTGTGCCGGTTTAATATTCCGACCCCCGGGCATTCCTCAGCGTATGCCCATTTTTATACAAGTGATGGTGTAATTCAAACAGTGGGCGTCTTTTCTCAAAATCGTACAACCCAGTTTGCAGCAACATTTGCGTAGTTATTGCCTGTCATGTTCATCGCATCTTTCATGTATCCTGCAACGAAGCTGAAATTCTGATTTTTTTTCATTGGTGCAACATAGGAAACCTTGCAATCCATTTCCTTCCCTGTAGGCGCCAAGCTCACACTGTTTATTCCCAGCGAAGGGACGCCTGTTACAGGATCAATATTCATTACAGGCATATTTACACTGCCGGATGTCACACGCATGGGTTGTTTTACTGAGAGCGTCAATTGATCATTTGCGCTCAATAGATTTTTCTCCATGTAGCTCATGCCAAGTGCTTGTGCACGAATAACAAACGCGAAAATTAACAGTCAGACTTGCTCATCACTTCTCCCATACTATTCTGTAATCTTGTCTCATCTTCGCGCCTTCGCGTGAAATAAAAAAATCTTGCACCCTCATCGAACTACGCCTGCTGATTCACGCGAAGACACGAAAAAACCAAAAAATCTCAATAAACACGCTCGCTTTTCACCTGTTTGCAGGCAAGTTGCACCTTTTTTCCGACGCTTTGC